>DASZWW010000142.1:0-8787 GCA_035546175.1 Polyangia bacterium
GCTCTCGCGGGCCCCCGCCATCGCCACCCTCGCCGCGCTAGGCGCGGGCGCGGCGGGCGTCGCGGCCGTGGCCGCCCACGCGCGCCGGCGGCGGGGGTGACCGGGCCATGGCGCGAGAGGCCTTCGGCGCGCCGGGGACCAAGCCCACCTGGTCGAGCAGCAGCAAGGACCTGGTCACGACGGCGCTCGGGTCGGCGCGCTTGTGGGCGACGCTCGGGCACGGCGTCGTCAACGAGGTGTTCTGGCCGAACACCGGGCTCCCCCAGATCCGCGATCTGACCTTCTACCTCGTCGGTCGCGGGACCTTCGTCGACCTCAAGCGCGTCGGGAGGTACGAGGTGCAGACGCCCGCCCCGCACATCCCCCTCGTGACGATCGTGCACGCCGGCGACGACTACCGCCTGACGCTCGAGGTCGTCCCCGATCCGGTGCGCGACGTCCTGCTCGTGCGCTTCGAGCTCGCGGGCCCGTACGCGCTGGCCGTCGTGCTCGCCCCCCACCTCGGCGGGACCGGGGCGGACAACACGGCCTGGACGGAGGCGGACGCCCTCGTGGCCCAGCACGACTCACACGCGCTCGCGCTCGTCACCGATCCGCCGTTCTCGCGGCCGAGCGCGGGGTTCGTCGGCTCCTCGGACGGCTGGCAGGACCTCCGCCAGCACCACGAGCTCACCTGGTCGTTCTCGCGCGCCGAGCGCGGCACGGTGGCGCTCGCCGCGCAGCTCGACGGGCCGCGCGGCGTGATGGCGCTGGGGTTCGCCAACAGCCCCACGGGCGCGCGCTCGATCGCCGCGGCCAGCATCGCCGAGGGGCTCGACGTCGCGAGGGCCACGTTCCGCGAGGGCTGGGAGGCCTGGGCGAAGACGCTGCGGCTCCCGAAGCTCGCCGAGGACGGCGGGCGCGAGGCGGTGTTGAGCGCGGCGGTGATCAAGGCGCACGAGGACCGCGAGTACCCGGGCGCGCTCGTGGCGAGCCTGAGCACGCCGTGGGGGAACACCACCGACAGCCTGGGCGGATACCACCTCGTCTGGCCGCGCGACGCGACGCTCGCGGCCTTCGCGCTCGTCGCCGCCCACCAGCTGCGGGACGCGACGCGCATCCTCGCGGACTTCATCGCCACGCAGCGGCCGGACGGCCACTGGCCGCAGAACTACACGCCCGACGGCGCGGCCTACTGGAACGGCATCCAGCTCGACGAGGCCACCTTCCCCGTGCTGCTCGCGGCCAAGCTGCGCGAGCGCGGCGTGCCCGAGCTCGCGGGGACGCGCGAGATGGTGGGCCGCGCGCTGCGCTTCGCCGCGGCGAGCGGGCCCACGAGCGCCCAGGACCGCTGGGAGGAGACGCCGGGCACGAACCCCTTCACGCTCGCCGTCGTGATCGCCGCGCTCGTCGCGGGCGCGCCGTGGCTCGACGACGACGCGCGCGCCTACGCGCTCGACCTCGCCGACGACTGGAACGAGCGCCTGGAGAGCTTCTGCTTCGTGCGCGGAACGCCCCTCGCCGAGCGGCTGGGCGTCGACGGCTATTACGTCCGCATCGCGCCGCCCGAGAAGGACGGGGGCCTGACGGGCCGGGTGAGGCTCGGCAACCGCGCCGGCGAGACGATCCGCGCGTCGGCGCTCGTGAGCATGGACTTCTCCTACCTGCCGCGCCTCGGCCTGCGCGACGTGCGCGACCCGCGCATCCGCGACACCATCGCCGTCGTCGATCACCTGCTGCGGGTGGAGACGCCGTCCGGCGCCCTCTACCACCGCTACAACGACGACGGCTACGGCGAGAAGGCCGACGGCGCGGCCTACGACGGCACGGGGGTGGGGCGGCTGTGGCCCGTCCTCACGGGCGAGCGCGGGCACCTGGCGCTCCAGGCGGGCGAGGATCCGCGCCCCTACCTCGAGACCATGCGCCGCTGCGCGAGCCGCGGCGGGCTCCTGCCCGAGCAGGTCTGGGACGGGCCGCCCATCCCGGCGCGCGGGCTCGCGCCGGGCCGGCCCTCCGGCAGCGCCATGCCGCTCCTCTGGTCGCACGCCGAGTACCTGAAGCTGCTCGTGGCGTCGGAGACGCGTCGGCCCGTCGAGCTCCTCGACGCCGTCGCCGAGCGGTGCGCGACGCTCCCGCGCGCCGGGACGTGGCACTGGCGCCCCGAGGATCCGCTCCCCCGGCTCGCGGCCGGCAGGCGCCTCGCCATCGAGGATCGCCAGCCGTTCACCTTGAGGTACGGCTTCGACGGCTGGCGGGGCGTCGAGGAGCGCGAGGCCGAACGCGGGCCGTGCGGCCTGTGGAGCGTGACGTTCTCGCCGGAGGACCTCGCGCGCCACGGTCAGCTCGACTTCACGCGACGCTTCGGCGACCGCTGGGAGGGCGCCGATCACGACCTCACGATCGGGCACCCCCACGTCGAGCACGGCCTCGAGCACCTCGGGGAAGGCGCTTAGCCCGCTCCCGCGCGGCGAAGGGCTCACGATTCGTCGTCGGCGAAGGCGATCGGACTCAGGAGCGCGGTCGCCGCCTGGCGCGAATCGAGGCGCGTGTGCTGGACCACGCTGGCCGCCTGGCTCCGCCCCTCCCGCGCTCCTTCGCGAGGCGCACATTTTCTGGCGGAGGTGGGGCATGAAGACGAACGAGCTGGAATCGACGCCCGACGCGAGCGCCCGCTCGCTGCTGGTGGTCCTGGCGAAGGGCGAGGAGGTCGTGAAGCTCCTCACGGAGCTGGCGCGCAGCCAGAGGCTCGGGACGGCCAGGGTCACGGCCGTGGGCGGCTTCGAGAAGGCGACGCTGGGCTACTTCGATCGAGAGCGCCGCGCGTACACGCCCATCCCCGTGCCCGAGCAGGCCGAGGTGCTCTCGCTCGTGGGCGACATCGCCGAGGGCGCCGACGGCCAGCCCGCCGTGCACCTGCACGCGATCCTGGGACGGCCCGACGGCTCGACGCGCGGCGGACACCTGCTCGAGGGCCACGTGTGGCCGACCCTCGAGGTGGTCATCGACGCGTCGCCGCGGCGCCTCCGCAAGCGCATCGATCCGGACACGGGGCTCGCCCTCTTCGAATCGAGGTGACGGAGAAGTCCGAGCGCTGCGTATTGGCTCACGCGGCCGCAGGATCCAAGCTTGAGGTCGGGAGGACCGGATCATGCGAAAGCTGACGATGGGAGTGATGGCGATCTGGTTGGGAACGGGCGCGGCCGGGCGGGCCTTCGCGCACGAGGGGCACGGGGAGTCCGTGAAGCTCGCCGACACGCCCTCGGCCGTGCAGACGGCCTTCGGCACCGAATCGAAGGGCGGGTCCGTGGAGGAGGTACGCAAGGAGACGCTCAAGGACGGTAAGACCGTCTACTGGGGCGAGGTGGTCAAGAACGGCAAGGGCACGGAGCTGAAGGTCTCCGAGACCGGCAAGGTCCTCCACCGCGGCAAGAGCCACGACGAGAGCAAGGAGAAGGGCGAGCCGCAGGAGCGGAAGTAACCGCTCGGCTCAGGAGGACGAGGCCGGCGCGCGCGGGCCCTGGGCGCGGGCGATCGGCGCGTCGAGGCGGGGCAGGTAGACCGAGAACGTGGTGCCGGCGCCCGGCGCGCTGTCGACCTCGATGGCGCCGCCGAGCTGGCGAATCAGCGCGAACACCATGGAGAGCCCGAGCCCCGTCCCGCGGCCGGGCTCCTTGGTCGTGAAGAACGGCTCGAAGACGCGGGCCCTGGTCGCCGCGTCCATCCCCGTGCCCGTGTCCTGGACCGCGAGGACCACGTAGGCGCCCGGCAGGACGCCACGAGCCCGCGCGCCGGGCTCGTCGAGGATCTCCTCCGAGGTCCGGATGGCCAGCGCGCCGCCGTCGGGCATGGCGTCGCGCGCGTTGCTCACGAGGTTGAGCACGATCTGCTCGAGCTGCACCGGATCGCCGAGCACGACGCGGCCGGGCGCGCCGGTCAGGAGCTCGAGCCGGATCCGCTCGCCGAGCAGCACCTTGATCATGCTCGCCGAGCTCGCGAGCTCGTCGTCGAGGCGGAGCGCGCGGAGGCGGACCTCGGCGCTCTCCGGGCGTGAGAAGGCGACCAGGTGGTCGATGAGGGCCACGCCCTTCTGGACGGCCCCCACCGCCCGCTGGAGCGCCTGCTCGCGCCCCGGGCCTTCGGGCCCCTTCATCTGCGCGAGCCCGATCGACGCCAGGACCGCCTGGAGCACGTTGCGCAGGTTGTGGGCCACGCCACCGGCCAGCGTCCCCACGGCCTCCATCTTCTCCGCTTGCCGGAGCTGGTCCTCGAGGGCGCGCTCGGTCGTGACGTCGCGGACGACGCCGACGTTCCGCAGCGGACGCCCGTCGTCGCCCCTGACGGCGAAGCCGTGGCCGTGCACCCAGCGCACGCCGCCGTCCGGCCGATGGATCCGGTACACCTCGCTGTGGGGAGCGCCGCGCCCCAGCCGGTCCCAGGCCGCGGCGACGCGCTCCCTGTCGTCCGCGTCGACGGTGTCCAGCCAGGCCGACTCCCGCCCGAGCACCCACGCCGGCGGACGGCCCCAGATCCGCTCGAAGGCCGGGCTCACGTACGAGATGCGGCCGTCGAGCTCGCGCACGTAGAAGCAATCCTCGACGTGCCCGGCGAGCTCGCGGAAGCGCGCCTCGCTGTCGCGCAGCTCATCCTGGGCCTGGCGCAGGTCGCTGAGGTCGACGATGACCGTGTTGAGGCGCGGCTCGCCCGCGTCGGCGTCGAGGACCATCTCCACGCGCACCTGCAGCGACGTGCCGGCCGGGCGGTGGAGCCGAAGGTCGCAGGGCTCGGTCGGCTGGCGGGCCAGGACCGCGCGCAAGCACAGGCTGAAGCGATCGGCGTCCGCGGTGTCCACGAAGGCCGGCAGGGCTCGCCCGACCAGCTCGGCGCGGCTCATCCCGAGCTGCCTCGCCGCCGTCGGGTTGGCCTCGACGATCCGCCCATCGCGCGCGAGCGTCAGGTACCCGAACGGCGCGCCGTCGTAGAGGGCGCGGTAACGGTCGCGGCTCCGCTCGAGCTCGAGCTGCATCCGCCGAAGCTCCTCGTTCTGCCGCTCGAGCTCGAGCTGATGCACCTCGAGCTGGTGCAGCAGCCGCTCGGGCTCCCGGGGCTCGGGCGGCTTTACACGCCGGTGCGCTCTCGGCCGCGGTTGGGCTTTCTCGCGGATGGGCGCGTCTGCTCGCTTACGACGCACACGATAACTCTAGCATCGCTCGCGGCGCTCCTCCGCGCCGGCCGAGACCACTCGGGCTCGGGCCCGACGGCTTCGCCCTCGATGAGGCCCGGGAAAAAGCGACGGCGCGGCGAAGATTACGTATGAGCTGGTACTCTCGGCGCTCGCGTTTGGGCGTATACGCGTCGGCCATGTCCGCGACGCTCGAGCAGACCTCCCTGGGCGACGACGAGCTGGCAGCGCGCATTCGCCAGGCCGAGGCCGCGAACCGCGCCAAGGACGACTTCCTGGCGGTGCTGAGCCACGAGCTGCGCACGCCCACCTCGGCGATCCTCCTGTGGGCGCGCCTGTTGATGTCGGGCGCCGTCAAGGGAGCCGACCAGGTGGAGGCGCTGCGCGCCATCGTCCGCAGCGCCGAGGTCCAGAACCAGCTCGTCGAGGACCTGGTCGACATGGCGCGGCTCTCGAAGGGGGCGCTCCACCTCGAGCGCCGCCTCGTCGAGATGGCGGAGACCGTCGGGAGCACGGTGGACGGGCTGCGCGCCGTCGCCGACGAGAAGGGCGTGAGCCTCGCCTTCGAGGGCCACGCGCCGACGAAGGTGAGCGCCGATCCCCGGCGGCTGCAGCAGATCGTCGCCAACCTCGTGTCGAACGCCGTCAAGTTCACGCCCGCGGGCGGCCGCGTCGACGTGACCTTGTCCGCGACGAGCCTCCACGCCCGGCTCGTCGTGCGCGACACCGGCTGCGGGATCGCGCCCGAGCGCCTGACCCACATCTTCGACCCGTTCCGGCTCGCGGAGGCCAGCACGACCCGGCGCCACGGCGGGATGGGCCTCGGGCTCGCGATCGTGCACCAGCTCGTGTGCCTGCACGGCGGGACCCTCGCCGCCGAGAGCGCGGGGGAAGGGACGGGCGCCACGTTCATCGTCGAGCTGCCGCTCGGGAGCGACGGCCCGCGCGCCGAGCGGCGGCGCGGGCTGCGGGACGAGGGGTGGCGGCCGCTCGCCGGCGTCCGCGTGCTCCTCGTCGAGGATCACGCCGAGACCCGGCGCGCGCTCTGCTTCGCGCTGGAGGCGGGCGGCGCGGAGGTCGTCAGCGCCGCCTCCGCCGCCCAGGCCTTCGAGGCGGCCACCCTGGCGGCCCCGGACGTCATCGTGAGCGACGTCTGCATGCCCTCGGAGGACGGCTTCTCATTGCTGCGCCGGCTGCGCGCGCACGCGGCGGAGCACCGGCGCCGCGCGCCCGTCGCGCTCGCCCTCACGGCGCACACCAGCCAGCTGCGCGAGCAGGCGCTCGCGTCGGGCTTCGGCGCCCACGCCGCCAAGCCCATCGATCCCGAGCAGCTCGTCCGCCTGGTGGCGGCGCTCCACGGCCAGCGCGCGGCGGGGCCGCCCGAGGAGATCGACGCATGAAGTGGACCGTCGCGCTCGTCGAGGATCAGCCGCTGTTCCGTCAGGGGCTCCAGGTGATCCTCGGGCTCGAGCCCGATCTGGTGGTCGTGGGCGCGGCCGCGACGGGCGCCGAGGCCCGCGCGCTCGCGGCGGGGCGGCCCTGCATGATGGTCATCGACGTCGGGTTGGAGGACGTCAACGGCATCGAGCTCGCCAAGGAGATCATGGCGCTGTCGCCGAGGACGCACATCCTCATCCTCACGATGCACACCGACGAGGCGATCCTCGCGCGGGCCGTCGCGGCCGGGGTCGCGGGCTTCGCCCTCAAGAGCCAGCCCCTCGACGAGCTGATGGGCGCGATCCGCGCCGTCGCGAGGGGCGACACCTACCGGCCCGCGCGCTACGCGCACCTCGCCGCCGTGGGGTGACCGGCGCGCCCGCGCGTGCTTATGACTTCGTCATGAGCACGGCGCGCCCCGACGTGATCGTCATCGGAACGGGTCAGGCCGGGGTCCCGCTGGCCACGCGCCTCGCCGCCGCGGGGCGGAAGGTCGCCATCATCGAGCGCGGCGCGCTGGGAGGGACCTGCACCAACGTCGGCTGCACGCCCACGAAGACGATGATCGCGAGCGCCCGCGCCGCCCACGTCGCGCGCACGGCCGGACGGCTCGGCGTCAGCGTCGGGCCCGTGGAGGTCGACTTCCACGCGGTCATGGCCCGGAAGGAGCGCATCGTCGAGCGGTGGCGGGCCGGCGTCGAGCGGCGCCTCGCCCAGGCGGCCGAGCGCGTGCGCCTCGTGCGCGGGCACGCGCGCTTCGTCGGGCCGCGGATCGTCGAGGTGAACGGCGAGCGCCTCGAGGCCAACCGGATCGTGCTCGACGTGGGCGCGCGGCCGGCGTGGCCGGAGCTCCCGGGGCTGCGGGACGTCGGCGCGTTCGACAGCGCGGCGGCGCTCGCCTCGCGAGACCTGCCGCCGCGGCTGCTCGTCCTCGGGGCGGGCTACGTCGCGTGCGAGCTGGGGCAGATGTTCCGGCGGCTCGGCGCCGAGGTGACGCTGGTGGCGCCGTCGCCGCGGCCGCTCTCGCGCGAGGACGAGGACGTCTCCTCGGCGCTCGCGGGCGCGCTCGTCGCCGACGGCGTCGCGCTCGAGCTCGGCGCGGCGGTCACCGCGGCGCGGCGCGCGGGCCAGGAGATCGAGCTCGACCGCGCCGGCGGCCGGGCGACGCTGCGCGGGTCGCACCTCCTCGTGGCCACGGGGCGGCGGCCCAACACCGACGATCTCGGCTGCGAGGCGGGCGGCGTCGCGCTCGACGCCTCGGGCCACGTCGCCGTCGACGAGCGCTACGAGACCTCGCAGCCGGGCGTGTTCGCCGTGGGCGACTGCGTGCCGGGCCCGCAGTTCACGCACGTCTCGTGGGACGACCACCGGGTCCTCTTCTCGATCCTGACGGGCCGGCCCGCGCGCGCGCGCACGGCCCGGCACGTCCCCTTCACCGTCTTCACCGATCCGCAGGTGGCGGGCATCGGGCTCTCCGAGCGGGAGGCGCGGGAGCGGGGCCTGCCCGTCGAGGTGGCGACGATGCCGTTCGGCAACATCGCGCGCGCCATCGAGACGGACGAGACGGCCGGCCTCGTCAAGATCCTCGTCGACCCCGCGAGCGAGCGGATCGTCGGCGCGCGCGTCGTGGGCGCCGAGGCCGGGGAGCTCATCCACGTCCTCGGCGTGCTCATGCAGGCCGGCGCCTCCGTCCGCGCGCTCGTCGACGGCGAGATCGCGCACCCGACCTTCGCCGAGGGGCTCCAGAGCGCCGTCATGAAGCTGCCGCGCTTCGCGCTGGCCTGACGGCGGTGAGGCGCGGCTCTTGCTTTCGCGCGGCGAAGGCACAGGTTGGCCGACATGCCGACGAAACAGACGATCGAGAAGGCCCGGCGCGATCTCCGGCAGGGCAAGAAGCCGTCCACCGCCGCGGGCGAGTTCGTGCGCGAGGAGATCGAGCACGTGCGCCAGGGACAGCACGGCGCGCGCTCGCCCCAGCAGGCCATCGCCATCGGCCTGTCGAAGGCGCGCCGCGCGGGCGTTCCGCTCGAGCCGCCCGGCCCGGGGCGCGCGTCGTCCCGCACGCGCCGCTCGGCCGAGCGCGACTACGAGACCGGCCAGGGCGCGCGCCAGCCGCGGGCGCGCTCCGCCCGCCGCTCGCGCGCCACGTCGCGCGCGCTCGAGCGAGAGGCGAAGGGCGCGGCCTCGCGCCC
>DASZWW010000143.1:0-7270 GCA_035546175.1 Polyangia bacterium
GCTTGCGCCGCAGCCGAGGAGGCCCGCCACGATCACCGCCGGGAAGATCCGCGTCGCCGTCTTCATGGCGCGCAGGGTAGTCGACGCGCGTCGCCTGGCAAGCGGCGAACGTCACGCCCCGCTCAAGGGTGCGGCGACGGCAGCGGGCGCGGCGACGGCAGCGGGTGTGGCGGAACGCCGCGGGGGGCGGGCACCCCTTGCGTGGTCGGGGCGCTCGGCGCGCGAGGCGGCGGCGGCGCGGGGATCGCGGGCATCGTGGGCGCGGCGACGACGGGGTAGCCCTTTTGCTGCCAGGCGAAGATGCCCTCGTCGATGACCGCGGTGTGCTTGTAGCCGCGCTTGCGGAGCTCCTCGACGACCTGGCCCGAGACGTGGTGCGGGCAGGCGCAGTAGGCGAGCACCCAGGTGCCGTCGTTGGGCACGTCGTCGAGCGACTTGTGCTCGTAGTACGGCGTCGAGATGGCGCCCGTGATGTGCAGCATCCCGTAGTCCGACGGCGCGCGCGCGTCGGCGATGATCAGCCGCCGCTTCTCGTCGAGGGCGCGCTTGACGTCGTCGATCGAGACGTAGAGATCCTCCTTGAGCTTGAAGTCGGGCGCGCGCCCCTTCGGGTTGAGCACGATCGGCCCCGGCCGCGGCTGGGCCGGCCCGGCGAGCGGCGCGAGCGGCGGAGGGGGCGGCGGCGGCGTGGCCATGGACCGCAGGTAGGTGAGGACGTCGTCGAGCTGCTTCGGCGTGAGCGTGTCCTTCCACGGCACCATCGAGGTGGGGGGCCGGCCCGACTCGACGGCGTGGCGCAGGAACGCGTCGCTCGCCGTCGAGAGGAGGACGGGGTTCGCGAGGTGCACGGCGCTCGAGCGCTGGGTGGGCGTGCCGTGGCACCGCGCGCAGAGCGCGTCGTACACGGACTTGCCGGCGGCCGCGTCGCCCACCGCGGGGTGCGCGGGCAGCTCCACGGGCCGCGGGCCCCCGAGGCGCAGGAAGGCGATGATCGCGTCGACGTCCTCGGGGATGAGGGGGCCGCCGTACGACCGGCCGTAAGCCGCCATGGCCGTGCCCGGCCGCCCGCGCACGATGCCGGCGCGCAGGAAGGCGTCGGTGGCCGTGGAGAGGAAGCTCGTCGTGCGCAGCGACGGCGCGTTGTCCGCCACGTAGCCGTTCGCCTGCGGGCCGTGGCAGGTCGCGCAGTACTTCGCGTACGCGGCGCGGCCGCGCGCGACCGGGTCGGCCGCGGCGCTCTTCTTGCCGCACGCGCCCGCGGCCGCGACGAGCAGCGCGACGGCGGCGGCGCGGCGCGCGCCGCTCACCGCTCACCTCCGCGCCGCGCCGGGCCCTTGCCGCCCGGCTCGAGCCCGCAGGCGTCGCGCGCGCCCTTGCGGTACCAGCGCACGTAGTCGAGCTCGAGCGCCGCGGCGCTCCAGTCGGTGATCTCGATGGGCCCGCCGAGCGTCCCGCCGAGGGCGAGGTTGATCGTGAGGAACATTTCGCGCTTGAAGGCGGCCTGCTCGGCGCCGAGGTGAAGGACGCCCATCTTCACGCCGTCGATGAAGTACACCATCTGGTCGGCCGCGTTCGAGCCGGTGTTCTCCCACAGGAGGCCGTAGGTGTGCCAGCCGTGGTGATCGAAGCCCTTCCAGCCCGTCATCTGGTGGCGGCCGCCGGCGCTCACGGAGCCGACGCATTCGCCGCCGGCGATCGGGCAGGGGCCGCACGCGGCGTTGCCGCCCTGGGGCCACGCGCTGCAAGCGTTGGTCCCGCCTGGCCCGAGCCAGAGGGCGTTCCATCCCTGGTGGCTCACGCCGCCGGCGCTCGACCACTCCATGACGTCGATCTCGCCGCAGCCGGGCCACTTCACGTCGCCGGGCGGCGGGCCCTCCGAGATGTCCTCGCCGAGCAGCCAGACCGCTGGCCACAGACCAGATTCGGGGGGGCCGTCGCGGTCAGCATCGGGGAGCTTCGACCGGATCTCGAGGTAGCCGTCGGCGAAGTGGACCTTGTGCTTCGTCATGAGGCGCGCCGACGTGTAGTGCCCCGAGGCGTGGAACTTCTGTCCGAAGTGTGGGGCGCACGGCGCGCCGTCGCGCGAGCAGTCGATCTCCTCGCGCCGCGCGCGAAGGGTGAGGACGCCGTCTCCGACGCAGGTGTTCCAGCTCGCGTGCTGCGTGCACTGCTTGCTCGTGTAGACCTGCGCCTCGTTGTTCACGTCGAGCTCCTGAAACGTCCAGGACTTGCCGTCGACGTCGGCGCGCGGCTGGCGTCCGCCCTCGGCGCCGCCGAACTCGTCGTGCCAGGCGCAGGCGTAGCCGTCCGGCACGAGCGCGCGCGCCTTGTCGCCCGCGCGCGCCTCGCGGGCGGCGAACGGCAGGGTGAGGACGGCGGCCAGGAGCAGCTTTGGGGGGAGCGCCAACTGGAGACGCACTATACGCGGACCTGTCGTTTGCGTCGCGGCGCGCGACGGTCTATGCAGGGCGCATGGCGGACAAGGAGAAGGGGCAAGCCAAGAAGACGGCGCTCGTCACGGGCGCCTCCTCGGGCCTCGGCCTCGAGCTCGCGCGGCTCTTCGCGGCCGACGGCCACGACGTCGTGCTCGTCGCGCGGCGCCGGCCGGAGCTCGAGGCGCTCGCGGCGCGCCTCGTCGCCGAGCGCGGCGTGCAGGCGCACGTCCTGCCGGCGGACCTCGCGGACGCGGCGGCGCCCGAGCGCCTCGTCGCCGAGCTCGAGCGCCGCGGCCTCGAGATCGAGTTCCTCGTCAACAACGCCGGCTTCGGGGCCCGCGGTCCGTTCGTCGGGCTCGACCTCGGCCGCCAGCTCGGCATGATCCAGGTCAACGTCGCCGCGCTCACGAGCCTCACGCGGCGGCTCCTGCCCGGCATGCTCGCCCGCAAGAGCGGCCGCATCCTCAACCTCGGCTCGACCGCGGGCTTCCAGCCCGGCCCCGGCATGGCCGTCTACTACGCGACGAAGGCCTACGTGAACTCGTTCACCGAGGCGCTCGCCTTCGAGCTGCGCGGCACGGGGGTCACGGCGACCGTGAGCTGCCCCGGCGCGACCGAGACCGAGTTCGGCCAGGTGGCGAACAACGGCAAGTCGCGCCTCTTCAAGGCCGGCGCCATGGCCGCGCCGCCCGTCGCCGCCGCCGCCTACCGGGCCATGATGGCGGGCAAGGTCAGCCTCGTCCACGGCGCGCGGAACAAGCTCTTGATCCAGTCGCAGCGCCTCGCGCCGCGCGCGGCCGTCCGCGCGATCGCCGCCCGGCTCAACGAGCTCGCCTGACCCCGGATAGAGCTCGGCCCGGCGGGCTCACCACACGCCGGGCCGAAACGGGTCAGGACCGAAATTGATGCGAGGACGGGCGGGCGCTTACGAGCAACCGCTGGTCGTCCCGCAGTTGACGCACTTGTGGCAGCTGCCGTTGGGGATCATGATCGAGCCGCACTCGGGGCAGGTCGGCGCGTCCGTGCGGGCGATGAAGCTGTAGTTGCCGTTGCCCGCGGTCAGCGTCGTGCTGGTGTGGCCGTTGCCGTTGGTGTGGCCGCTGCCGTTCTTCAGCGCGCCCACCTCGATCACCTCGACCCTGTGCGCCGCGGCGACGACCTCGGCGACCTTCTCGACCTCCGGCGCCGCGACCGCCGTCGTCTCCGCCTCGATCGCCTCCTGCTCGCGCTTGACGAACTTCGCGCCCAGCCAGCGGAAGAGGTAGTCCATGATCGAGCTCGCGCGTGGGATCTCCGGGTTCTCGGTGAACCCGTAGGGCTCGAAGCGCGTGCGCGAGAACTTGTCGACGAGCAGCCGCAGCGGCACGCCGTGCTGGAGGGCGAGGGAGATCGCCGTCGCGAAGCTGTCCATGAGGCCCGAGATCGTCGAGCCCTCCTTGGCCATCTTCACGAAGATCTCGCCCGGCTCGCCCGTGTCGTAGAGGCCGACGTGGATGTAGCCCTCGTGCCCCGCGATGGAGAACTTGTGGGTGAGCGACTGCCGCTCGTCCGGCAGCTTGCGCCGCACGGCCGCCGGCGGGCCGTTCTTGACGGGCAGCTCCGTGACGGCGGTGGGCGCCGTCTTGGCGAGGCCCGGGTCCGTCTTGCTCGTCGAGAGCGGCTGGGTGCGCTTGCAGCCGTCGCGGTAGATCGCCACCGCCTTGAGGCCCTGCTTCCACGACTCGAGGTAGGCGTCCTGCACGTCCTCGACGGTGGCGTCGGGCGGCAGGTTGACCGTCTTCGAGATCGCGCCCGAGATGAACGGCTGCGCCGCCGCCATCATGCGGATGTGGCCCATGTAGTCGATGGAGCGCGTGCCGTTCGCCGCCCGGAAGGCGCAGTCGAAGACCGGCAGGTGCTCGTCCTTGAGCCCGGGCGCGCCCTCGATCGTCTCCTCCGTGTGCACGTAGTCGACGATGGCCTTGATCTGGTCGTCGCTGTACCCGAGCTTGGCGAGCGCCTCGCTCATGGTGTTGTTGACGATCTTGATCATGCCGCCGCCCACGAGGCGCTTGTACTTGATGAGCGCGATGTCGGGCTCGATGCCCGTCGTGTCGCAGTCCATCATGAAGCCGATCGTGCCCGTGGGCGCGAGCACCGTGGCCTGACCGTTGCGGAAGCCGTGCTCCTTGCCGACGGCGATGGCCTCGTCCCACGACGAGCGGGCCGCGCTCATGAGGTCGTCGGGCACGTGGCGCGCCTCGATCTTCTCGACGTGCGCGCGGTGCTTCTTCATGACGCCGAGGAAGGGCTCCTCGTTGACGGCGTAGCCCTCGAAGGGGCCCGTGACGTCGCGCGAGATGACGGCGCTCGTGCGGTAGGCCCAGCCCGTCATGACGGCGGTGATGGCGCCGGCGTAGGCGCGCGCCTCCTTGCTGTCGTAGGGCAGACCGCGCGACATGAGCAGCGCGCCCAGGTTGGCGTAGCCGAGGCCGAGCGGCCGGAACTTGTGCGAGTTCTCGGCGATCTTCGGGGTCGGGTACTTCGCGTTGCCGACGATGATCTCCTGCGCCGTGATGGTGAGCTCGACGGCGCGCTTGAACGACTCGACGTCGAACTCGCCAGCGACTCCACTGCTTCCATTCAGAGCGTTTCGCTCGTCCGGAGAGATGTTCGCCGCGCGCACGAACTTGCGCAGGTTCAGCGAGGCGAGGTTGCAGGCCGAGTCGTCGAGGTACATGTACTCGCTGCAGGGGTTCGAGGCGTTGATGCGCGCCGTGTTGGCCGACGTGTGCCACGCGTTGATCGTCGTGTCGTACTGCAGGCCGGGGTCGCCGCACTCCCAGGCCGCCTGGGCGATGGCGCGCCAGATCTCGCGCGCCGGCTTGGTCTCGACGGGCGAGCCGTCGCGCACGGAGCGCGTCGAGAACTCGCGGTCCTTCTGCACGGCCTCCATGAAATCGTCGGTGACGCGCACCGAGTTGTTCGAGTTCTGGAAGAAGACCGACTTGTACGCCTCGCCGTCGAAGGAGCCGTCGTAGCCCGCGTCGATGAGCGACCAGGCCTTCTTCTCCTCCTTGCTCTTGCACCAGATGAACTCCTCGACGTCGGGGTGATCGACGTTGAGGATGACCATCTTGGCGGCGCGGCGGGTCTTGCCGCCCGACTTGATGACGCCCGCGAAGGCGTCGAAGCCGCGCATGAAGCTCACGGGGCCCGAGGCGGTGCCGCCGCCGTTGAGCAGCTCCTTCGACGAGCGGATGGGCGAGAGGTTCGTGCCCGTGCCCGAGCCGTACTTGAAGAGCATGCCCTCGGTCTTGGCGAGGCCCAGGATCGACTCCATCGTGTCCTCGACGGAGTTGATGAAGCACGCCGAGCACTGCGGCTCGGCCTCGCTGCCGACGTTGAACCAGACGGGCGAGTTGAAGGCCATCTTCTGCTCGACGAGCAGGTGCTTGAGCTCGGCGTTGAACACGCGCGCCGACTCCTCGTTGGCGAAGAAGCCGTCCTTGCGGCCCCAGTTCGTGATCGTGTCGGCCACGCGCGAGATGAGCTGGCGCACCGAGCGCTCGCGCTGGGGCGTGCCCACCGTGCCGCGGAAGTACTTCTGCACGACGACGTTCGTCGCGGTCTGCGTCCAGCTCTTGGGCACCTCGACGTCACGCTGCTCGAACACCGACTTGCCGTTCTCGCCGGTGATGGCGGCCGTGCGGAGCTCCCACTGGACGTTCGTGAACCCGTCATCGCCGGGCTTCGTGAAGTAGCGGCGGAGGTGGAGGCCGGTCTGGGTCGGCACCGCGGCGGGCCTGACGACCGATTTCAACGTGGCGCCGCTGCCCGCGATGGCGCGGTTCACCTTTCCGTCCTTGACGGTCTCTTTCACGGTCTCTCGTCCCGTGTCCTTGGCGCTGTCGGTGCTGCGGCCATTGCGAGCTCTCCGAACGTCTTGCTTTTCGAGCATGAAATGTCCTCCCCCAAAATGCTTCAAATGACGCGAAATCGCAGCCGGGGCCCCGGTCCCCTGCGCGTCCACCACCGCCTCCCTCGGATCGCCGTAGAGCGGCCCGGATCGGCGTCGATGGTGGGATAGCTATTAATCACGCCGGTAGGATGAAATCAACAAAAGCACACAACATGTTGTGTCTTTTGTCCTACCACCCCCTACCCATAGTGTTGAAAACGCGGTGGACAACTTGTGGAGACCGATCGGATTCAGGACCGGTTTCGGCGCGTTGGGGGGCAGCTGGATATTATCCACGCCGCTTACGTAAAAGTAAATGCGATACATGCAGTGGCAATATACATATGGCCAAATTGTCACCCCGCGCGGCGCCCGAGCGCGCGACGCTTGTGGTTTTGATGTCGGGGGACGGCGCGGCGTGACCCTCGCGGGCAGGCGCGTGGCTGAAAACTGGAGGTCGCCACGGGCGCCGGTAGCATCGAGGGATGCTTCGTCTCCTCGGCGTGTCCCTGCGGGTCGGGGGACGCATGGTCCTCGACGAGGTGAGCCTCCAGGTGCGCGCCGGCGAGCTCGTCGTCGTCGAGGGGCAGCGCGCCTCGGGGAAGTCGTCCCTCGCGCGCGTGGCGGCGGTGCTGCGCCGGCCTGACGCGGGCGAGGTCTGGATCGGCGAGCGCGACGTCGCGGCCCTCCAGGAGGCGTCGCTGCCCTTCGTGCGACGGAACATCGGCTACTCCTCGGCCGAGCTGCCGCTGCTGCCGAGGCTCTCCGTGCTCGAGAACGTCATGCTCGCGGCGGGCGCGCGCGGCTTCGAGCCGGCGCAGGCGCGCGAGCTCGCGCTGCGGGCGCTCGGGCGCGCCGGCGTCGTGGGGCTGGCGACGCGCGCGCCCGCGGGCCT
>DASZWW010000144.1:0-4020 GCA_035546175.1 Polyangia bacterium
GTCATCGGCGGGCCGGGCGTCGCGGCCGCGGCGGCCGACGCCGCGAGGTACGCGCCGCGCGTGCTCGCCTACGAGGGCGCGGCGCTCGCGGCGCCGCTCGCCGAGACGTGGGCGCCCCAGCTCGCCGACGCCGTCAAGCGCGCGGGCGCCTCGGCGCTCGTCGGCACCGCCACCTCGACGGGCAAGGACCTCCTGCCGCGGGCGGCGGCGCTGCTCGGCGCGGGCATGGCCTCCGACGTCACGGGCGTGCTCGGCGCGAAGGAGTTCAAGCGTCCTGCCTACGCGGGCAACGCCATCGAGACCGTCGAGGTCAGCGGCGCCGTGCTGGTCGCGAGCGTGCGCCAGACGGCGTTCGCCCCGGCCGCGCCCGGCTCCGCCGGCGCCGTCGAGACCGTCGCCGTCGCCGCGGCGGAGGCGCTCGGCGCCGAGCACCTCGGCGTGCGCGGCACGAAGAGCGCGCGCCCCGAGCTGACCGACGCGAAGGTCGTCGTCTCGGGCGGCCGCGGCATGCGCGAGGGCGCGAACTTCAAGGTGCTCGAGGAGCTGACCGACCTCATGGGCGGCGCGCTCGGCGCGAGCCGCGCGGCCGCCGACGCGGGCATGGTGCCGAACGACCTGCAGGTCGGCCAGACGGGCAAGGTCGTCGCGCCGAACCTCTACGTCGCCGTCGCCATCTCGGGCGCCATCCAGCACCTGGCGGGCATGAAGGGCTCCAAGGTGATCGTCGCGATCAACAAGGACCCGGAGGCGCCCATCTTCCAGGTCGCCGACTACGGCCTCGTCGCCACCTGGGAGCAGGCCGTGCCGCAGATGATCGCCGAGGTCAAGAAGCTCAAGAGCTAGATCGCGCTCGTGCGACACTGCGCGGGCCATGCCCTTCATCCAGTCCGCCCGCGGAGGACGCCTCCACTACGCGGAGCGAGGTGAGCCGCGTTCGGACGCGGCGCCGGCGCTGCTGGTGCACGGCGCGGGCGCGTCGTCGGCGATCTGGATGATGGTGATGGCGCGCCTCGCGCGCGCCGCGCGCGCCGTCGCCATCGATCTGCCGGGGCACGGGCCGAGCCCGCTGCCGGAGGCGGGCGTGGCGGCGCTCGGCCTCGAAGCGTACCGCGACGCCGTGGGCCTGCTGGCCGGGACGCTGTGCCTCGGGCCGTCGCTGCTCGTGGGCCACTCGATGGGCGCGCTCGTCGCCCTCGAGGCCGCGCTGGCCTGGCCCGACAAGGTGCGCGGCCTCGTGCTCTGCGCGGCGGCGCCGCGCCTGCCCGTGCGCGACGAGCTGCTCGCCCTGCTGCGCGACGGCCCCGCGCGCGTGCCCGCCTGGCGGGCGGAGCGCGCGCTCTCGCCTCGGGCGCGGCCGGCCGTGCGGCGCGGCTTCGTCGCCGCGGGCCTGGTGGCGCCGCCCGAGGTGATGCTCGCGGACTTCGAGGCGGTGCGCGCGGCGGACCTGCGCGAGCGCGTCGGCGGGGTGAAGTGCCCGGTGCTGTGGCTCGACGGCGCCGACGACGCCCTGGTCGGCGCGGCCGGCGAGCGGCCTGGCGAGGTGCGTCGACTCGAGGCCGTGGGGCACCTCGTGCCGATCGAGGCGCCGGAAGCCGTCGCGGCGGGCGTGGCCCACCTCAGGGCGTCGACGCGTTAGCGCCATAACGCAACCGGACGGGAAATCGCCCTGCCGTTACTGGAACGGCGTATTCGCGCGCTCCGGCGACGTGTTACCTTCCTGAACCTGTAACGGCGCAGACGTAGGTACAGAGGGGAATTCATGCGCGTACGTGGTCTGTCGTGGGCAGGACCGCTCCTTCTCTTCGGTGTCGCGGCGTGCTCGCCGCCTCCGGGAGCCCCGCCGAAGATCGACGAGACGAACCTCGTCGTCCTGCCGAACAACACGCCGCCGGCGGCCAACGCGCAGAACGACGCCGGCCCCGTGGAGGACGCGTTCCCCCTCGACCACATGCGGCTCGTGCTCAAGCGGAGCCCGGAGCAGCAGGCGGCCCTGGACGCGTTCCTCGATCAGCTGAACGACCCGACGTCGCCGTCCTATCACCGCTGGCTCACGCCCGGCGAGTTCGCCGAGTCGTACGGCGTGCCCATGGCGAGCATCGCCACCGTGACCCGCTGGCTCGAGTCGCACGGCTTCCGGATCGACGGCGTCTCGTCGAACCGCATGTCGGTCGAGTTCTCCGGCGACGCCGGGCTCGTGAAGCAGGCGTTCCACACCGCGCTCCATCGGCTCAACGTCCGCGGAGAGCCGCACTTCGCCAACATGAGCGACCCGCAGATCCCGGCGGCGCTCGCGGGCACGGTGGCCGGCGTCCCGCTCCACGACTTCATGCCGCAGCCGATGAAGCGGGACCTCGGCGCCGTGCGGCGGGACGGCACGAGCGGCCGCTGGGACTTCGTCGGCCCGAAGCCGGACTTCACGTTCCAGTACGGCGGGAGCACGTGGTACGCGGTCACGCCCGGTGACTTCGCGACGATCTACAACCTCGGCCCGCTCTTCGCGCAGGGATACCGCGGCGCCGGGCAGACGATCGCCGTCATCGAGAACGTCGACATGCTGAACCCCTCCGACGTGGCGAGCTTCCGCGCGTCGTTCGGGCTCTCCGGCTATGCCGGGACGTTCACGCAGGTGCACCCGCCGGGGACGACGGCCTGCACGCCTCCCGGCCAGAACGCCGACGAGGGCGAGGCGGCGCTCGACGCCGAGTGGGCGAGCGCCGCGGCCCCCGACGCCGCCATCGAGCTCGTGTCCTGCAAGGACGCGACGACGGTCTTCGGCGGCCAGATCGCGCTCGAGAACCTGCTCGACGCGCCGAACCCGCCGCAGATCATCAGCGTGAGCTACGGCCTGTGCGAGGCCGCCAGCGCCGCGAGCAACGCCGCGTTCGTGAGCCTCTACCAGCAGGCGGCGGCCCTCGGCGTGTCGGTCTTCGTGTCGTCGGGCGACGAGGGCGCGGCCGGCTGCGACGCCGGGACGAACAAGCCGGCGAGGTACGGGATCGGCGTCAACGGCATGGCCTCGACGCCGTACAACGTCGCAGTCGGCGGCACGGACTTCATGGACGCGTACAACAAGAAGTTCGGCGGTCCGGACTTCCCGACCTACTGGAGCGCCACCAACTCCGGCACCTACGCCTCCGCGCTGTCGTACATCCCCGAGATCCCGTGGAACAGCACCTGCGGGAGCCAGCTCATCTCGAAGTTCGAGGGGTACACGCAGGCTTACGGCACGACGGGCTTCTGCACGACCGGGTGGGGCCTCGACACGGCGGCCGGGAGCGGCGGGCCGAGCGCGTACTCGTCGCAGCCGTCGTGGCAGACGGGCGTGGCCGGCCTGCCGACGACGTCGGGCGGAAAGCGCTACCTGCCGGACGTGTCGCTCTTCGCGGCGAACGGCGCGTGGGGCCACTTCTACGTCTACTGCAACTCGGATACCGCGAACGGCGGCGTGCCCTGCGACTTCACGACGCCCGTGAACGCCTACGACATCGCCTCGGGCGGCACGTCGTTCGCGGCGCCCGCGATGGCCGGCATCCAGGCGCTCGTCAACCAGAAGGCGGGCAGCCGGCAAGGGAACCCGAACCCGATCTACTACCAGCTGGCCGCCGGTCAGGGGCAGGTGGGCAGCGCCGGGTGTGACAGCGACCAGGGCGCGCCCGCGAAGCCTCTGGGCGCGGCGAGCTCGTGCGTGTTCAACGACGTCACGCAGGGCGACATCGACGTGCCGTGCACGGGGTCGACGAGCTGCTTCGGCTACTCGGTCTCGAAGGGCAAGACCTACTACGGGGCGCTGTCGACGTCGTCGACCAAGTTCGCTCCGGCCTACGCGGCGGGCAAAGGCTGGGACTATGCAACCGGGCTGGGGTCGCTGAACGCGTACAACCTCGTGACGAGCTGGCCGCGGGGCGGCGGGGGCGGCGTCGACGCTGGATCGGACGGCAGCGCGGGCGGCTCGGACAGCGGAAGCGCCGGCGGTAGAGGCGGCGCAGGCGGCAGCGGCGGCGCGGGCGGCTCGGGCGGCGG
>DASZWW010000145.1:0-6929 GCA_035546175.1 Polyangia bacterium
GGCCGCGGGCGCCACGGGCACGGCGGGCGCCGGTACGGGCGGCGCCGGCGCCGGCACGTCGGGCCACGCCACCGGCATGAGCGCCGGGTGCGGCAAGCCGAACAGCGACCCGGCCGCGAAGTACGTCGAGCACGACATCACGGTGACCGTCCCCGCCGCGCAGTCGGCGTACGCGATGCGGAAGTTCTTCACGTACATGCCGCACGACTACGACCCCACGCACCCGTACCCGGTGACGATGTGGGGTCCCGGCTGCGGCGCCTCCGGCCCCGAGGGCAACCAGCTCATGGGGAGCGTCGGTCCCGACGGCAAGCCCGCGACCGACTCCTTCATCGAGATCCAGCTCTTGCAGAAGGACTCGTGCTTCTCGACGAGCGCCGCCGACTCGCCCGAGGTGCCGTACTTCGACGAGGTCTTGAAGCAGGTCTCGGACAACTACTGCATCGACAAGGGCCAGGTGTTCGTGTCCGGGTACAGCAGCGGCTCGTGGCTCACGCACCTGCTCGGCTGCCAGCGCGGCAACGTCATCCGCGGCATCGGCAGCGCCTCGGGCGGCATCCTCGTCGACCACGGGACCTGCACGGGCCCGATCGCCGCGATCATGACCGGTGACTCGAGCGACACGACGAACCCCATCATCAGCGTCGACGCGAAGACGGGCACGCCCAAGGGCTCGGGCGCCGCGCGCGATCGCATCCTCATGGCCAACGGCTGTCAGATGACCTCGAAGCCGTGGAACGCGTCGTTCCCGGGCTGCCAGATCTACGACGGCTGCCCGCCCGAGTACCCCGTCGTCTGGTGCCTGACGATGGGGCAGGGGCACTCGACGGGCGGGATCAACTCATCGAAGGGGTTCTGGACGTTCTGGTCGACCCTGCCGAAGCTTCCGTGACGGCCTCGCGGATCGCCTGCGTGTTGAACGGCTGATCGAGCACGACGGCGTCGAGGCGGCGCGCCCGCGCCTGCACCTCGGGGTCGGCGGTGATGAGCACGAACGGGGTCGCGAGGCCCCGCGCGCGCAGGCCCGCGAGGATCGTCAGGCCCTCGATGCCGGGCAGGGACTGCTCGGCGACGATGGCGTCGAAGCGCTGCTCGGGTCCGCCCGTGAGCGACGCCGCCAGCGCCTCGAGCACCTCGCCGCCGTCGCGCGCCTCGGCCAGCACGTGACCGTCGCTGCGGAGCACGAAGCCCACGAGCCGGCGCATCGTCTCGTTGTCCTCGCCCAGCAGGATGCGCAGGGGCGTCGTGTGGTCGTTTGCGGGCGTCGTCGGCAGCTGGTGGGCGAGAACGGGCGGCGTCATTCGATACCTCCTTCGGAACAGACCCCGAGCCGTGCATCCGAGATGCCAGCAAACGCAGGGCGGCGATCGAGCGAGGGCGCGGGGTTCTTCGCGCGCCCCGGAGCGCCTCCTGTCGAATTGGCGGCAGCTGTCGCCAATCTGTACACGGGGGGAGATCGGCGTCACGCGAAGGGAACGCGGGCCGCGAGCGCCTCGAGGGCGGCGAGCGCGCCCGTGGCGAGCGAGATCGCGCCCGGCGGAGCGTGGCTCTCGCGCGGGTTCACGCGCACGAGCGTGGCGCCCGGACGGCGCGCGATCGCCTCGCTCGCCAGGCGCACGGTGGGGACGCCCGTGCCGGCGCCGAGCTCCAGGACGACCAGGCGCGCGCGCGCCGCCGCGAGCTCGGCGAGCCAGGCGTGGAGGCGCGCCTGCTGCTCGTCGGTGCGATCGCCGATCCAGGAGCCGTCGCCGAACATGAGGACGTTGGGCCGCGCGAGCGCGCCGCAGCGGGGACACGCGGGCAGCGGACGCGCGGCGCGGAGGCGCTCGTCGTCGACCGCGACCGCCTCCACCGAAGGGAACAGCGTCGATCCGCAGGGCGTCGCGCACTGGCTGGTCTCGATCGCGCCGTGGCACTCGACGACGCGCAGCGGATCGAAGCCGGCGCGCTGGAAGTGGCCGTCGACGTTGGAGGTGAAGACGAACGCGCCGCGAGGCATGCGCCGCGCCCAGCCGAGCAGCGTCGCGAAGCCGCGGTGAGGAGACGTCGCGCGGTAGAGGTTCAAGCGGTGGCCGTAGAAGCCCCAGGCGAGCTCGGGATCCTCGGCGAACCACCGCGGGCTCGCGAGATCGACGAAGCGCAGCCCGAGCTTGGCGAAGGGAGGATAGGCCTTCCAGAAGCCGGCGTCCCCCCGGAAGTCGGGCAGCCCGGAGTCGACGCCCATGCCGGCGCCCGCGCTGACGAGCAGCGCCTCGGCCTCGCCGAGGGCCCGCGCCGCGCGGGTCAGCTGGCCGTCGTCGTCAGCCACGGGGCGACTATCGCACGATCAGCGCGCGGGCCCGGGGTGCCGATCCGTGTCGACCTCGTCCTCGACGTCGTCGTCATCGTCCTCGTCGTCTTCCTCGTCTTCGCCGTCTTCCTCGTCCGAGGCCTCCTCGGCGCGCGGGCGCTGGACGAGGCCGGCGACGGCGCGCGGCCGCCCCGCGGGCTCGGCGTCGAGCGGGTTGCTCTCGTCGACGTCGTCGGCCAGCTCCTCGTCGGCGTCGGTGACCACGAACGGGCCGCCGACCTCGTCGGGGAGCGGGCGCTCGAGCTCGTCCTCGTAGACGTCGTTGCCGCGCGTCGCCGACTCCAGGAAGTCCTCGGCGAGCACCTCGGCCAGGTCGTCGCTCGAGCGCGCGCGGCCGCCGTCGCTCGGATCGGGCAGGAACGCGTCGGCGTCGTCGCTGCGGGGCGTCCGCCGCGGCTCCTCGGGCTGGCCCGGGGCGGCCGGGCTCGGGCCGCGCCGGGGCCTCTTCGCTCGGGAGGCCTGCCCGGCTGGTGCCTTGGCCGACGCCGACTTGCTCTTGGGCTTGTGCATCGAGTCCCCCGCGTGAGCTTCCCCAGGAAGCTATGTACGGGGCGCCCCGCCGCAAGGCCTCACCGCGAGGCGCGCGAACGCCGGCGAGGCGGCACCTTGCCGCCGCTGCGGCGGGCCTCCGACAGCCCGATGGCGATCGCCTGTTTCCGGCTGGTGACCTTCCGGCGCGAGCGGCCGGAGCGCAGCTTGCCGCGCTTCATCTCGCGCATGGAGCGCCGGACCTTGCGCCTGGCGGTCGTTCCGTACTTGCGCCCGCGTGCCCTCTTCGTCTTCGTCGTCGTCGCCATGGGGACCTCCTCGGGAAATGCAGCACAGCGGTGCAAGCCACGTGCCCCGCCTCAGGGCTCGACGAGGCCGTTCGTGACGGCGTAGAGCGCGGCCGCGGGGCGCGTCGCGACGCCGGTCTTCTCGTAGATGTGCGCGACGTGGTTCTTGACCGTAACGGGCGAGATGTGGAGGGCGCGGCCGACCTCCTTGTTCGACAGGCCGCGCGCGACGAGGACGAGGATCTCGACCTCGCGGTCGGTCAGTCCCGCGGGGTGGGCCTTGCGCACGCGCGCGTGGCCGGCGGCGGCCAGCACGGCGTTGACGGCGTCGGCGTCGAGCGCGCCGCGCGCCGCGAGGGCGCCGAGCTCGCGCGCCGCCCCCTCGGAGGTCAGGGCGGGGCGGTGCGCGCGCGCCTCCGTGAGCGCGTGGTAGACGTCCGCCGCCGCGAGCAGGCGCGCCGCGGGCGAGAGGGCCGCGCCCGGGACGCCGCGGTGATAGCCGCTGCCGTCGGAGCGCTCGTGGTGGCTCCCGACGAGGGCGGCGAGCGGCCCGAGCGCAGGCGCCTGCGCCAGCACGCGCTCGGCGTGGTAGGCGTGCTGGCGGACGCGCTCGCGCTCGCCGGCGTCGAGCGGTCCCGGCTTGTCCCAGATTCCATTCGGCACGCTCACGCGCCCGAGGTCGTGGAGCAGGCCCGCGCGCCGGACGAGGCGCGTCTCTTCGGGCGGCAGGCCGAGGCCGGGGGCGGCGTCGGCCGCGAGGCGCGCCACGCCCGTCGAGTGCCCGAGCGTGAACGGCGACTTGAGATCGACGTAGCGGGCGAAGGCGAGGGCGACGTCGTCGAGGCGCGCCTCGTCGAGCGCGAGGCGCGGCGCGGGCTCGGCGTCGAGGAAGGCCTGCCACGCCGACGGCGCGGCGACGACGTCGAGCACGGCCTTCGGCTCGGAGAGGAACGCGTCGACGACGTCGGGATCGAACTGGGCGCCGCGGCGCTCTCGCGCGACGGCGGCCGCCGCCGCCGGCCCCGCCGTGCGCGCGTGCACCTCGAGGCCCTGCGCGAGCGCGAGCACGCGCGCGGGCAGCGAGATCGCCCGGCCCGCGAGCGCGCGCGGCGCGCCGCGGCCGTCGAAGCGCTCGTACATCTCGCCGAGCGCGGCGACGACGTCCGCGCCGACGCCGAGCTGCGCGGCGAGCGCGGCCGCCTGATCGCAGTGGGCGCGCGCGAGCTCGGCGTAGCGGCGCGGCTGCGCGAGGAAGCGCACGATCGCGTGCGCGCGCACGTGGAGCGGCTCGCCGCGCGCCAGCTCGCGCAGCGCGAGGCCGATGATCTCGGCCGTGCGCGCCGGGTCGGCGCCCTGGAACGTCGCCAGGTAGGCGAGGTCGTCGCCGCCCGCGAGGGCCGCCTCCTCGTGCGCGAAGCCGCTGCAGCCGAGGTACCGCAGGAGCGCGGTGTAGAAGACGTCGCGCAGCGGCCCGGCGGCCAGGCCGAGGCGCTCGCCGAGCCGCGCGGCCATGACGGCCGTGCGCAGCGCCGACTCGGCCGGGTTGCCCGCGCCGGCGTCGGTGGCCAGCGAGAGGGCGCCCAGCAGCGGCGCCAGCTCCCCCGCAAAATGAGCCGATCGGACCATGTCTCGTCGCCCGCGCTTCCCCTAGCCTGAGCTTCGAAAGGAGATCACCATGAACGCCGAAGAGAAGAAATCCCTGATTCGCCGCTGCTACCAGGAGGTGTGGAGCGAGGGCAACCTCGCCTTCGTCGACCAGCACATGACCAGCGACTACGTGAACATCGACCCGGCGACGCCGGGCGCGCGCCTCCAGGGCCGCGAGGCCTTCAAGCAGCTCGTGGGGGCGCTGCGCGGCGCGTTCCAGGAGATGAGGATGACCGTCGACGGCCAGTACGTCGACGGCGACGTCGTGGTCACCGAGTGGACGTCGCACGCCGTGCACCGGGGACCGCTCAACGGCCTGCCGCCCACGGGCAAGCCGGGCGCGACGACGGGCATCACCGTGAGCCGCTTCCGGGGCGACCAGATCGCCCAGGATCACGCCGTTTGGGACCTCTTCGGCCTCATGCAGCGGCTCGGCGTCATCCCGAGCTGAGGGCCGTCAGTTCGCCTTCGACGTGCGGTTCGCCGTCGTCGCGGCCGCGCCGGTGCCGTTGATGACGTGGTTGATGGCCGTCGTCGCCATGCCGTTGAGCCACACCGTCACGAGGTGGTGCATCGACGCGGCCAGGGGCGCGGGCGTCTCGACCGCGTCATCGGCGACGACGGCCTGGCGGAAGGCGCTGTAGACGCCGACGCCCCAGGCCTCGTGCGACGTCACCGCGTCGGCCACCTTGTACGACGCGTAGCCGTTCACGCCGTCGTGCGTCCACATGTCCTGCGAGGGCGGGTCGTACGGCATCTCCGACTGGTAGAAGTACGTGCGCCCGCCGTCGCCGTTCCACAGCGTCTGGAAGTCCTGGAAGTGCTCGACGAACAGGCCGTACATCGTCACGTCGTTGCCGTTGACGACGAGGCCGTGCTTGGCCGGGTTGACGGTCCAGCCCGTCGAGCCCGTGACGCCGTGGTCGGCGCGCCAGAGCCAGAGGTTGTCGCCCACGACGTCGCCGCTGTCGATGGTGAGGCAGGTCGTCGCCGTGCCGGGCTGTCCGCCGCCCACGCGGCACGACAGATCGTAGAGCCAGGTCGGCGCCGCCGCGTGCGCCTGTCCCGCGCCGGGCGCGCCCACCTGGATGAGCGTCGAAGCGTTCGTCGCGCCCGCGTCGACGATGAGGCCGGCCAGCTTGACGCCGTCGACCTCGGCGACCGTGATCGCGGGCGCGCCCGTGTCGGCGGCCAGCGTCGCTAGGCCGAGGCCCATGACGATCGTGCCCGACCTCGTGACGCGCAGGCTGTCCTCGAGGTGGTAGATGCCCGGCTCGAGCAGCAGGTGCTTGCCCTGCGAGAGCGCGAGGTTCATCTCGGCCGCCCCATCGCGGCCCGCGCGCGCCACGTAGAACTGGTCGAGCGAGATCGTCGCCGCCGGCGTCGCGGACGCGGTCCACGAGGCGCCCGAGACGTTCGCGCGCGTCGGCGGCAGGGCGACGGCGTACTTGCCGGCCGCGTCGAGCGTCAGGAAGGGCTTCTCCTGCGCGAGCGGCGTCTGCGCGACGACGGTGTACGGCGCCGCGGGCCAGGCGCCCGCGGGCGCGTTCGGCACGCCGACGAAGACCATGTTCCACACGCCGCCCGTCCAGCTCTTCCACTCGGTGTTGCGGGTGAAGTACTGCTGCTGCGAGCCCGAGGTGACCGTTCCGTCGATCACCGAGTCGGCGATGAAGCCGCCGCTCGACGTGCCCGTGTCGGCCAGGTTGAGGTTGCCCTTGACGTGCATGCGCCGGAACGACGCGCCCTGGGAGACGGCCCAGACGTCGAGGTTGTTCGTGGGCACGACGGCCGCGTTCTCGGCGGCGCGCCAGAAGCTGAGCGTGGCGTTGCCCGAGGCGTTGCCCATCGAACGGATCGCGCCCGTGATCGTGACGTCGTCGGGCGACGCGCCGAGGCCGAGCATCTGCGTGTAGTAGGCGACGTTGACGTCGACGCTGTACGCGCCGGGCTTGAAGAGGTACGCGAAGCGCGTGGTCGCGAACTGCCCCGCGGGCGGCATCTGCGTCATGTACGCGGCGTCGAGCTGCGCCTGGATGTCGGCCATCTTCATGCTCGGATCGAAGACGAGCACGTTCGGGCCGAACCCCGTGAAGGGCGCGAGCACCGGCGCGCCGCCCGCGCCCGTGCCGGCGGCGCCCGCGCCCGCCGCGCCC
>DASZWW010000146.1:0-6734 GCA_035546175.1 Polyangia bacterium
CCGGCGCCGCAGGCGCTGCTCGCGGACGCCACGCGCGCCGCGACCGCCGAGGACTGGGCGGGCGCGCGCGAGGCGCTCCAGAAGGCCGGCGCGTCGACGGGCGACCCGACGCTCGACCGCCAGCTCGGCGACCTGGGCAAGCGCGTCGACGCCGAGCAAAAGGCCGCCGAGACCTTCGCCGCCCTCGGCGAGGCCGTCACGGAGAAGCGCTACGCCGACGCCCTGGCCCGCTACGGCGAGATCCCCGCGGCCAGCGTCTACCAGGCGCGCGGGAAGGCGCGCGCCGACGAGGCGCGGGCGCTGCTCGTCGCCGAGCGGCTGGCCGACGCCGAAAAGGCGCGCGCCGCGGGCCGTTGCGCCGACGTGCGCGGCGCCGCCGAAGAGATCCGCCAGCTCGAGCCGAAGAACACGCTCGCCGCCCAGCTCGTGCGCATGTGCAAGGCGAAGCCCGAGCCCGTCGCGCGCGCGGCGCGGACGCGCACGGTCGCCGCCGTCGCGCCCGCCGCGCGCGAGCGCGAGCGCGCCGTCGAGAAGCCCGCCGAGGCGGCGCCCGCCGAGCCCGAGGTCGACGCCGAGGCGCTCGTCAAGCAGGCGCGCGAGGCCTGGCTGCGGCAGCAGTGCGGCTCCGCCATCGAGCTCGCGCGCAAGGCCCTCAAGGCCAAGCCGGGGACGAGCGACGCCTACCAGATCGTCGCCGTGTGCTCGTGCTCGCTCAAGGACGTCGACGGCGCGACGCGCGCCTATCAGAAGCTCGACGAGAAGAGCCGCAACCTCGTCCACACGCTCTGCGCCAAGAACGGCGTGATTGTCGGCGGCGACGCGCAGTAGGCGGCCGGCTACTTCTTCGAGAGCGCCTCGTAGCACTTCTCGGGCGGCGCCGCCGTCTCGACGGGGAGGCTCTCGGCGGCCCAGCCGGGCACGCTCGCGCGGCCGAAGCCGTCGCGCTCGCCGTGGAAGCCGCCCCGCATGTCGACGACGTTCGTGTAGCCCGCCGACTCCATGAGCGTCGCCGCCTGCAGCGAGCGGCCGCCCGCCTTGCAGCCGATGACGATCCTCGCGTCCTTCGGGAAGGTCGCCTCGACGACGCGCTTGAAGTCCGGATTTGGCGCCATGCGTCCGTTCTGGAAGTGCAGGAGCGGGATGTTCGTCGCGCCCGCCGGGTGGCCCTCCTCGAACTCGGGGATCGAGCGAACGTCGAGGTAGGCCCACCCTTCGGCGAGGAGGGCCGCTGCTTCCTTCGGGAGAATGCGCTTCGGCATCCGTTGCTCTTACCACACGGCCTCCCGCGCCGCCGGGAGAAGGGTTATCATGGTCGCCCATGGCTGGTGTCAGGCACGTCAGGGTGGTCGCGGCCGTCATCGCGAGGGACGATCGGTACCTCATCACGCAGAGACGGCCCTCCGCCGTGCTCGCGGGGCTGTGGGAGTTCCCGGGAGGCAAGGTCGAGGAGGGGGAGACCGACCTGCAGGCCCTCAAGCGCGAGGTGCGCGAGCGCGTGGGCGTCGAGGTCGAGGGCGGCGCGTGCATCGGGCGCCGCACGCACGACTACGACGGGTACTCGGTCGACCTGGCGCTCTACCAGGCCACGATCGTCGGCGACGCCGAGCCCGCCGCCGTGCGCGTCGCGGACTGCCGCTGGGTGACGTCGAGCGAGTTCGAGAAGTACCGCTTCCCGGCCGCCGATCAGGCGACCATGGATCTCCTGCTCGGCTTCAAGCGCGGGTGAGGCACGCGCGCGTGACAGCGGCGAGCCGCGCCAAGCGCGGCGGCACGGGCGGCACGCCCGCGGGGAAGCCGTCGTCGAAGGCGGCGTCGGCGTTCGGCGCCATGCACCCGGCGGCGGCGCGCTGGATCGGCGCGCTCATCCGCATGACGGCGCCGCACCCGGCGCTGACGGCGATCCTCGACGTCGTCGAGCGCCTACAGGAGGAGCCGTACCGCACGAGCTTCGTGCTGCTCGGCGAGCCCGGCACGGGCAAGGAGGGGCTCGCGCGCGCGCTGCACCACCTCTCGTGCCCGAACGGGCCGCTCGTGCGCCTCGACGTGGCCGGGTTCTCCGACGAGGACGCCCTCGCCGCGCTCATGGGCGCCGGCAAGGAGGAGGGGGCCGCGCGGCGGGCGCACGGCGGCACGCTGCTCATCGAGGAGGCGGCCGGGCTCGGGCCCCGCACGCAGGCCGCGCTGCTGCGCCTGCTCAAGAGCGGGCGGATCGTCTCGGGCTCGGGCGCCAAGGGCGAGCTCGACCTCCGGGCCATCGCCATGTCGGACCGCGACCTGCCGGGCGAGGTCGCCGCGGGGCGGTTCCGCCACGATCTCTACTGGCGCCTGGCGCGCGTCGTCCTCACGCTGCCGCCGCTGCGCGAGCGCCCCGCCGACCTCGGCCCCTCGGCCGTGTGGATGGGCAACCGCATCCTGCGCGCCGCCGGCAAGGCGGCCGAGCTCGTCATGACCGAGGATCTCGCGCGCCTCGACGCCGACGAACGGGCGCGCGCCATCGAGCTGCCCGCCACGGCGATCGCGGCCCTGCGCGCCCACGACTGGCCCGGCAACTTCCGCGAGCTCGAGGCGGTGCTCGAGCGCGCGCTGCTCTTGCACCGCACGGGCCGGGTGCTCGACGCGGAGGCCATCGAGCGCGCGCGGCGCGGCTGACGCGCGCTACTTCGCCATCTGGAGCAGCTTGGACAGCTTCGTCGCGAGCGTGGGATCGCCCGAGACCTTGAGCTTGCCCGTGAAGAACAGGTTCATGGCGGCCTGCATGCCGCCGTCGATCATCGTGCGGAAGTCGTCGTCGGTCGCCTCGACCGTGCACTGAGGCGCGCCCACGGCGCCCGCCTGCGACGTGGGCGGGTTCGAGACGAGGTCGACGGTCCACGTGCCGCCGTCGGGGCCGGAGACCTTGAACAGGTACACGGCCGCGACGTCCTTGGCCTTCTCGGGGTTGGTCGCCAGCGCGGCCGGCACCTTTTGATCGAAGAACGCCTTCACGGACGTGGGCATCGAGAACCTCCGCCGGCCATCTTAACCTTTCTTCATGGGCGACGCCTTCTTCTCGATGTACCGCGCGGCGACGGCGTCGGCGTAGCCGGGCTTGTGCGTCGTCGGGACGCGGCCGATGGCGAGCGCGCCGTCGGGGACGTCCTCGGTGATGGTCGCGCCCGCGGCGACGACGGCGCGCCGGCCGACGTGAACGGGCGCGACGAGCTGGCTGTCCGAGCCGATGAAGGCGCCGTCGTCGATCACGGTCTGGCGCTTCTCGTAGCCGTTGTAGTTGCAGGTGATCGTGCCGGCGCCGATGTTGACCTTCTCGCCGACGACGGTGTCGCCGAGGTACGTGAGGTGGTTGGCCTTGCTGCCGCGGCCCAGCACGGTCTTCTTGAGCTCGACGAAGTTGCCCACGTGCGCGTCGGCGCCGACGTCGCTGCCCGGCCGCAGGCGCGCGAACGGGCCGATGATCGCGCCGGCGCCGATCGCCGCCTCCTCGCAGACCGAGTACGCCTTGATCTGCGCGTGGGCGCCCACCTCGGTGTCGACGAGGATCGATCCCTCCTCGACGCGCGCCCCGTGGCCGACGCGCGTGCGCCCGCGCAGCGAGACGTTGCGGCCGATCTCGGCGTCGACGTCGACGGCGACGTCGGGCTCGATGACGATCGACGCCGGGTCACGCAGCGTCGCGTGCGCCATCCAGTGGCGGTTGATGCGCGCGCGCATCGTGGCCTCGGCCTCGGCGAGCTGCTCCCGGTCGTTGATGCCCGCGACGTCGAGCGCGTCGGCGTCGACGGTGGTGACGCCGATCGATCCCGCCGCGTCGGCGACGACGTCGGTGAGGTAGTACTCGCCCTGGGCGTTCTTGGTGGCGAGGCCCGCCGTCGCGGAGCGCAGGAAGGCCGCGGGCGCGGCGTAGATGCCGGCGTTGACCTCGGTGAGCGCGCGCTCCTCGGGCGTCGCGTCCTTCTCCTCGACGACGCCCGTGACGTGACCGCGCGAGTCGCGCAGGATGCGGCCGTAGCCCGTCGGGTTGGCGGGGGTCGTGGTGACGATCGCCAGGCATCGGTAGCGGCGCGCCGTTCCGACGAGCTCCTGCAGGGTCTGGCGCCGCAGGAGCGGGCAGTCGCCGTAGAGCACGAGGACGACGCCCTCGAAGCCCTCGAGCGCCGGCATGGCGAGGCGCACGGCGTGGCCCGTCCCGCGCTGCTCGGCCTGCTCGACGACGGTGACGCCGCCCTCGCCGAAGCGCGCCGCGAGCGCGGCCTCCACCGCCTCGAGCTGGTGTCCGAGGACGGCGACGACGGGCGACGCCCCGAGCTCGCGCGCGAGCCCCACGGGGTACGCGACGAGCGGCCGGCCCAGCAGCTCGTGGAGCACCTTCGCGCGCGAAGAGCGCATGCGCGTGCCCTTGCCCGCCGCGAGCACGATCGCGGCGACGCCGGACGCCGCGGCGCCGTCGCCGCTCTTCGCCCTGCTGCTCTTTCCGGCCGCCCTGGCCGTCTTGGTCTTGGCCGCGATCTTGCTCGGCCCGCTCTTGCTCTGCGCGCTCTTCCGCTTCGGGCCCGCCATGGTGGTCCCGGGTACTTAATCACCTTGGTCCCGCTTGTCCAACCGGCGCCGTTCTGGGTTAGGCTCTGGCCCCGTGGCGGGTTACGTGCTCATCGTGGAGAGCGACCCCGAGCTGCAGCGCCGCATCGGAGACGCGCTGCGCGAGGGGAAGTACGAGTTGGCGTCGGAGGCCGAGGGGAAGTGGGCCGAGCGCAGCATCGCCGTGCGCGCGCCCGACGCCGTGGTGATCGACACGCAGCTCTCCGACGGCGACGGCTTTCGCCTCGCCGAGGACCTGCGCAAGGATCCGGACACGCGCGACGCGCCCATCTTCTTCATCGCGAGCTCGCACCGCGGGGCGAGCCACCGGGCCGAGGCGCGGCGCCGCTTCGCGCCCGCCGAGTACCTCGAGACGCCGCTCGACACCAACAGCCTGCTCGCGCACCTCTTGCGGGCGCTGCCGCCCGGCACGGGCACGGGCGACGCCGCCGCCAACCCCGCGCCCGCGGGCGCGCCCGACGTCGCGCAGCTCGTCGCCGCGCTCGACGGCGTCCTCACCGATCCCGTGCAGCAGCGGGAGCGCCGCAAGGTCGAGCGCGCCGCCAAGTCGATCGCGGGCGAGAAGCTCGAGCTGCAGGGGACGCTCAAGCGCGTCCCCTTCGCGCGGCTGCTGCGCCGCCTCTACGCGCAGAAGGCCACCGGCTCGCTGCTCCTGCTGCGCGACGCGACGAAGGACGCGACCAAGAAGATCGTCGGCTTCGAGGGCGGCTACCCCGTCTCGGTGAAGTCGAACGTCCTCGCCGAGTGCCTCGGGCAGATCCTCGTCTCGCGCAAGCTCATCACCGAGGCGGCGCTCTCCGAGTCCATCGCCCGCATGAAGACGGAGAAGCGGCAGCAGGGGCAGATCCTCGTGGAGATGGGCGCGCTCTCGCCTTACAACCTCCAGCGCGCGCTCGTCGAGCAGGTGGAGACGAAGCTGCTCGAGGTCTTCGCCTGGCCCGACGGCAAGTTCATGTTCAAGGAGAGCGAGGGCTCGCTCGAGGACACGAGCCCGGGCTCGACGCTGCGGCTCGAGCGGCCGCCCGCGGCCCTGGTCTTCGAGGGCATCCGCCGCCACTACGACGAGGAGCGCCAGCGCGCCGTGCTCGACGCCTACGTGCGCGCCGCCGTCGAGCTCAACCCCGATCCCGTGCTGCGGCTCCAGGACGTCACGACCGATCCGGCCGAGCTCGCCTACATCAACAGCATCGACGGCACCGAGAGCATCGCCGAGATCCTGGCGCGCGCGCCCATCGCCCAGGAGGAGGCGCGCCTCCTGCTCGTCGCGCTCTCCGAGGCGGGGATGATCACCCACGCCGAGGGCCCGAGCGCGCGCCGGCGAGGCGCCCCCGCGCCCGCCGCGCCCAGCCCCTCGCCGCCGGGCGGCGTCGTGGCCGCCGTCGCCCCGCACCAGAACTCCGGCGCGCTCACGGGCGGGCAGCTCTCGATGGTCGCCGAGACGGTGCGCACGCAAGACTACTTCTGGACCCTCGGCGTCGAGCGCAACGCCTCGCCCGCCGAGGTGGACCGCGCCTACGACGCCCACGCGCGCAGCTTCCACCCCGACCGCTACCGCGCGAGCCCCGACGAGGACCGCAAGCTCGCGCAGGAGATCTTCGAGCGCCTCGGGGAGGCGCACCGCACGCTGCGCGAGCCGGGGCGACGGCGCTCGTACATCAACAGGCTCGACCGCGAGACGACCCCCGGCGGCGATCGCCCGGCCGACGTCTCCGGCGTCATCGAGGCGCCCGCCCCGCCCGCCGTGAGCTCGGCGTCGAACGCCGCCGCGCGCGCCCTCTACGAGGCGGGCACGGAGCACCTGCGCTCGCGCCGTCACCACGAGGCCGTCGAGGCCTTCCGCCAGGCGGCGCGCCTCGTCCCCAACGAGGCCGAGTACCGGGCCTCCCTCGGCTGGGCGCTCTTCCGCGAGGCTCCCGCCGACGCGCGCGCGGGTCGGGCGGCGCTCGCCGAGCTCCGCCGCGCCGTCCAGCTCGACGCGCGCACCCGCCGCGCCGCCGAGGACCTCGCGCAGATCTACGCCCAGACCGGCCAGCCCGAGCTGGCGATCCAGGAGCTCGAGCGCCTCCTCCAGCTCGATCCGACGGCGCACGAGGCCGCCGAGGAGCTCCGCCGCCTCCGCGGCACGCGCTGATGCCCTCTCT
>DASZWW010000147.1:0-12153 GCA_035546175.1 Polyangia bacterium
GCCCGTGGAGGAGGCGTCGCCCGCGCCGCCGTCGGCGTTGCCGCCCGTGGCGCCGGTCGGAGCGGCCGGGACCATGGCGATGCCCTGCGCGCCGCGCGGATCGACGTAGCTCGAGCCGTCCTTCGAGTGCGAGAGGAGCCACTGGTACTGCGTCGTCTTGACCGCGTCCTTCGCCGGGCTCGTGCAGAAGGTGCCGTACGCCGCGTACCAGACGTCGTGCATGATCATCTGGTAGCTGCCGAAGATGTGGCGCTCCATGAGCGTCTGCTTCGGCACGACGTCGTTGTACTCGTCGGCGAAGGCGTAGTCGTAGCGGAAGAACGGCGACGCGCCCGACGCCTCGAGCTGCATCGAGTCCGTGACGTTGGCCATGTAGTTGGTGTCGAGCACGCCGTGGAACTGCCAGATGGGCATGTCGATGATCGCCATGCGCTGATCCCAGTTCGGCGGAACGCTGTCGCCCGGCACGACGGGCATGATCGCCGCCCACCGCGAGGCCATCGAGACGCCGAGGGTGTACGTCCCCTCGCCGCCGTACGACAGGCCCGTGAGGTAGAGGCGGTTCGGATCGCCGCCGTAGGTCGAGATGAGCTTGTCGAGCACGCCGCCGACGTCGCTCGCGTGCGAGAGCCAGCCCGACGACTTGTCGATCTGCGGCGAGACGACGATGAACGGCCAGTTCCACGTCGGGTCCTCGACGAGCCGGGGCAGGGAGTGCTTCGTGAGCACGCTGATCGACTGGGCCGCGCCGCCGGCGCCGCCGTCGCTCGCCTCGCCGCTGCCGTGCATGAAGACGATCACGGGCCACTTCTTCGCCGGGTCGTGGCCGAGCGGCAGGTACTGGAGGTACTTGAACGTGCCGAGCGTCTCGGTCGTCTGGCGCAGCGTGCCCGCGAGCGGCGCGGCGTCGACGACGCGGTTCATGCTGGTGTAGCAGGTCGCCGTGACCGCGGCCTCGGCGGCGCGCGGCGCGGCAAGCGACAGGACGGCGGCGGCCGCCGTAAACGTGATCTTCATGAGGGAGCCTCCTCGACCCAAGGAGACGCATTTTAGGCCAGCTCGGCTCAGCTGGGCGGGCCGGCGGAGCCTTCGAGGTCGCGGCGGATGCGCTCGAGCTCGGCCTCGGTGAAGTCGTGACGCGCGCGGCAAAAGTTGCACGTGACCTCGGCCTTTCCGTCCTCGAGGATCATGTCGGCGAGCTCGGCCGTGCCCAGCAGCGCGAGCGCGGCGCCGGCCCGCTCGCGGGAGCACGGGCAGTGGAAGCGCACGGGGCGCGCGTCGAGGGCCTGCCAGGCGCCGATGGCGTCGCCGAGCGCCTCCTCGACGAGCGTGCCGGGATCGCGCGGGACGTCGCCCGAGGTCGACCTCGACAGCGCGGCGCCCAGCGCGCCCGCCGCGAGGCGCTCGCGCGCGGCCGCGACGACGGCGGCGCCGCGGCCACCCGGCAGGGCCTGCACGAGCAGGCCGGCGGCGAAGGCGAGCGTCCCGTCGGCGGCCAGGACGGTCTCGCAGCGGAGCGCGCTCTCGATCTGCTCGCTGTCGGTGAGGTACCGCTCGCAGTCCTCGTCGACCTCGCCCGTCGCGAACGCCGTCTGGCCGCGGAAGCTCTCGCGCAGCCCGAGGTCGCGCACGACGCTGACGACGCCCGTCTCGCCGAGGGCGCCGCCGAGGCGCGGCCGCTCGGGCGGCAGCGCGGGCAGCGCCTCGAGGCGCTTGACGAACGCGCGCGCCGTCCCCGTGGCCGTCGCGTCGACGGTGACGCCGCCGAGCGGCCCGTCGCCGAGCAGCTGCAGCGTGACGCGCTCCTCGTCCTTCGTGAGCGTCGCGAGCAGCAGGCCCGCGGTCACGCCGCGCGCGAGCACGACGGCCGCGGCGCCCGTGGCGTCGTGGCGGCGGATGGCCTCGCGCGCGACGCCCGTGGCCGTGACCGCGACGACGCGCGCGGCGCCCCCTCCGACGGTCGCGCGCAGGATCTCGTCCTCGCCGTCATCACGAGCGGCGTCCTCTGGTTCCGTCATGGCCTCGAACCTGATGGTACGCTGACGAGCCTGCGATGTCCGCGACGAACGACCGCTTCTGGACGTTGCCCAACGCGCTCAGCCTCTCGCGGCTGCCGCTCGGCGGGCTGTTCTGGCTCGCGCTCGCGCGCGGCTCGTCGCGCGCGGAGCTGCCGTTCGGCGTGCTCGCCGCCGCCGCGGGCACCGACGTGCTCGATGGCTGGATCGCGCGGCGCCGCGGCACGAACCTGGCGGGCGTCGGCTCGTGGCTCGATCCCATCTGCGACAAGCTCTTCGTGGGCTCGGTGCTGGCGGCGCTCTTCGTCCAGCGGCGCGCGCCGCTCTCGCTGCTAGCGCTCGTCGCGGGCCGCGAGCTCCTGCAGCTGCCCATGGCGCTCGTCTATCGCACGAGCCCGACGCTGCGCCGCTGGCTGCGCTACGACTTCCGCGCGAGCATCCTCGGCAAGAGCGCGACCGTCGTGCAGTTCCTGGCGGTGAGCGCCCTCATCCTGGGCGCCGAGGAGGCCTGGCCTCTGGCGGTCACCGCTTTCGCGCTGGGAATGTTCGCGCTCGGCGACTACATTCGTCGCGCCATCGTCATCGGCAAGCGACACTCACACACGCAGGAGCCCAGCGTATGAAGCGCGACATCGGCAGGACGCGAGCGGGTCTGATCGGCGGTCGTCTCCTCGGCGTTTGCCTGATCGGCTTGGCGGCCTGCCGGTCGGCGCCGCCCGCGCCCGCGCCCGCGAGCCCCGCGTCGGCCGCGCAGGCGTATCCCACGCTCGGCTCGGTCGAGCGGCTCGATCCCGCCCTGGACGCGCTCGTGGCTCCCGACGCGAAGATCGAGAAGCTCGCCGACGGGTTCACCTGGGCGGAGGGCCCCGTGTGGGCCAAGGACGGCGCCCTGCTGTTCTCCGACGTGCCCCAGAACGTCATTCACCGCTGGAAGGACGGCGAGGGCCTCACGGACTTCCTGCGCCCGAGCGGCTACACGGGCCAGGAGAAGCGCGGCGGCAACCTCGGCTCGAACGGCCTGACGTTCGACGGCGCGGGCCACCTGGTCCTCTGCCAGCACGGCGACCGGCGCGTGGCGCGCCTCGAGGCCGATCGCTCCTTCGTCACCCTGGCGGGCTCGATGGACGGCAAGCGCTTCAACAGCCCCAACGACGTCGTCTTTCGCTCGAACGGCGACATGTACTTCACCGACCCGGCCTACGGGTTCGAGGGCGCGCCCCCGACGTGGAAGCACGAGATCGGCTTCTCGGGCGTCTTCCGCCGCACGCCCGACGGCCAGGTGACGGCGCTCGTGAAGGACCTCACCTTCCCGAATGGGATCGCCTTCTCGCCCGACGAGAAGACGCTCTACGTCTCGAGCTCCGATCCCGAGCGCGCGATCTGGATGGCCTACGACGTCGCGGCCGACGGCACGCTCGCGAACGGCCGCCTCTTCTTCGACGCCACGGACAAGGTGAAGGCCGGCAAGAAGGGCCTGCCCGACGGCATGAAGGTCGACGCGCACGGCAACGTCTTCGGCGGCGGCCCGGGCGGCGTCCTCGTCTTCTCGCCCGAGGGGAAGCACCTCGGCACGATCGTCACGACCGAGCCGACCGCCAACGTCGCCTTCGGGCCCGCCGAACCGGACGGCGGCTCCGTCCTCTACATGACGGCGCACGACAAGCTCTGCCGCATCCACCTCAAGACGCGCGCCGCCGTCCTTCCGCACTGACGACGTGCTGCGGCGTCGCATCATCTAATAGGGCCGCCGCGCGATTGCGCGTGACCGGGCGCACGTCGTAAAAATGCGTCCGCTCGGAGGTCTCGATGTCTCGCCGCGGCTCGCTCGCTCGCCTCGTCGCCCCCGGTTCGCTCGCGCTCGTCGGTCTGCTCGCGCTCGTCGCCGAGGCCAAGGTCGGCGACGCCGTCGTCGCCGCCTTCAAGGGCAAGATCGTGCTCTCGCGCGCGGCGGTCGGCGAGGGCGCCAACGACAAGGACACGATCGCGCGCCTCAAGGCCGCGCAGCTCACCGAGCTCGCGGGCAAGCCGGGCGACGACGGCGAGTCGTGGACGTTCCATTACATGGCGTTCCTCAGGAAGACGGGCAACGTCGGCCTCAGGCTGCAGTTCGTGAGCGCCGAGCTCGACCGCCGCCTCGCGGCCGAGATCGCGATCCCCATCCCCGACGTCGACAGCCCCGTGCTCGCGGGCGAGCTGACCGTCGGCGAGAGCCGCGGCCTGTCGCGCGGCAAGGCGTACCTCCTCAAGCTCGTCAACGACAAGGGCGAGGTCGTCGCGAAGACGTCGGCGACGTTCAAGTAGGGACGCCGCCGGAATCGGGTGCGACATCCCTGTTCCCGGGACGCTCGATCGATTATCCTCCTCCCCCGTCATGACCAAACGCGTTTTCAATTTCTCCGCCGGTCCCGCCATGCTGCCGCTCGAGGTCCTCGAGGCCTCGGCCAAGGCGCTCGTCGACTACAACGGCAAGGGCTTCGGCATCGCCGAGTGCAGTCACCGCGGCAAGGAGTTCGACGGCGTGCTCGACGAGGCGCTCGCGCTCACGCGCAAGCTGCTCTCGGTGCCCGACACGCACGACATCCTCTTCCTCCAGGGCGGCGCGACGCAGCTCTTCGCGACCATCCCCATGAACTTCCTCAACGGCCCGGCGGACTACGTCGTGGGCGGCGAGTGGTCGAAGAAGGCCGTCGACATGGCCAAGCCCGTCGGCGGCGACAAGATCCGCGTCATCGCCTCGAGCGAGTCGACCGAGTTCGACGGCCCGCCCACGGGCTGGACGGCCGACCCGAAGGCGTCGTACCTGCACGTCTGCTCGAACGAGACGGTGCACGGACACCGCCTCGCCGAGTGGCCGGAGCACCCGACGCTGGTCGTCGACGCAAGCTCCGAGATGATGTCGCGCCCGCACCCCGTGGACCGCACGGCCGTCATCTACGCGGGCGCGCAGAAGAACCTCGGCGCCTCGGGCACGGTCGTGGCGATCATCCGCAAGGATCTCTTCGAGCGCATCCCCAAGACGCTGCCGAAGATCTTCAGCTTCAAGGCGCACGCCGAGGCGAAGAGCTGCCTCAACACGCCGCCCACGTTCGGCATCTACATGCTGCTGGAGACGTTTCGCTGGATGGACCGCCAGGGCGGCCTGCGGGCGCTCGAGGAGGTCAACGAGGCCAAGGCCAAGGTGATCTACGACGCCATCGACAACTCGGGCGGCTACTACAAGGGCACGGTCGCCGACAAGGCGGCGCGCAGCCACATGAACGTGACCTTCCGCCTGCCGAGCGAGGAGCTCACCGACAAGTTCATCAAGGAGGCGTCGGGCCAGGGGCTGGTCGCGCTCAAGGGCTACCGCACCGTCGGCGGCATCCGCGCCTCGATCTACAACGCCATGCCGCTCGAGGGCTGCCAGAAGCTCGCCGAGCTCATGAAGCAGTTCGCCAAGGCGAACGGCTGATCCGAGCGCCGTCCCTCAGGCCTCGCGCTCGTAGGTCAGGTACGTCACGCGGTCGCCGCGGCGGCTCTGCGTGATCTTCCAGCCCGTCATGTCGAAGCGGGGGTAGAAGGTGTCGCCGTCGGTCGCGAAGTCGATGGCGGTGTAGAGGATGCGGGTCGCGTAGGGGAAGGTGGCCTCGAAGATCTGGGCGCCGCCGACGACGATGGGATCGGGGTCGGTGGCGCGCGCGAGGGCGATGGCGTCCTCGATCGTGGAGACGACCTCGCGGCCGCTGCCGCTCACGGCGCCGGAGCGGGAGACGACGATGTTACGGCGGCCGGGCAGGGGCGCGCCGCGCTCGTCCCACGTGCGGCGGCCCATGATGATCGCGTGGCCCATCGTCATGTCGCGGAAGAAGGCGCGGTCCTCGGGGAGGTCCCAGGGGAGCGCGCCGTCCTTGCCCATCACGCCGTTCTTCGCGACGGCGACGATGAACGTCAGCGGCGGTCGCGCGGCGGGTGGCGTCGGCATGGCGGCGGCTTAAGCTTAGCCGCATGTCTCAGCACCGAGCGACGATCAAGTGGAAGGCGGGGGAGGGCGACTTCCTCAAGGGGCGGTACTCGCGCGAGCACACGTGGACGCTCGACGGCGGCATGATCATTCAGGCGTCGTCGTCGCCGTCGGTCGTGCCCGTGCCCATGTCGAACCCCGCGTACTGTGATCCCGAGGAGGCGTTCGTGGCCTCGCTGTCGAGCTGCCACATGCTGACGTACCTCTATTTGGCGATGAAGAAGGGCTTCGTCGTGACGAGCTACGACGACGAGGCCGTGGGCACGATGACGAAGAACGAGCGGGGCACGCCGTGGATCAGCAGCGTCGTGCTGCGGCCGAAGGTCGTCTACGGGGGCGACAAGCGGCCCACGCCCGAGGAGGAGCGCGCGCTCCACGAGGGCGCGCACGACGGCTGCTTCATCTCGCAGTCGGTGAGGACCGAGGTCGAGGTCGAGGCGGCGTAGGGCCCGCGCCTCGAGGGGCGACCGCCTTTACAGAGAGGCGGTCGCGATCTCGGCGAGCTCCCCGTCGGTGAGGACGATGGGGTTGCCCTTCATGCTGCTGGCGGCGCGGGCCTTCGCGACCAGCTCGGGCACGCGCGCGGACGTGAGGCCGTACCGCCTCAGGCCGGGGACCTCGAGGGCGGCGCGCAGCGCCTCGAGCCAGGCGACGCCGTCCTGGATCGTGGCGTCGGGGCGGCCCGTGACGAGCGTCGCGACCTCACGCAGGCGGACGAGGGCGGGCGTCGCGGGGGCGCGCCCGGCGAGCGCGCGCGCGTTGACGCGCATGACGGCGGGCAGGAGCGCGGCGCAGACGGCGCCGTGGGGCGCCGTGAACATGCCGCCCAGGGGCGCGGCGAAGCCGTGCACGGCGCCCAGGCCGGCGTTCGCGAGGCAGAGGCCGCCGTAGAGGCTGGCCAGGGCGAGCGCCTCGCGATCGGCCGGGGCGATGGCGGCGCCCGCCTTCGCGGCGGCGTGGGCGCGGCGGAGCGCGCCCGCCGAGAGGCGGATGCCGGCGCGCGCGAGGTCGGACGTCACGGGCGTCGCGCGCACGGAGACGAGCGGCTCGATGAGCTGCGAGAGCGCGTCGAGGCCGCTCGCCGCCACGACGGGCGCGGGGAGGCGCGCGAGCAGCTCGGGATCGACGAGCGCCACGCGCGGCAGCATCAGCGCGCTGCGCAGGCTCGCCTTGACGCCGGCCTCGGGCGCGGCGAGCACGGCGTTCTTCGTGACCTCGGAGCCCGTGCCCGCCGTCGTGGGGATGGCGACCGTGGGCAGCGACGCCTGCGCGAGGGGCTGGCCTCGGCCGACGACCTCGAGGTAGTCGAGCGGGTCGCCGCCGTTGCCGAGCAGCGCCGCGATCGCCTTGCCGGCGTCCAGCGCGCTGCCGCCGCCGAACGCGACGACGAGGTCGCAGCCCGCGGCGCGCGCCGCCGCGACGCCCGCGCGCGCGAGGTCGATCGTCGGCTCGCCCGCGACGGCGAAGGGCGTGGCGCGCACGCCCGCCGCGGCGAGCGATGCGAGGACGCCCGCGGCCCGTGCGCCGGAGCGGCCCGTGACGACCAGCGCGTGCGCGCCGAGCTGGCGCGCCAGGGTGCCCGCCTGCGCCGCGACGCCAGCGCCGAAGACGACGCGCGTGGGCGCGGCCAGCTCCAGCGCGGCAGCGCTCGGCCCGAGCGGGGCCGCGGGGCCGTCACCAGCCGGCGTCATCGGGCGCGACGTTGACGTAGCGCGCGCTCGTGCGCGGCTCGGCCATGAGATCCGCCACGGCGTCGCGCCAGCGCGCGTAGTGCGCCGTCGCCTTGTGCGCGGCCGGCGCCTCCGCCGAGCGGTACACCTCGACGAGCACGAAGCGCGTCGGGTCCTCCGTCGACTGGATGATGTCGAAGCGCGCGACGCCCGGCTCCTTCAGGCTCTCGCGCGAGTTCTCGATGGAGGCGGCGCGGAACGCCTCGACGCCCTCGGGCTTCACGCGGGCGTGGACGTGGACGACGATGAGTGAGCACGACATGAGGCGCCGATGCTACCAAAAGTCGGCGCGCGCGGCGGTCAGCGCAAGACCAGCGTCTCGAGCAGGATGAGCGTGATGCCGGCCAGCGACCCGCCCGCGATGACGCCCGCGCACAGCGTCTCGCGATCGTCGACCACGACGCGGTGGAACGTTGACCGCTCGTCGCGGCTGCGCCGCGCCGCGATCCAGAAGAACAGCGCGCCGAGGCCCATGGCCAGCGCGTCGCTGAAGCGCAGGATGAAGCCCAGCCCGAAGGCCACCCCCGACAGCGGGAAGCGTCCCTTCGTGCGCTCGCCGGCGATCTCGATGACCACGCCCAGCGCGGCGCCCACCGCCATGGCGAGGCGCGCCGTCGGGTGCAGCGACCCGAAGCCGTGGACGAGCACCTCGGCGACGCTCCGCCACACCTGCGCCGACGGCATGGGCAGCCGCTCGCTCGTGAACAGCGAGATGTCGTGGTGGAAGAGCGCGTAGAAGACCGGCACGGACATCAGCGAGCCCGCGATGACGCCCAGCACGTGCCCCACCGCCTGCTGGCGGGGCTTGGCCCCCAGCATGTAGCCCGGCTTGATGTCCATGAGGAGGTTGCTGGCGTTCGACGAGACCTCGCTCGTGATACACGCCGTCATGATGTTCGTGCCGATGTCCCGGCGCGCGATCACGCTGAAGGTCAGCTGGGTGAGCTTGCCGAGCGCGCTGCCCGGCGTGATGGACGTCAGCGCCGTGGAGTTGACGGCGATGAGCGTGAAGACGAACACCAGCGGCACGGCCAGCGCGCCCGTGGCGATGGGCACGCCGAACATGGCGTTGCCGGCGAGCACGACCGCGGCGCCCACGAGGGGGATGCCCAGGACGAAGACGCGCATCGGCAGCTCGACGTCGGCGAGCAGGTCCTTCTGGCCGCCGCGCCCGAGCATGCCCGAGAAGGCCTGGACGATGATCTTCGGCTTCGAGAGGAACGACCACAGCGACGACGTCGTCATCATCGCGGCCCCGCCCCAGAGCGACCAGGTCGTGATGGCCTTGAACGTCGCGTGCGGGATGATGCCGACCTTGATGAGGTACGGCGCCGCGAAGAAGTAGTTGATGACCGCGCCCAGCATGAGCGACGCGGCCGCCTTCGTGCCGATGAGCCCGCCCGTGCCCAGCATGACGATCGACGAGTCGAAGCGGATCGTGAGGTCGCGCAGCGGCGTGCCCATGATCCGCGGCGTGACGACCTTGTAGATGAGATCGTCCCAGGCGTCGGGCAGCGTGAGGAACTTGAGGCGAACGGCGGCCATGACGCGCTCGCTGCGCAGCACCTCGACGAGCGCCGAGAGGGCCGCGCCCGCCGCGAGCACCTTGGCCTTGAAGAAGCCCTCCTCGCCCTTGCCGCTGTGCAGGTTGTCCATGACGACGCCGGCGGCGTAGCCCTCGGGGAAGGGGAGCTGCTCGTCGTTGATGAAGCGCTTCTTGAGCGGGAAGGCGAAGAGCACGCCCAGGAGCGCCAGGAGCCCGATCCAGATCGCGACGTGGAGCGGCGGCACGACGTGGCCCGTGACGAGCATGTACGCCGGCATCGAGGAGACGAGCGGCGTCGTCATGTAGCCGGCGCTCGTCGCGATCGACTGCATGGCGTTGTTCTCGAGCACGGTCATCTCCTTGCCGAGCCCGACGGCGGCCAGCATCTTGAACGCCGCGAAGGAGAGGATGACCGACGTCAGCCCCACGCCGAGCGTCCAGCCCGTCCGAATCCCGACATAGAGGTTGGTCAAGGAGAGTACGCTCCCCAGCACCATGCCCGTGACGCCGGCGCGCAGCGTGAGCTGCGGCATGTCCCCCTTGAAGACGTTGGCGCGCCACCAGGCGTCCTTCTGCTCGAGCGTCCATTCGCGGACCTGCTCGGGCGTGAGCTCGGGGAGCGCCACCGGCTACCTGCCCCCCCAGGCGGAAGTGCCCATCCGCGAGAAGATAACACTTCGTCATTTCACGGCCGGCGATTCGACGACATCGACGATGGCCCGCGTCCGCGTCCTCGGCTGCGCCCTGGCGGCCGTGCTGCTCGCGGCCGGCTGCGGCGGGCCCGCGGGGGGCGTCGACGACGGCGGCCGGGACCGCTCCGGGGGCGACGTCGTGACCATCGTCGTCGGCCGGACCGACGCCGGCGGCGACGCGTCCGGCGCCGGAGACGCGGCGACGTCCGACGCCCTCGACGGCGCGCTGCACGAAGGCGTCGACGAAGGCCCGTCCTCGGGCGGTCCCGACGCCGTCAGGGATGCGCCGGACCAGCCGAGGCCCGACGCGTCCCCGGACGAGCCGGCGCTCCCCGACGCGCCCCCGGTCGAAGGCGAGCCCGACGTGGCGCGCGACGTGGCGGCGCACGAGATCGCTCCGCTCCACGACACGCGACCGAAGTACCTCGGCACCTACGCGCCGGCGGCGATGGGCAGCGTCGTGCCGGCCATCGCGGCCGACGGGTCCACCTACCTCGCGGGCACGTTCGACACGCCCACGGACTTCGACCCGGGCACGGGCGAGGACCTCCGCACGCCGACGGGAAACTCGGACGGCTTCGTCACCAAGCTCGGCCCCGACGGCGGGTACCTGTGGACCAAGACCTTCGGCGGCCCGTCCGCGCAGACGCTGGTGACCGGCGTGGCCGTCTCCGGCGCCTCGCTCGTCGTCTCCGGCGGCTTCACGGACGAGATCGACTTCGATCCCGACGCGGGCCTGCAGAACCGCAGGGCGGCCTCGACCAACGACGTCTCCGGGTTCGTGCTTCGACTGACGCCGGCGGGGGCGTTCGCCTGGGTGAGCACCTTCACGGGCACGTCGACCTGTCAGGCCAACGGGGTCGCGCTCGACGCCGACGGCTCCGTCTACGTCGCGGGCTCCTTCGACGGCTTTTGCGATCTCGATCCCGGCGACGGGGCGGACCAGCACGTCGCGAGCGGCAACCAGAACGGGTTCCTCGTCAAGCTGGCCGCCGCCGACGGCCGCTCGATCTGGGCCAAGAGCTTCGACGGAGACACGTGCGACGGCTCTCTCGCCTCCGTGACGACGGCCGGCGATGGGTCCGTGTGGGCGACGGGGCACCTTAGCGACGCCTGCTCGCTGGCGGGGCAGTCCGCGCCCACGGGGGCGACGGGGAACACGGGCGCGGGCGGCGCGCCCGGCGTCACGGCGGCCGCGATCGCCGCCTTCACGCCCGACGGCGCGCCGAGCGGCCTGGGGGCGATCCTGGGCGGCGTGGCCGTGTCCGTCGCCGGCGCGGTCGACGGCTCCGTCTACGTCGGCGGCTGGATCACGGGCGTGAGCTCGACGGACCTCGATCCCGGCCCCGGCGTCGACAACCGCGTGGTCTCCCCGGGCGCCGACGACCCGACGGGCTTCGTCCTCAAGCTCGGGCCCGGCGGCGCCTACCGCTGGGCGCAGGCGACCTCGCGCATCACGACGCTCGCGCTCGCGGCCACCGACGACGGCGGCGTCATCGTGCTCGGCTGGCCCGTGACCGACGCGCAGCAGACGGTCGCCTTCACGCTCACGAAGCGGGACCCCGACGGCAGCTCGCCCTGGGGGATCATGGTCCCGGGCAAGACCGCGGACCCGAGCGGCCTCGCCGCGGGCTCGTCGACCTTCGCCGTCACGGGCACGACGAGCGGGTTGATCGACCTCGACCCGGGCTCCACCGTCGACTCGGTGCGGACCGGCGCGACCTTCGCGTCGCGCTACTCGTTCTGAGCCCGCGCGTCGTCCAGGGATCCTCCGCCCGCGCGCGAGCTAGTGGCGCGGGCCGAGCCACCAGTTGCCGTGCGCGTGCCCTAGGCGCCAGACGCCGGCGATCTGCTTCTGCCCGGAGCGCGCGAGCAAGTCGCGGAGCTTCCTGGCGCCTTTGAGCGTCGAGTCGTCGGCCTCCCACGTGCCCGAGACGATGTCCTTCGAGCCGCCGATGCGCGCGGACCAGGCGCCGCGCCAGCCGCGCGGCGTGCGGCGCGCGGACCAGGTGCCGGCCATGACCGTCGTGCCGCGGTCGTCGACCATGGACCAGGTGCCGAGCGCGACGTCGGGCGTGGCCGGCGCGACCTCGGCCGTCCAGAAGCCGCGGAAGACCCGCCTTGCCGCGTTCGTCGCCTCCCACGTGCCTTCGAGCTTCGCGGGGGCGTC
>DASZWW010000148.1:0-6471 GCA_035546175.1 Polyangia bacterium
GGGCGCGGCGCTGCTCGCCGGCCGCGTGCGCGGCGCCGTCGTGGGCGCGCGCGGCTTCGCCGACAGCCGCGTCGAGGGCGCGGCCTTCCCGCGGCGGCTCGTCGATCCGGCGGGGGTCGCGCGCGCCCTGCCGCGTCCGCCCGCGCGCGTCGTCTCGACGTACCTCGCCTGCGAGGAGAACCTCGCGGCCCTCGTGCCGGTCGAGCGCGTCGTCGGCATCTCGGTGTACGCCGACGATCCGTCCGCCTCGAACTGCCTCGGCGTCTACCCCGCGCGCGTGGCGCGGCTGCGCTTCGATCCCGAGCAGGTGCTGGCCCTCGAGCCCGACCTCGTCTGCATCTCCGGCTACAACGAGGTGGAGTCGGTGCGCATCCTCGCGGCGGCGGGGCTGCCGCTCCTGCGCCAGAGCCGCATCGCCTCCTTCGCCGAGCTGACGGCCGGGCTGCGCCTGCTCGGCGCGGCCCTGGGCGCCGACGCCCGCGCCGCCGCGCTCGCCGGCGAGGTCGACGCCGCGCTCGCCGACGTCGACCGTCGCCTGCGCGGCGCGCGGCCCGTGCGCGTCCTCTACTACGATCCCCTCGGGTACACGATGGGGGCCGGGACGGTCCTCGACGAGATCCTCGAGCGCGCCGGCGGTCGCAACGTCGCCGCGGAGATCGGCCTGCGCGGGCCGGGACGGCTCGGGCTCGAGGCCCTGTTCGCGCTCGAGCCCGACGCCATCGTCGTGCCGCGCTACGCGGACGTCATGCCGGCGCTGGCGGCCCTCTCGGGCAGCGGCCTGTGGAACCGGCTGCCGGCCGTGGCCGCGGGACACGTGCACGAGGTCCCGGGCGCCTGGATCAACACCGAGTCGCACCACGCGGCGCGCGGCCTGGCGCGCGTCGCCCGCCTCCTGCACCCCGAGGCGTTCCCGCCCGCCTAGTCTAGTTCTCGTCGGTCATGGGCCCCGCGCCGACGCCTCGGGGCAGGCCCTCGTCGAGGTCCTCCTCGCTGGCGGGCGAGCCGATGCGGTAGCTCTCGTTGAGCCAGTTGCCGAGATCGGCCGCGCGGCAGCGTGGCGAGCAGAAGGGCAGCGTGGGGAGCTCGGCGCGCGTGGCCTCGAGGGCCTTGTGGCAGCTGGGACAGCGAAATCGCATCGGGTGTGTTCGCGCTCTCGACGCCACACCATAGCAGAGTGGAAAAAATCAGCCGAAATTGATACAAAGGGGCGCGCGGGAATCTGGTCGGCCCGAGCGGGCTCCCGCCGGGACTCATGACGACGACCCCGAGCGCGCACACCTCAGCCGACGAGCAGGCCCGCATCGCGGCCCTGGGGCGCTACGGCGTGCTCGACACGCCGGCCGAGCCGGAGTTCGATCGCATCACGGCCCTCGCGGCGCGGTTGTTCCGCGTGCCCACGGTGGCGATCGTCCTCGTCGACGCCGAGCGCACGTGGTCGAAGTCGCGCTACGGCCTGGCGCTGCCGCCCGTCCCGCGCGCGCTCGCCTTCTGCAACGCGGCCATCGCCAGCGCGGAGGTGCTCGTCGTCCCCGACGCCGCGGCCGACGCGCGCTTCGCCGCGAACCCCCTCGTGACGCGCGAGCCCGGCGTGCGGTTCTACGCGGGCGCGCCCATCTGCACGCCCGACGGCCACCTCATCGGGTGCGTCGAGCTCTTCGACTACCGGCCGCGCGAGCTGTCGTCGGCCGAGCGGGAGATGCTCGCCAACCTCGCGGCGGTGGTCATGGACGAGCTCGAGCTGCGCGCCACGGTGGGCCGCATCCGGCGCGACGCGAACGCGCCGGGGGGCTTCCGGCGCACGCTCTCGCCCGACCTGGAGGCGGGCGCGGGCGGCGGCGCGCACCTGCCGGCCTTCCGCGAGATCGCCGACCTGCGCCTCGACTTCGTCACCCACCAGCTTCCGGCGGTGATCTGGACCACCGACCGGGATCTGCACGTCACCTCGTCGATCGGGGCTGCGCTCGAGACGGCGCGGATCGATCCGGCCGCCATCGTCGGCGTCTCGATCGAGACGGTGCTCGCGACCGACGAGACGCGCGACGCGCTCATCGACGCCCACCGCCGCGCGCTCCAGGGCGACGGCGGCAGCCTCGACTGGTCGGCGCGCGGCCGCGTCTGGCACTGCTGGCTCGAGCCGCTGCGCGACGCGGGCGGCAGCGCCGTGGGCGTCATCGGCATCGCCCTCGACATCTCGGAGCGCGCGCGCCTCGAGAAGGCGGTGCGCGACCGCGAGGCGCACGTCGTGCAGAGCGACCGCCTGGCATCGCTCGGCACGCTCGCCGCGGGCGTCGCCCACGAGATCAACAACCCGCTGACGTACGTCATCACGAACGTCGGCTACGTCGCCGAGCGCCTGGCCGCCTTGGGCGACGACCGGCGCCTCGAGGAGATCCGCGAGGCCCTGGCCGAGGCCCAGGAGGGCGCGCAGCGCGTGCGGCAGATCGTGCGAGACCTGCGCACCTACTCGCGGGGCGACGACGAGGGCGAGAAGACGGTCGACATCATGCGCGTGCTCGACTGGTCGCTCAACATGACGATGAACGAGATTCGCCACCGCGCGCGGCTCGTCAAGGACCTCGCCCCCGTGCCGGGCGTCCGCGGCACGGAGACGCGCCTCGGCCAGGTGTTCATCAACCTGCTCGTCAACGCCACGCAGGCCATGGCCGCCGGCGGCACGGCCGAAAACGAGATCCGCATCTCGACGATGACGGACGAGGACGGCCGGGCCGTCGTCTGCATCGGCGACACGGGGCCCGGCATCCCGCCCGACGTCCTCGACCACATCTTCGAGCCGTTCTTCACGACCAAGCCCACGGGCGTCGGCCTCGGGCTCGGGCTCTTCGTGTGCCACGGCATCATCAAGGGCATGGGCGGCACGCTCACGGCCGAGAGCCCGCCGGGCGCCGGCGCGACGTTCGTCGTGACGCTGCCGCCCGCGCCGGCCGGGGCCGAGGCGGCCGACGTCACCGCTCCCCCGGAGGCGCCCCGGGCCCGGCGCGCCCGCATCCTCGCCGTCGACGACGAGCCGCAGGTCCTGCGCAGCATCCAGCGCGCGCTGGGCGCGCACGAGGTCGTCGTCGAGGACTGCGGGCGCGACGCGCTCGCCCGCCTCGCGGCCGATCAGGCGTTCGACGTCATCCTGTGCGACCTCATGATGGGCGACATGACGGGCATGGACCTCTACGCCGAGGTCGCGCGGCGCTCGGAGGCGCTCGCGCAGCGGATCGTCTTCATGACGGGCGGCGTGTTCACCGACGGCGCGCGCGACTTCCTCGGCGGCGTGACGAACGCCTGCATCGAGAAGCCCTTCGATCTCGTCGCGCTGCGCGCCATGGTCGCGGCGCGCAGCCAGGCCGGGGAGGGCGGCCCCGCGCGCCGGGAGGCCCGCAAAAACTCGGCATGACCCTCAAATGCGGTAATAGTTCGGAAGTGACGGCCGAGCCCGACGCGAGCGCGCCCAAGCGCCAGACCGCCGTTCGACGCGTCACCCTCGGCTTCCGGACGGCCCGCATGCTGCCGCGGGTGGTCTGGCTGCTCGGCTTCGCGAGCCTCTTCAACGACGTCTCGAGCGAGGCGATCTTCCCCCTCCTGCCCGAGTTCCTGAGGAGCCTCGGCGCGCCCATCAGCTTCCTCGGCCTCATCGAGGGCGGCGCCGACGCGCTCTCGAGCGTCATCAAGATGATCGCGGGGCGGCTGTCGGACCGCGGGCCGCGGCGCCTCCTCGTCACGGGCGGCTACACGCTGCCGGGGCTGGCGCGCGCGGGCATCGCGCTCGCGGCGGCGCCCTGGCACGTGCTCACGGCGCGCCTCGTCGATCGGGCGGGCAAGGGCATCCGCTCGGGCCCGCGCGACGCCATGATCGCCGACGCCGTCGACCCGACCGAGCGCGGGCGCGCCTTCGGGCTCAACCGCTCCATGGATCACCTCGGGGCCGCCGTCGGACCGCTCATCGCGAGCGCGCTCGTCGCCGTCGGCGTGGGCCTGCGGGCGACCTTCGTCGTCGCCGCCCTGCTGGGCCTCGTCGCGCCGGCCTTGCTCTTCCTGCGCCTGCGCGAGCCCTTGCCGGTCGAGGCGCCGCGCGCCCCCGAGGCCGCCGCGCCGGGCGCGCCGCGCCTGCGCCGCGGGTACTCCCCGTACCTCGCGGCCTGCGTGATGTTCGCCCTCGGGAACTCGTCCGACGCCTTCCTCATCGTGCGCGCCGCCGAGGTGGGCTGGAAGAACGTCCCGCTCCTGTGGTTCTTCCACCACCTCGTGAAGTCGGCGGCGGCGCTGCCCGGGGGCGCGCTGTCCGATCGCCACTCGCGCGCCATCGTCGTGGCCTCGGGGTGGGCGGCCTACGCGCTCACCTACTTGGGGTTCGGGTTCGCCACGTCGCCCGTGCAGATCGTGCTGCTGTTCCTCGCCTACGCGCTCTACCACGGCCTCGCCGAGGGCGCCGAGCGGGCCATCATCGCCGACCTGGCCGAGCGCGGCGGCCGCGGGCGCGCCTTCGGCATCTATCACGGCTCGGTGGGCGTCGCGGCGCTGCCGGCCGGGCTCGTGACCGGTTACCTCTGGGTCCACCTGGGCGCGCGCTGGGCGCTGGGGCTCAACGCCGCCTGCGCGGCGGTGGCCTCGATCTTCCTGTTCTGGCTCGCCTTCGTGGGGCCGCTGCGCCGCACGCTCGTCGGCGTCGAGGCGGCGAGCCCCGCGCGCGCCTTCCCGCGCGACGAGTCCTAGCGGGCGCGGAGGCGCTCGATGGCGGTCATCGCGCCGATCACCATCCAGCGATCGCCCGCGCGCACGACGTCGGGGGACGCCGCCGGATCGAGCCAGGCGCTCCGATCGGCGCGCGTCTCGTGGCGCACGGCGAGCAGGTTGATGCCGCCCTGGACGCGCAGCCCGGCCACGTCGGGGGGGCGGCCGACGGCCTCGGCCGGCGCGGCGATGATCTCCACGCGGTGGCCGCGCGGCAGCTCGAGGTAGTCGGCGATCTCGGTCTGGCCCTCGTGCCACGCCACGCGGGTGTACAGGCGATCGCGCTGCAGCAGCTCGCGGTCGAACGTGGCGAGCAAGGTGCGCCGCGAGACGACGCCCACGACGCGCGCGGGCGCGCCGTCGACGACGGGCACCTCGCCCCAGTCGACCTCGAAGAGCTTCTCGCTGAGCTCGAGGAGGGAGTCGTCGAGCGTCGCGGTCGGCACGGCGACGGCGACGGCCCCGCACGACGTCGCGCGGCGCGCCCCGGCGCCCGCCGCCTCGCTCCAGAGGACCGCCGCGAGGTGCAGGTCGATGGCGGCGACCCGCGGCCCGCCCGTGACGAAGACGACGCGGGCGCGCGTGCGGGCCAGGAGGTCGAGGGCGGCGTCGACCGGCGCCTCGCGATCGACGGTCAGGGGATCCCTCTCGAGGATGTCGCGCGCGCGCACGACGCTGGCGATGCGCTGCTCGAGGTTCCGCTCCCAGGGGATGCCGCGCCGCCGCAGCTCGGCGGTGTAGATCGAGTCGCCGCGGAGACGGCGCGCCACCAGCGTCGCCAGGACGGTGGCGATGAAGAGGGGCAGCACGACGCCGTAGTCGCCGGCGAGCTCGAAGCCGAGCACCGAGGCCATGATGGGCGCGTGGGTCGTCGCGGCGATCGCGCCCGCCATGCCGACGAGGACGTACCCCCCGGCGAGCCCGTGCGCGGGCATGACGGCCGCGACGGCGGCGCCCACGAGGCCCCCCGTGGCCGCGCCCAGGAAGAGCGAGGGCGTGAACACGCCGCCCGGGCTCCCCGACGAGACCGAGGCCGTCGTCGCGACGAGCTTCGCGACGAGCAGCAGGGCGAGCATGGCGACGCCGACGCGCCCGTCGAGCATGAGCTGGATGACCTCGTAGCCGTTCCCCGTCACCTGGGGCAGGCGCGTCGCGAGCAGGCCGACCACGAGGCCGCCCAGCGCGCCGCGGAGCCAGGCGGGCGCCCGCAGCCGGGCGACGGCGCGCGCGCCGCCCGCGAGCGCGGCCATGAAGGCCGAGGCGACGACGCCCGTGAGGACGCCGAGGGCCGCGAAGGCGACGAGCTCGCGCCCCGAGAGGAGCGCGAAGGCGCGCAGGCCGTAGAGGGGGCCGGGCCCGAGCGCCGCGCGCGTCATCCACGTCGAGATGGTCGTCGCGACGACGATGGGGAGCACGACCTCGAGGGAGACGACGCCGGTGATGATCTCGACGACGAACAGGACCGCCGCGATGGGCGTATTGTAGGCGGACGCGAAGCCGGCGGCCGTGCCCGCCGCGACGAGCGCGCGCACGCGCCGCGGCGTGAGGCCGGCCATCGCCGCGAGGTCCGAGCCGGCCGCGGCGCCCACCTGGAGGAGGGGACCCTCGCGGCCGATCGAGCCGCCGCTCACGATCGCGGCGAACGACGCGGCCGCCCTCCAGAGCGCCGTGCGCAGCGAGATCGCGCCGCGGCCCAGGACGACGGCCTCGAGGATCTCGGCCACGCCGTGGCCG
>DASZWW010000149.1:0-4867 GCA_035546175.1 Polyangia bacterium
GCCCGGCCTCGCGTTCGCGGGCGGCGCCGCCACGCCGTCCGGCGCGCTCTCGGCGAGCCTGTGGGGGCGCCACCTCGGGGCGCGCTTCGGCGCCTTCGGTCTCCTGCCGCGCTCCGACGACCTCGGCGCGGGCGGCGCGCGCTGGACGCGCCTCGGCGCGACGTTCGAGGTGGCGCTCCGCGCGGCGGGGCGGCTCGGGCGCCTCGACGGGCACGCCGGCGTCGTCACGGGCGCCGTCGTCGCGAGCGGTCGCGGCTTCGCGATCGACGAGCAGACCGGCAGCTTCTCGCCGGGCGCGATCGCCGGCGCCGACTGGTCGTACGTCTTCGGGCGCCTGTTCGCGGGGGTGGGGGCGAGCCTCTCGGTCTATCCGACGCAGCGCCTCGTCTTCAGCGGCGACGCGCCCGTGACGCGCGCGCTGCCGCACCTGCAGCCGGCGGTCGACCTCGCGGCGGGGGCCGTCTTTTGAGCGTGCGGACGGCGCTCGCCCTCGCGGCGCTCGCCGCGGCCGCCGGCGCGTGCCGCCGCGATCTCGTCGTCGGCCGGAGCGCCGAGGCCCCGCTGCGCATCGAGCCCGCCCTGGCGATGGTCTCGATCGAGGACGGCGCGCCCGCCACGGCCCGCTTCAAGGCCTTCGCCGGCGACGTCGAGGTCACCGAGGACGCCGCGACGGCGTGGACCTCGGACAACGCGCCGCTCGCCAGCGTCGACGCCACGGGCACGGCCACGACCGGCACGCGCTTCGGCGGCGAGACGACGATCCGCGTGACCCGCGAGGGCGCGACCGCCAGCGCCCGCCTCCGCGTCCGCTTCGTCTTGCAGGCGAGCGTCCCGCCCGGCGCGGGCGCGCCCGCCCTGCCCCCGGCGCCCGCGCAGGCGTTCGCCGGGCCCGCGGACGCGACGCGCGCGCCCGAGCTCGTCTACCCGAACGACGGCGTGCTCCTGCCGCCCAACCTCTTCGAGATCGAGGTTCACTTCCGCCCCGGCGCCGCGGCGAACACGCTCTTCGAGGTGGGCTTCGCCAACGCGCTCACCGACGTGCGCGCCTACACGCGCTGCGCGCCCGTGGGCGACGCCATCGACCCCGGCTGCCTCTACGCGCCCACGCGCGAGGTGTGGACGGGCCTCGCCGAGACGAACCGCGGCGCCGACCCGCTGACGCTCACCGTGCGCGCCACCGACGACGCCGGCGCGGGCGTGGGCGGGAGCCGCGCGCAGACGCTGCGCTTCGCGCCGGCCGACGTGCGCGGCGCGCTCTACTACTGGACCACCTCGCAGGGCTCGGCGATCATGCGCTGGAACTTCGGCGACTCCACGCGCACGACGGCCGAGCGCTTCGCCGGCCCCGAGGCGAGCGGCGACCCCGCCGTGTTCTGCGTCGGCTGTCACGCGCTCTCGCACGACGGCGGCAAGATGGCGCTCGGCACGAGCCTGACGAGCGCCGCGACGGGCGGCACCGTCGACGGCTCGCTCCTGCTCTACGACGTCGCCAGGCGCGCGCCCCTCGCGCCCTTCCCGCTCGCCCAGCGGGCCACCTTCGAGGCGTGGGGCCCGAGCGACGCCGCCTTCGTGGGCGTCTTCGGCGACGGCGGCGAAAAGGACCTCATCCTGTTCGACGGCGCGACGGGCGCGCGCACGGGGACCATCCCGCTCGGCGGCGCGCAGGCCGACCACCCCGACTGGTCGGCCGACGGCGCGCGCATCGCGTTCACCGAGGTGGGCGTCACCCACATCGACCAGGCCCCCGAGCGCGGCGGTATCAGCTACGTCGAGGCCGGCCCCGGCGGCGCCGGGACGTGGTCGCCGCTGCAGCGCCTCGTGCCGAGCGTCGCCGGCAAGAACCGGTACTACCCGGCCATCGCGCCCGACGGCAGCTTCGTGGTCTACGACGAGTCGACCTGCCCCGCGGGCAAGACCTACGACCAGGTCTGCAACGGCGACACCGACCCCAGCGCGCGCCTCTTCGCGGCGGCCTTCGGCGCCGCGGCGCCCGTGCCCGTCGAGCTCGCCGCCGCGAACGCGCCCGGCCTCGCGGATCGCGGCGCGACCGACCTCGGGACGTCGTACCCGAAGTGGAACCCCTTCGCGTTCCACGTGTCGGCCGAGAGCCAGATCCTCTGGCTCACCTTCTCGTCGCTGCGCCGCTACGGCCTGCGCCCCTCCCCGCCGCCCGCCTCGTCGCACGAGGGCCTGCCCGTGGGCACGCTCATCTGGATGGCGGCCATCGATCCGGCGAAGCTCGCCGCCGGCCAGGACCCGAGCTCGGCCGCCTTCTGCTTGCCGTTCCAGGACATCACGACGTCGAACCACATCGCGCAGTGGACGGGCGTCGCCGTGCCGTGACCGGGCCCGCGCTCAACCCATGAAGCTCGGCAGCTCGCCCGGGTAGCGCGCGTCGCCGAACACCGTCATGTTGGCGCCGTACTGGTTCACGAGCGAGGTGAGCAGCCGCGTGTGCGGGTCCGTCGAGTCCGCGTACTCGGGCCCCGTGGAGAGCTTGACGTAGCGGCCCTTCTTCCAGGCGCCGCCGCCGCCCAGCAGGATGAAGGGCAGGTTGTTGTTCATGTGGCGCGCCGGATCGCCGAGCTCGTTCGTCCAGAGGATGACCGTGTTGTCGTAGACGGTGCCGTTGCCCTCGGGGATGGCCTTGAGCATCGAGACGAAGTCGGCGACCTGGGTGGCGTACCAGCGCTGCACGATGGAGAGGTTGCGCACGCTCTGCGCGTCGCCGGGGCGGTAGCCGTGCGCGATGTCGTTGTGCACCGCCATCGTCGAGAGCGGCGCCGGCAGCCACGACATCTTGCCCGAGTTCACGGGATCGATGCCCACGGTCGCCACGCGCGTGAGGTTGCAGGCGAGGAGCTGCGCCGTGAACTGCAGCACGAGGTGGATCATCGTCGGGCCGTAGTCGGGCGGCGGCGGCGGCGCGGGCTTCGAGCAGCCCGCGAGCGGCGCGAGCGGCGCCTGCGTCAGCTTCTGGCGGATGAGGTTGAGCCCGTCGAGCTGCCCGTCGAGCTTGGCGCGCTCGGGGCCGGCCAGGCGCGCGCGCAAGAGCGTCGCCTCGGCGTTCAGGTAGTCGAGCGTCGCGAGGTCGGCCTTCTGGCGCAGCGCCGCCTTCGGATCGGGCGCGGCCGCCGGCCCCATGAACGAGCCGAACCACTTCTTGAAGCTCGTGGGCAGGTCGTACTCGTTCGGCACGCGCTCGCCCGACATGTCGAACGAGATGGCCAGGTTCGAGCCCGAGTAGTCGGTGGGGCTGAAGAGGAAAGGCTCGGTCTGCAGGCGGTCGGCCAGGAAGGTGTCGATCGACGGGCCGGTCGTGCGCATCGAGTCGGCGTTCTCCGTCGCGCGCGCGTGGCGGCCCGTGAGCGGCGCGACGGCGCCCCCGTTGTGCCCGAGGTAGCCGCCGCCGTCGTCGAAGTTGCAGTTCAGATCGAGCCCGTCGAAGATCACCATCGAGTCCTTGTGCGGCTCGAGGGGGCCGAGCGACGAGTCGGGATCGAAGGCCAGCGTCCAGCCCGTCTCGGCGGCGGGGCTGCCGTCGGGCGCGCGCGGGCGCCAGAGGTCGGCGGCGCAGCCGTGCGGGTTGTAGAGCACGATGAACCGCGGGTAGGCCGGCACGGTCTGGGCGAGCGAGTCGCGGAGGAGGCCCTCGAGCAGCGGCGCGGCCAGGCCGACGCCGGCGAAGGTCTTCATGAGCGCGCGCCGCGAGATGCCCTGGGTCGTTCGCTTCATCTCAGGGCCCTCCCGGCGGCGTGGCCGTGCGGAGCGTGAACGCGGGCGAGGCGGCGAGGGCCACGAGCAGCTCGCGCAGGTCGAGGTCCTTCGCCGCGTAGGCCGCCGACGCCCACGCGAGCGAGCACCCGTCGGCGTCGGTCTCGAGGCGGCCCACGTCGTAGCGGAACACCTGGCGCGCGAAGCACTCGTGCACCTCGGGGCTCGCGGCGAGCGCGGCCGCGAGCGCGACGGCGTCGGCCATGGGCGCGTCGCTCGACTGCGTGCCCGCGATCGCGCCCGAGGGATCGACGGCCACGCCGTTCTCCATCGTGCGCCACTGGCCGAGGCCGTCGTAGTTCTCGAAGGTGTAGCCCATGGGGTCGAACGTGCTGTGGCACGCCGAGCAGAAGGCGGCCGTCTCGTGGGCCTCGTAGCGCTGGCGCGTCGTCTTGATCATCGTCTTGTCGACCTCGGGCAGCGGCGGCACCATCGCCGGCACGGGCGGCGCCGACTTGCACAGCAGCTGTCCCATGACGGCCAGGCCCCGATACACGGGCGACGAGCCGTCGGTGTGCGCGGCCGAGCCCAGGAACGCCGGCTGCGTGAGGATGCCCGCGCGCTGGCCCGCGGGGAGCGGCGTCTTCTGGAACGTCGGCGACGTCGACGTGAGCCCGTAGATCGGCGCGTTGTCGCGGTTGATGAAGCCGTTCGTCGAGGTGAGCAGCGCCGGCAGCGAGCTGCCCGCGTCGATCCAGTCGGAGAGGTACGCCTGCGTCTCCTGCGCGAAGGTGCTCTTGAGCGCCGCCGTGAAGGCCGGGTACGTCTTCGTGTCCTTGCTCCAGGCCGGCTTGTCGAAGTTGATGCCGAGCCACTCGACGGCGAACTCGCCCACCATGGCCTTGAAGCGATCGGGGCGCGCCGCGATGAGGCGGCGCACCTGGGCGCCGATCTGGTCGGGCGTCTCGAGCTCGTCGGCGGCGGCCGCCGCCATGAGCGCGGCGTCGGGCGGCGACGCGATCGTGCCGTACGACAGCGCGCTCGCGAGCTCGTACGGGGTCAGCGTCGTCGCGGCGGCGGCCGCCGCCGTCATGGAGCCGAGCTCGGTCCGGAAGAAGAAGTGCGGCGATTGAAAGATCGCCCTCACGGTGTA
>DASZWW010000150.1:0-1579 GCA_035546175.1 Polyangia bacterium
TCGACCGGGCCGCCCATCGTCGAGAAGGCGCGGCGCTGCCGCACCGGGCGCGGGGCCTCCGGACTCTCCTCGTCGTGCGCGAACGGCGGCACGGCGCCGCGCGCCCGCGGGCGCGCCGACCCCGACGACGACGCCGCCGCCGACTTGGGCCGCGGCGGCCTCACCCGCTCCATTTCGACGACTCGAAGACGCCCTCGAGGAGCCTGTCCACCTCCCCCGCCATCTGCTGGGCCGTCTCCGTGCCGAGGACCTGCAGCGCCGCGCGGATGTCCTGCAGGTTCCGCAGCTGCGAGAAGAGCTGGACGTCGGAGAGCGGCTCGCCGCCGAGCAGGATGCCGCGGATGACGCCCAGCTCGGCGAGGATGCCGTCGAGGTCGGCCGCCGTGGCGCGCGTGCGCCGCTCCTCGGGGTGCTCGCGGTGGTGCTTGTCGAGCACGGGCCCGACGATGTCGTCGAGGATGGGGATCTGGTCCGTGCTGTTCCAGACGTGCCGGAGCACGAAGAAGTCGCCGTCGTGCGCCGCGGGGCGCCCGTCGATGAGGGCGCTCGCCGCGAACATCTTGAGCAGCTTCACGACGCGCCGGTCGGAGAGGCTCACGCCCTCGGAGCGCAGCTGGAAGACGAGGCCCTTGTAGCGGGCCAGGAACTCCTCCGAGAAGCGCATGAACTGCGGCAGCCGCTCCTGCAGGCGGCGCACCTCGGCGAGCGAGACGACGGGGCGCACGTCCTCGACGCCCGCCCCGTGCCCCGCGCCGGGCGCGAGCGCGGCCGCCTCGGCGCGCAGGCCCCGCTCGACGAGCCCGTGGAAGTGGAAGCTGTCGAGGTTGTCCGAGAGCGTCCGCACGAGGAAGCGGTCGAAGATCGCGCCCAGCGCGTCGTCGTTGGGCACCTCGTTCGTCGCGCCGAAGAGCGAGCAGAGCGGCACGCGGATGGTCGCCGAGCCCGTGAAGAAGCGCCGCTCGTTGAGGATGCTGAGGAGCGCGTTGAGGATGGCCGAGTTCGACTTGAAGATCTCGTCGAGGAACACGATCTCCGCGTCCGGCAGCATGGCCTCGACGCGACGGACGAACGTGCCCTCGCGGAAGGCCTTGATGTCGACGGGCCCGAAGATCTCGTTCGGCTCCGAGAAGCGCGTGAGCAGGTACTCGAAGTAGCGCGCGTCGACGAGGCGCGCGAGGTGGCGCACGAGGGCCGACTTCGCCGTGCCCGGCGGGCCCACGATGAGCATGTGCTCGCCCGCGACGAGCGTCACGAGCAGCATGCGCACGATCTCGGACTTGTCGAGGTAACGGTCGTCGAGGGCGCGGCCCACCTCGCGCACCTTCTGGGCGGCGCGCAGGAGCTCGGCGTCCGGCCCCGGGGGGCGCGCGGCCGCCGCTGAAGGTTCGACCTCACTCGCGGACATGGACCCCCATCATATAGTGTTCGGCGCGCCGAAGCGGGAGTCCCGCGCGCTCGGCGCGGAGGCCGCGTACTGCGCGACGCCGAGGGCGGCGGCGGCCTCGGGCGCGGGCTCGGCGCGCGCGACGGCGGCGAAGACCTCGAGGCGCGCCCCGAACGCGCGCCCGAGCTCGCCGTC
>DASZWW010000151.1:0-6456 GCA_035546175.1 Polyangia bacterium
CCCGCGCCGCTCGAGGGTCCGCCGCCCGCGCCGCCGCCCGTGTCGCCCGCGCCCGCGGCGCCGCTCGAGGATCCGCTGCCCGCGCCGCCCTGCACCCCGGCGGCGCCTTGTGAGCCCGCGTCGCCGCGGGCGGAGAGGGACGGCTGGCACGCGGAGGCGGCCAGCGCCGTGGTCGCGAGCAAGAGGGAACGCATGGGCTTCATCGGCTCCTCCGAGGTGGGGGCTCAGGTGCGATCAGGGGGTCGAAATGTTACCGGTACCATCACGGTCGATACTGGTGACACCGAGATAGACGTCTCATGGCCGCGGGGCAGGCGCTCCATCGAAAAATTATCGAGCGCCGCGTCGTCGGCGGAGCTGATCGGCCGCCACGGCGAGCAGCAGCACGGCCCCGCGCGCGGTCTCCTGGTAGAAGGTCGGCACGTTCATGAGGCTCATGCCGTTGTTGAGGCTGCCCATGAGCAGCGCCCCCACGAGCGCGCCGAAGACGCGCCCCCGCCCGCCCGTGAGCGAGGTGCCGCCGATGATCGCGGCCGAGATCGCGTCGAGCTCGAGGAAGAGGCCGGCGCTGCCCGCGACGGCGCCGCCCACGCGCGCCGTGAGCGCGACGCCGGTGACGCCGTAGGCGAGCCCCGCGATCAGGAAGTCGATGAAGACGACGCGCCCCACGCGGATGCCCGAGAGCCGCGCCGCCTCCGGGTTGCCGCCGATCGCGTAGAGCTGCACCCCGAAGGGCGTCCGGCGCATGACGATCTCGGCGGCGATGGCCGCGCCGGCGACGAGCAGCACGAGGTAAGGGATGCCCTGGCGCGAGGCCAGCCACGAGAACGCCGCGGCGCCGATGGCGAACGGCAGGAAGCTGCGCGCCACGGCCGGGCCGACGCGCTCGACGACGCCGAGCGCGCGCGCGCGCCGCGCGCCGGCGACCTGGAACGCCGCGAGCACGGCCAGCGCGGCCGCCGCGAGGGCGATGGCGCGCCCGGGCGCCATGAAGCCCGTCGCGAGGTCGGCGAGCGAGTCGGGCAGGGGCGCGATCGTCGAGCCGTCGGTCGCCACCATCGAGATCCCGCGGAAATAGAGCATGCCCGCCAGGGTCACGATGAACGACGAGACGCCCATCTTCGTGACCCACAGCCCCTGCCACGCGCCCATCGCGACGCCCGCCGCGAGCGCGGCCGCGACCGCGAGGGCGGGGGGCGCGTCGTGCTTGACCGTGAGGACGGCGACGACGACGCCCACGAGCGCGACGGCCGAGCCGACCGACAGGTCGAAGTTGCGCGTCACGATGAGCATCACGGCGCTGATGGCCGCGAGGCTCACGATCGAGGTCTGCAGGGCGAGCAGCACGAGGTTGCGCTGGGTGAGGAACGTGCCGTCGGTCGTCACCTGGAAGAAGATCCAGATCGCCGCGATCGCGAAGAGCAGCGTCGAGTCGCGGAGGACGTCCTTGCCGAGCCAGCGCCGCATCACACGCCCGCCGCCATGCGCAGGAGGCGCTCCTCGTCGAGGTCGGCGCGGCCGATCTCTCCCGCGAGCGCCCCGTTGCGCAGCACGAGCACGCGATCGCAGACGTCGACGAGCTCCTCGGCCTCCGACGAGACGAGGAGCAGCGCGTGGCCGTCGGCCGCGAGCTGCCGCCACAGCGCGTTGATCTCGTGGCGCGTGCCCACGTCGATGCCGCGCGTCGGATCGACGAGCAGGAGGATCCTCGCGCCGGAGGCGAGCCAGCGGGCGACCTGCACCTTCTGCTGGTTGCCGCCGCTCAGCGTCCCCACGAGCGCGTCGACGCTCGGCACCTTGATGGCGAGGCGGCTCACGTAGTCGGCGGCGCGGCGTCGCATGGCCGCCACGTCGAGGAACCCGCGGCGCGTGACGTCGCGGAGGCTCGCCATGACGATGTTCTCGGCCACGGTGTGCTCGTGCACGAGGCTCTGCCGGCGGTCCTGCGCCACGAGGCCGATGCCGCGCGCGACGGCGTCGGCCGGGCGGCGGAGGCGCACCTCCTCGCCCTCGACGCGCACGCGCCCGGCGACCGGGCCCTCCCAGGCGCCGAAGAGCGCGAGCGCGGCCTCGTTGCAGCCGGCGCCGAGCAGGCCGAAGAGGCCGAGGATCTCCCCCTTGGCGACGCCGAGATCGAGCCCATCGACGAGCGGCCGCCGCGCGCCCCCGGCGTCCCGGACGACGAGGCCGCGCACCTCGAGGGCCACGTCGTCGGGCGCGGGCGCGGCCGAGGTCCCGCGCTGCTCGTCGCCGAGCGCCCCGCCCAGCATGGCGCGCACGACCTCGTCGCGCGTGTCCGGGCGCGCCGGCCACGCGCCGGCGGCGCGCCCGTCGCGCATGACGACGACGCGGTCGGCGATCGTGAAGACCTCGGCCAGGCGGTGCGACACGAAGATGCACGAGACGCCGCGCTCCTTGAGGGCGCGCACGCGCTCGAAGAGCCGCTGCGCCTCCTTGTCGGTCAGGGCCGCCGTCGGCTCGTCCAGGATGAGCAGATCGAGGAGGCGCCCCTCCTTGTAGAGCGCGGCGGCGATCGAGACGAGCTGCTGCGTCGCCAGATCGAGCGACGCCATGGGCGCGCGCGGATCGACGTCGACGTCGAAGGCCGCGAGCGCGGCGCGGGCCCGCGCGAGCCGGGCGGCGCCGTCCAGGAAGCCAAGGCGCGTGGGCTCGGCGCCGAGGGACATGTTCTCGGCGACGCTGAGCTCGCCGACGACGTTGACCTCCTGCGCGACGAGGGCGATCCCCTGCGCGCGCGCCTGCCCGACCGTCGCCGCGGTGAACGGCCGGCCGCGCATGGTGATGGTCCCCTCGTACGAGCCGTGCGCGTGCACGCCGGCGAGGATCTGCATGATCGTCGACTTGCCGGCGCCGTTCTGGCCGAGGAGGGCGACGATCTCGCCCTCGTGGATCGTCAGGTCCAGGCGGTCGAGGGCCAGGACGCCGGGGAAGCGCTTGACGATCCCCGTCGCCGTGAGCAGCGGCGAGGGCGTCACTTGCACGTCGGCTTCTTCGCGGGGACGTTCCTGTACACCTCCTCGGGCGAGAGCCAGAAGGGGTGCGCGCAGACGAACGCCGGCATGTCCTTGGCGGTCACGAGGGTGATGGGCGTCTTGGCCCACGGGATCCGGCCCGCGCCGTTCTCGATCGTCGAGTCGGTCTGGGGCGCCTCGCAGCGGGCCGCCGCGAGGGCGACCTTGGCGGCGCGCACGGCCATCTCGTCCGGCGCGGGCCAGAGGGTCCCGAACATCTTCCCCTCGACGATGGCCTGCGCCGCCGACAGCTCCATGTCCTGGCCGGTGATGGGGATCGAGCCGGGCTTGAGCCCGGCGCCGCGCACGGCCTGCAGCACGCCCAGGGACATGCCGTCGTACGAGACGAGGAAGGCGTCGACGTGGTTGCCGTTGCGCGTGAGCGCGTTCTCGGCGTGCGCCTGCGCGGGCTCGGTCTTCCACTTGGGCGTGAACTGGTCGAGCACGATCTTGACGTCGCCCTTCTTGACGAGCGGCGCGAGCGCCTCGCGGTAGCCCTCCTGCATCTTCGTCGAGCCGGTCTGGCCGGGATCGCCGCCGATGAGCGCGTAGTTGCCCTTGGGGACGGCCGCGGCGACGGCCCGCGCCGCCGCGATGCCGCCCTCCTTCGGATCGCGGCCGATGAACGCCGTCTGCTTGGCGTTCATGATGACGTCGTCGTACGAGATGACGGGGACGCCGGCGCGCGCGGCCGACTTCGCGATCGTGGCCGCGACGTTGAAGTCGACGGGCTGGATGACGATCGCGTCGACGCCCCTCGTGACGACGTTCTCGGCCTGCGAGACCTGCACGCCCGGATCGTTCTCCGCCGACTGGAACACGACCTTGTAGCCGGCGGCCTCGACGGTCCGCTGGAAGAAGGGGACGTCCGCGTGCAGGTAGCGGAAGGCGGTCTGCTGCTTGAGCAGGAAGGCGATGCGCTTCGTCTTCCCCGGCGTACAGGCCTCGGCGGCGCGCGCGGTCCGGGGCGCGGCCGCCAGGAGGGCGAGGGCCAGGAGCGTGACGGCGGGGAGGGTGACGGCGGGGGGGGCGCCGGCGGGGAGGGCGCTGGCGGGGAGGGCGAGGGTCCTGGATGTTAACGCTAACATGTTCTCTCCTTCGCGCGAGGACCGGCCGGCCGGCTAGGCCGTGAGCGCGTCGATGCGCGCGAGCTCTTCCTTCGTGAAGTCGAGCTTGGCGAGCGCCGCCACGTTCTGCTCGACCTGCTCGACGCGCGACGCGCCCATGACGACGGAGGTCATGCCCGCGTGGCGCAGCGTCCAGGCGACCGCCATCTGCGCGAGCGACTGCCCGCGCTCGCGCGCGAGGCCGCTCAGGCCCTGGAGCACGCGCTTGCGCTCGTCCTTCGACTTCGAGGCCACCCAGTGGCGCGCCCACTCGCGACCGGGCCGCGAGTCCGCCGGCACGTCGCCGTCCTGGTACTTGGTGCCCGAGAGCAGCCCCGAGGCGAGCGGGCAGAACGCGATGACGCCCACGCCCGCGCGCTCCGTGTGCGGCAGCAGGTCGTCCTCGATCGTCCGCCCCAGCATGTTGTAGTAAGGCTGGTGGATCGTGATGGGCGCGAGCCGCTCGCGCTCGACGATCTCGAGCGCCGCCCTCGTCTGCGCGCCCGAGTAGCTCGAGATGCCGACGTAGAGCGCCTTGCCTTGCTTGACGAGCGTGTCGAGCGCGCCCAGCGTCTCCTCGAAGGGCGTCGCGGGGTCGGGCCGGTGCGAGTAGAAGATGTCGAAGTACTCGAGCCCCGCGCGCTTGAGCGACTGATCGCAGCTCGCGATGAGGTACTTGCGCGAGCCCCACTCGCCGTAGGGGCCCGGCCACATGCGGTAGCCCGCCTTGCTCGAGATGACCAGCTCGTCGCGCGGCATCTCCTTGACGATCTTGCCGCAGACGAGCTCGGCGTTCCCGGGCGGCGACCCGTAGTTGTTCGCCAGATCGAAGTGCGTGATGCCGAGATCGAAGGCGCGGAACATGCATCGCTTCGCGACGTCCCCGTCCTGCGCGGCGCCGTAGGTCTCCCAGGCGCCGAGCGACACGGCGGGCAGCATGAGCCCGCTTCGCCCCGTGCGGCGGTAGTGCATGTTCGAGTAGCGGTCCGCGCTGAACGTGTGCGTCATGGTGGCGTCACTGGCCTCTCGGCTTGTGGTTGGTCTTGCCGGACGGTTCGGGGGCGGGGGGGAGCTTGGAGCCGCACGACTCGCGGACCAGGAGATCCGCCTGCAGCACGACGCGGCGGGGCGGGCCGCCCGTGTCTCCGGCGATGCGATCGAGCACGAGCTGCGCGGCGAGGGTGCCGAACATCTCCGTGGGCTGGTTGACGACGGTGAGGAAGGGCGAGAGCACGGCGAGGTGCTCGACGTCGTCGAAGCAGACGAGCGCGATGTCCTTGGGGACGACGAGGCCCCGCTCGCGGATGGCCTGCATGGCGCCGAGCGCGGTCATGTTGTTGACGGCGAAGACGGCCGAGGGCCTCGGATCCAGGCTGAGGATCTGCTGCATGGCCGCGTAGCCGCCCGCGCGGTCGGCCGTCGTGCGCAGCACGTGCGAGGCGGGGACCTTGATCCCCGCGGTCTTCATGGCCGCGTTGAAGCCCGCGAGGCGGTCGCGCGCCGTCGAGACGTTGTCGGGCTCGATGATCACCGCGATGCGGCGGTGGCCGACGCCGAGGAGGTGGAGGGCCAGCATCTTCGCGCCCGCGACGCTGTCCGCCTGGACGAGATCGCAGTCGAACCCGGCCACGGAGCGGTCGATGAGCACGAGCGGGAACCGCCGCCGCTCGAGCGCCTGCAGGTTCGCCTTCGAGCGGTCACCCACGGGCGCGATGATGAGGCCCTCGGCGCGGTGGGAGATCATGTCCTGGACGTACTGCTTCTCGAGCCCGAGGTCGCCCTCGCTGTTGCAGAGGAGGACGCGGTAGCCGGCGCGGCGCGCCACCGTCTCGGCGCCCCGGACGAGGATCGAGAAGAAGGGGTTGGAGATGTCCGGCACGATCACGCCCAGCGTGCCGCTCTTGCTCGACATGAGGCCGCGCGCCACGCCGTTCGGGACGAAGTCGAGCTCGGTGACGGCCCGCTCGACCCTCCGGCGGGTCTCGAGCCGGACGCCCGCGCCGCCGTTGATGACCCGCGAGACGGTCATGGCCGACACGCCGGCCTTCCGGGCCACGTCTCGCACGGTGGCGTTCATGGGCGAAGCTCCGCTTTCGAGCGCATGGTACCGTTAACACATAGCACGAGCAAGCATTCTCCCGTCATGGATTTCGTTGCCTGCGGCCATCACCAAACGTCGTCTTACACCAGTGAGGCCCCCAGGATGCGTCCAGTCAAGCCGGTGATGCGCGCCGTGGCCGTCGCGGCCCTCGTCGTCGCGGCGTCGAGCGTCGCCTGCGAAGCGCCGGCGCGGCCCGGGGCGGCGGGCGGCGCGGGCG
>DASZWW010000152.1:0-18524 GCA_035546175.1 Polyangia bacterium
CCGCCGCCCGAGGGGCTCGCGCGCCGCGCGAGCTCGCGCGCCAGATCGCGGCGCGCCGCCTCCGTGACGTGGAAGTCGAGCGGGCAGGGCGGCAGACCGGCCTCGCGCGCGAAGGCGACGGCGCCCGGGCCGACGAGCAAGGCGTGCTCGCCGTCCTCGAGCACGCGCCGCGCGAGCTCGATCGGGTTGCGCACGCCGCTCACGGCGCCGACGGCTCCGAGCCGCAGCCCGTCGCCGCTCATGATCGCCGCGTCCATCTCCACGGTGCCGGCGCGGGTCAGGGCCGAGCCGAGGCCCGCGTTGAATCGCTCGTCGTCCTCGAGCGCGCGCACGGCGGCCTCGACGGCGTCCAGCGCGGCGCCGCCCGCGACGAGGATCGCGTGCCCGACGGCCGCGGCGCGCGCGCAGCCCGCGCGCGCGGCCTCCGCCTCCGGCCCGTCGGCAGGGCGAGCTCCGGCGCCGCCGTGGACGATGATCGCGGCCTCCACGGGGCAACCTTACACCGGCCGCGCGGCCTCGCGGACACCCGCGCGAGGCGCGCTCAGGACCTGTGCTGGCGGGAGGCGAGCGCGGGGCGAAACTCGACGGGATAGTCGATCGTCGTGGGCTTGTTGCCCGCCGGCCGCTCGAACATCACGCCGAGGCAGATGTCGGCGATGCACCGCTCGATGGCGTGGTTCCCGATGCTCGACTCGAGCACGGTGACGTCCTGGACCTCGCCCTTGCCGTCCACGAAGAGGCGCAGCAGCACGCGCCCGCTCGGCCGCGCCGCCCGGTGGCCGATGCGGAAGCACTCGCGGATCTCCGCGGAGTGATCGCGGAGCGCGCTGTCGGCGTCCGTCAGCGTGCCTTCCTCGCCCTGGACCGTCATGTCGGAAGAGGGGTCGTCGTCGTACTTGGCGGGCTGGACGCTCGAGGGGCGCGCCGCGCGGGCCGCCTCGCGCGCCTCACGCGCCTTGTCCCAGCGCGCCGAATCGCTCGAGGCGCAGCCGGCCGCGACCCAGGCGAGGGCGAGCGCGGCGAACAGGGGTCGGGTGGCCATGGTCATAAATCCGTCTTTCATAGGTCGCGCGGGCCGGCGGAACGGCTCACGGCGCGACACGATAGCGCAGGGATCCGTTCACTCGACCGCGACACGATGCAACACGCGGCGGCGCGGCGCGTGCCTGCCGCGCCCTCGCGGGCGGCGTACAATCGCGCCCCAGACGACGAGGAGGGCGCATGTTGTTCGCAGTCATCGGCACCAGCGCGGGCAAGAGCCGCGAGGAGATCATGGCGGTTTACCCCCGCCACAAGACGTTCCTGGAGCAGTTCGTCGCCCGGGGGGAGGTGGTGGGCGTGGGGCCCTTCGTCGATCCCGAGGGCGGCAACATGGCCCTCTTCCGGACGCGCGCCGCGGCCGAGGCGTTCGCCAAGGACGACCCCTTCTTCCTGGAGGGCCTCGTGAAGGAGTACCGGATCAAGGACTGGGGCGACCAGATGCTGTCGTAGCGTCACGCGCGCCGCGCGCCGCCCGCTTCAGACGCCGCCCGTGGCGTCGTAGGCGTCATCGGGCGCCGGGGGCCGCGGCCGCGTGATCCCGTGCGGCGGGCCGCAGAACGAGACGCTCATGACGATCAAACCGAGGAGCACGTTGTGCCAGAGGGTCACGGCCGTCGTCCGTGGCAGCACGACCGCCGCCACGACGAGCACCACGCCGGCAGCGGTGTTGATCCTGCGGACGGCCGGCGAGCCGACCTCGAACGGCGCGACGATCGTCAAGACCGCGCCCACGACGATGGCCGCGATGAACTGCGGCTCGGAGTGGGGCCACATGAACGCCGAGACGAGCAGCCAGGCGCCGAGCACGAGGTTCAAGTAGCGGGCTGGCTCGAAGTCCAGATCCTTCGCGCGATTCACGAGTCACCTGCTTGAAGCGTAAGGTCGATCCCGTCGGCGTCAACCGGACGGCGCTAGGCGCCGATGCCGTCGAACAGCAGGTCCGTGAGCTGATCCGCGAGCGCCTCGTTGGCAGCGAGGCCGAGGGGCGCCGCGCGCGCGGCGATCTGCGGCAGGATGCCCACCGCCGCCGTGACGATGCCGAGCAGCGGCGTGGGCACGTTGGCGCGCAGGTCGGCGTCGCGCTTGCCGCGCTCGAGGGCGCCGAACACGATGGGGAGGTGTCCGTGCCAGGCGCGCGCGAAGACCTTCGCGCGCAGCCGGGGAGACTTCACGGCCTCCGAGATGACGAGGCGGAAGGTCTCCGCCTCGTCGGGCGCGAAGGCGCCGATGCGCCGGTAGAGGGCGCGGATGCGCTCGCGCACCGGCGCCGGGCCCCCGAGGATCTCGCCCATGGTGGCGACGATGCGCGCGTAAGGCGCCTCGATGACGGCGAGGAAGAGGTCCTCCTTCGTCGGGAAGTAGTAGTAGATCATGCCGATGTTGCTGCGGGCGCGCCGCGCGATCGCGCGCAGCGACGTCGCGTCGACGCCGCGCTGGAGGAACTCGTGGCGCGCGGCGCGCACGACGCGCTCCCTGATGTCCGTGCGCGGCCGGGCCATCAGCCGAGCTTCTTCCGGAAGCGCAGCGACGTGAGCAGCACGAGCACCGCGAGGATGACGGCGAGCGCGAGGACCTCGGGCGCGAGCTCGGCGAGGCCGGCCCCCTTGAGGACGACGCCGCGGATGACGCGAAGGAAGTGCGTGAGCGGCAGCGCCGTCGACAGGACCTGGGCGAAGCGCGGCATGGCCGCGAACGGGAACATGAACCCGGACAGCAGGATGTTGGGCAGGAGGAAGAAGAACGACATCTGCATGGCCTGCTGCTGCGTCCTCGCGACGGTCGAGAAGAACAGGCCGAGCGCCAGGTTCCCCGCGATGAACAGCGAGGCGAGGAGGTAGAGGAGCGGCAGCGAGCCGCTCACCGGGACCTCGAAGAGGGGCGCGCCCACGAGCAGGATGAGCGTCATCTGGACGTAGCCGATGCCGACGTAGGGCGAGATCTTGCCGACGACCAGCTCGACGGAGCGCACCGGCGACACGATGAGCTGCTCGAGCGTGCCGCGCTCGCGCTCGCGCACGATGGCCATGGACGTGAACATCACCATGGTCAGCGTGAGGATGACGCCCACGAGCCCGGGGACGATGTAGACGGCCGTGCGCAGGTCCGGGTTGTAGAGGATCGAGGTCGCGAGATCGATGGTCGGCGCGGGTGCGCCCGCCGCCCGGGCGGCGCCCGCGCGCTCGGCCGCGAGCGCCGCGACGGCGGAGGCGGCCGTGTTGGTCGCGCTCGCCACGGTCTGGGGGTCGGAGCCGTCGACGAGCAGCTGCAGGTGCGCCGCGCGCCCCCGCGCCAGGTCGACGCCGAAGCGGGCCGGGATCACGAGGGCGACGCTGGCGCGGGCGCTACGGAAGGCCGTCTCGACCTCGTCGTAGCCGCGCACCCTCCCTTCGATGTCGTAGTAGCCCGTGACCTCGAGGCGGCGCGCGAGGTCGCGCGACGCGGTCGTCCCGTCGCCGTCGTAGACGATCGTGGGCATGTGCCGCACGTCGGTGTCGATGGCGTAGCCGAACAGCAGGAGCTGCATGAGCGGCAGCACGATCATCATGCCGATCGTCAGGCGATCGCGGCGCAGCTGGATGAGCTCCTTCCAGGCGACGACGAGGACGCGAGACAGCCTCACGGCGCCGCCTCTCCGCCGCCGCGCGCCGCGTCCTCGCCGTGCACCATCGAGACGAACGCGTCCTCGACGGTGACGCGGGCGGAGCGCGGCGCGCCGCCCGGCACGGCCTCGGCGAGCAGGGCGACCGGGTCGGTGCCCGCGCGCGCGACGAGGCGGAGCGTGTGCCCGTAGTGCTCGACGTCGTCCACGCCGGGGCGCGACCGCAGCGTGTCGGCGATGTCCTGCGTCGCGCGGCCGTCGGCGGCCTCGACCTCCGCGGCGCGGAGGCCGCGGCGCTCGACGATCTCGCCGGGGCGGCCCTCGTCGAGGACGTGGCCGCGGAAGATGAAGACCAGGCGATGGCAGCGCTCGGCTTCGTCCATGTAGTGGGTCGTGAGGAGCACGGTGGTCCCCTCGCCCGAGAGGCGGTTGATCTCCGCCCAGAAGGAGCGCCGCGAGACGGGGTCGACGCCGGCGGTCGGCTCGTCGAGGAAGAGCAGGGGAGGCCGGTGGATCGTCGAGGAGGCGAGCGCGACCCGCTGCTTCCAGCCGCCCGACAGCGTGCCGGCGATCTGCGCGCGGCGCTCGACGAGCCCGGTCTTGGCCAGCACCTCCTCGACGCGCGCCCGACGCTGCCGGCGCGGCACGCCGTAGATGCCCGCGTAGAACGAGAGGTTCTCCTCGACGGTGAGGTCCTCGTACAGCGAGAAGCGCTGGGTCATGTAGCCGACGCGCTCCTTGATCCGCTCGGCCTCGCGCGCGATGTCGCAGCCGACGACCGTGCCGCGGCCGCTCGACGGGTCGAGGATGCCGCACAGCATGCGGATGGTCGTCGACTTGCCGGCGCCGTTCGGCCCGAGGATGCCGTAGATCTCGCCGCGGCGCACGCGCAGCGACACCTCGCGCACGGCCACGAGATCGCCGAAGCGGCGCGAGAGGCGGTCGGTCTCGACGATGTACTCGGCCGCCGCCGGCGTCGTCACGACCGGGCCCCGCCGGGCGCGAAGGCGACGTAGGCGGGCAGCCCCGCGTGGAGGCGCCCCTCGGGGTCCGCGAGCCGCACCCGCACGCGGATGACGAGGTTGGGGCGCTCGCGCGGGGAGAACACGAAGCGCGGCGTGAACTCGGCCTCGGGGTACACGAGCTCGACGACGCCGGTCACCTCGCCGGCGAGGCCCTCGACGCGCAGGAGCGCCTGGTCGCCGACCCGCACGCTCGGCGCCTGCGGCACCGGCACGAAGACGTCCGCGTAAGGGCGCCGCACGTCGGCGATCGACAGGACGGGCGCCCCCGCGGCGGCCATCTCGCCGCTCTCGATGTAGACGTCCTGGACGACGCCGTCGATGGGCGCCGCGAGCGTGCGCTTCTGGATGCGCAGGTCGCTGACCCGCAGCACCTGGTCGGCCTGGGCGACCTGCGCGGCGGCGCGCCCGATCTCCTGGACGCGGGCGCCGCTGCGCAGCGCCCGCACGCGCTCCTCCTGGCTCTCGCGCGCGGCGCGCGCGGCCGCGACCTGCGCCTCCACCGACTCCATGCCGGCCCGCGGGCGCGCGCCTTTCTCGAGCAGCAGGCGCTGCCGCCCGAGCTCCGTCTCGGCCTCCTTCTCGGTGACGCGCGCCGAGGCGAGCTGCGCCTCGGCGGCGCGGATGTCCTCGCGGCGCGAGCCCGCCTTCACGAGATCGAGGTCGGCCTGGGCCACGGCCGCGGCGCGGACGTCCACGGCGTGGCTGTCCCGATCGAGCGCGTCGTCCTGGCGGGCGATGATCTCGGCCGCCTTGACGGCCTGGCCACGGCGGACGCGGAGCTCGACGACGCGCCCCGCGCCCTCGAACGACACGGCCCGCTGATCGTACTCGATCATCCCCTGGAAACGACCGTCGGCGAGGTCGCCGCGGTGGCAGCCGGCCGAGAGCGCGACACCGGCGACGAGGCCCGCCACGGTCGCGCGCGCGCAATTACTTATCATACGACTGATTATCTATCCGCGGTCCGTGGACGCAAGCCCCGGGCGGGCGAGTCCTGCTAGAGTCGCCGGTCGCGATGGCCGTGATCCTCGGTGTCCTCCGCGAGCGGCCGCGCCCGTGCTCGTACCTCGAGGCGACGCCCGCCTCGCTCGTGCACAAGAGGCTCCTCTACGTGTCGCCCGAGGAGCTGGAGGCCATGCTCGAGCGCGGGTGGCGTCGCTTCGGCACGGACTACTTCCGGCCCGCGTGCGCGCCGTGCCGCGAGTGCGTGTCGCTGCGCGTGCCCGTCGCCGCCTTCGCGCCCTCGCGGCAGCAGCGGCGCGTGCTGCGCAAGGGCGGGTCGCTCGCCGTCGTCGTGGGGGAGCCGGTCGCCGACGCCGAGCGCGTCGCGCTGCACGCGCGCTGGTACGCCGAGCGCGAGGCGAGCCGCGGCTGGGAGGCGTCGGCCTTCGACGCCGAGGACTACGCGCGCCAGTTCGCGCTCCCGCACCCCTGCGCGCGCGAGGTGGCCTACTACGACGGCGGGCGCCTCGTCGGCGTGGGGCTCTGCGACGAGACGCCGCGCGCCTGGAGCGCGGCCTACTTCTTCTACGACCCGGCCTACGCCGCCCGCTCGCCCGGCGTGCTCCACGTGCTCACGCTCCTGCGCCTCGCGCGCGAGCGAGGCCAGGCGCACGTCTACCTCGGCTTCCGCGTCGCCGGCTGCGCCTCGATGCGCTACAAGGCCCGCTTCCAGCCGCACGAGCTGCTCGCCGACCGCCCCGGCATGGACGAGGCGCCGAGGTGGATCGCGGCTCCGGCTCCCTAGAAGCTCATCAGCGAGATGATGTTGCCGTCGGGGTCCTTGAACCAGGCGGTCTTCATGTTCCCGATGACGTGGACGTCGCCCTGCCGGGTCATGCCGGGGAAGTCGTAGCGCTCGAACGTCACGCCCTTTTCGCGCAGCGCGGCCACCTCCGCGTCGATGCCGTCGCCGACCCGCCAGTTGAGGGCCGTGGCCTTGTTCGTCCCCGCGTACTGCGAGCGGTACACGATGAGCGCCGACTGGCCGCTCTGGAACGTCAGGGCCTCGGTCCCCGCCTCGTTCGTCACCTTCAACCCCAGCGTGCCCTCGTAGAACTTGCGGGCGATGCCCAGGTCCTTCACGGCCACCGTCGCGATCACGTCCTTGTCTGCCAGCATGGCGACCTCCTGGCCACTGTCGTACACACGAACGGCCGGGCGGGGAAGGGCGGAGGGCGGAATCCCTGGAGGCGCGCGCGCTCGAGCCACGCGCGCGCCGCGGCCGAGACGCGCGAAGCCCCGCGACCGGCACGCCAGGCTGGTATCCTCGATGTGCGGCCATGGCGCGGTACGAGGACATCATCGCGACGGTGGGGCGCACGCCGGTCGTGCGCGTGCGGCGGCTCGGCCCGAAGGACGTCGAGCTCTACGTGAAGGTCGAGGCCCGGAACCCGATGGGCTCGGTGAAGGACCGGCTCGCTGTCGGGATCATCGAGGCCGCCGAGAAGAGCGGCGCGCTCAGGCCCGGCCAGACGGTGATCGAAGCGACGAGCGGCAACACGGGGATCGGCCTCGCCATGGTGTGCGCGCGCCGCGGGTATCCGCTCGTCGTCGTCATGGCCGAGAACTTCAGCGTCGAGCGGCGCAAGATCATGCGGTTCCTGGGGGCGAAGGTCGTCCTCACGCCGGCCGCCGAGAAGGGCATGGGCATGCTGCGCAAGGCGCTGGAGCTGGCCGAGGCGCACGGGTGGTTCCTGACCCGGCAGTTCGAGAACGAGGCCAACGCCGACGTTCACTCGCGCACCACGGCGCTCGAGATCCTCGAGGACTTCCCGGAGGGCCTCGACTACTGGGTCACCGGCTTCGGGACCGGCGGCACGCTCAAGGGCGTCGCGCGCGTTTTGAAGGAACGGTCGCCGCGCACGAAGGTCGTCGTCTGCGAGCCCGAGAACTCGCAGACCTACGCGAGCGCGACGCGGCTGCCGTGGCCCGCGGACGGCGTCCCCAAGGAGAGCCATCCCCTGTTCCGCCCGCATCCGGTCCAGGGGTGGGCGCCGGACTTCGTCCCCAAGCTCGCCGAGGACGCGCGCGCGCACGTGGATCAGATCGTGCCGGTCAGCGGCCTCGAGGCCCTGGAGCTCGCGCGGACGCTGGCCGTGCGCGAGGGCATCCTGACCGGTATCTCGGGCGGCGCCACGCTCGCGGGCGCGCTGGCCGTGTGCGCCGGCGCCGAGCGCGGCGCGCGGATCCTGTGCATGCTGCCGGACACGGGTGAGCGGTACCTCTCGACGCCGCTCTTCGACAACGTCCCCGTCGACATGACCGAAGAGGAGGTGGCGATCTCTCACTCGACGCCGAGCGCGCGCTTCGACAAGGCGCCCGACGTCCCGCCGGCGGCCGGCGCCTCGGCCGCGCCGACCGCCGAGGCGCGCGCCTTCGTGCGCGAGGTCATCGAGAGCACGGCGCAGCCGGTGGTGGTGTTCGCGCTGACCTGGTGCGAGTTCACCTGGGCGGTGCGCAAGCTCTTCAAGCGCTGCGGGATCGCCTACCGGGCCGTGGACCTCGACGGCGTCGCCTACCAGAACGACAACTGGGGCGGCAAGATCCGCGCGGCCCTCACCGAGTACAGCGGCGTGCCCACCATCCCGCAGATCTTCGTGGGCGCCAAGCTCGTGGGCGACGCGAGCCAGACCTTCGCCGCGTTCGAGGAGGGCCGTCTGCAGGCGCTGCTGCAGAAGCAGGGCGTGCCATTCGAGGACAAGGTCGGCGACAAGCTCTACTCGCTCATGCCCGGGTGGGCGCAGGTCTCGTGATGGCGCGGGGCTCGTCGACGGTCAGGCGGCTCTCCGTCTCTCGCGGGCGGTGAGCCGGCGGCGCTCGCCGCTCTACGTCTCGACCCGGTTCCGCCCGAGGTGCTTGGCGCGGCGCATGGCCGAGTCCGCCGCCGCGATGAGGTCGGCCGGCGTGACGATCCCCGGGGCGGCGGCGGGGCACGTCGCGACGCCGAAGCTCGCCGTGACCTGCGCCAGCTCGGAGCCGACGCCCACGACGGTCTCGCCGATGACCTCCCGCAGGCGCTCCGCCATGCGGACCGCGTTGTCGACGGGCGTGTTCCGGCAGAGGAGGCCGAACTCCTCGCCGCCGTAGCGAACGAACACGTCCTCGCGGCGGATGACGCGGGTGACGGCGTAGGCGGTGGCCGACAGGAGCGACGCGCCGAGGGTGGGGCCGTGGATCCGCTTGACGGCCTGGAACCCGTCGAGCTCCCACATAATGAGCGCGATCGGCGTCCGGTGGCGGATCGAGAAGGCGACCTCGCTCTCGAGGCGATCGAGGAAGAACGCCTTCTTGAGGGCGCGCGTCAGCTCGTCGCGAATGCCCAGGCTCGAGAGCCGCTGCTCGAACGCCTCGTCGAAGCCGTCGCGGTAGCTGAACTTGAGGATCGTCGTCGACCCGATCGAGAGCTTGTCGCCGTCGACGAGCTCGACCTCGTCGACCTTGCGCCCGTTGTGGAACGTCCCGTTGGTGGATCCCAGGTCGCGCACCGTGACGTGCTCGGGCTCGCCGATGACCTCGACGTGCTCCCGCGAGATGCCGTCGTCGGCGATGCGGATGTCCGCCTCGTGACCGCGGCCGATGATGGCGGGCGTCTTGTCGATCTTGCGGATCTCGCCGAGCTGATCGCCGGCGATGATCACGAGGTAGGGGCGCTTGTCCTCGGGCCGCTCGGCCGGCGGGGGCGGGGTCGGTTTGGTGCGCTCACCGGAAGGGCTCCGGCGCCCGGGCTGGGTCGTTTCCTCAACCATGCCGATGACAAATCGCCGCATCGCGCCGGAACTTGAGCGGGGCGCCGCGCGCCCGCGTCACCTTCCTGACGCTGACGAGTCACCGCGCGCCTGCGGAGATCGTTCCCATCGCGCACGGGCATGCGCGAACGCCGCCGGCTCATTTCAGGGGTCGCAGCCGATGCGCTGGCTCCCGAACGCCAGGTCGTCGAGGTAGATGTTCGTCACCTGATCGATGGAGTGATACATCGTCAGCCCGACCTCGATGCCGACGAAGTCGGACGCCTTGGGCGTCGTCGGCCGCGGCAGCCCCTTCGTGTTCGACAGGTCGTACTCGAAGCCCGGCTTGAACGTGACCTCGACGCCGTCCTGCCAGATGCGCGGGTCCGCGGCCTGGGGCTCCGTGCCGTTCTGCGCGTCGAACAGCCACTCGACGCACGTCCACTTGTTGACGACGATCGTCGTGTTCGATTGCAGCACCCACTCGGGCAGCCCGCTGGGCGGCAACGGGCTGTGCCAGATGCCGTCGTAGTTGTGGAGCTCGTAGCCGACCTCGTACCAGTCGACGTCGGTGCTGTTGGGGATCGCGTAGCGCGTCTTCACGAGCGCGCCGTGGTTGGTGGGCGTGGCCGTGTTGAAGACCCAGGCGCGTCCCCACAGGACGGGGCCGAACTTGGCCGGGAGGTCGGCGATGAAGGCGTGCTGCGGTTGGTCACCGCTGTAGTTCTTCATGTGCAACGAGCACTTCCCGGCGTGCGGCATCACGTTGTCCACGAGCAGGGAGCCCGCGCCCTGGTTGCCCTCGCCGGGATCGGTCGGGTAGTTCGGCACCGTCCAGCCCTTGGGCGTCGCGCACTCCTCGAAGTCGTAACAGACCGTGGCGCCCTTGCAGCCGGTGCCGCTGGCGTCGGCGCTGCTGCCGCCGGCGCCGCCGTCCGTCGTCGCGCCGGCGTCGATGGCCCCGCCGCCGCCTCCTCCGCCGCCGACCGCCTGACCACCCGCTCCGCCGCCTGCCACTCCCGCGGTGGCCGTCGCTCCGCCGGCGCCGCCTCCAGCGCTCGCGCCTCCGGCCGCGCCGGCGGCTTCGCCTCCCGACCCGCCTGCGCCCGCGCCGCCGCTCCCCGCCGGTCCGCCCGCGCCCGCGCCACCCGGCGACTTCGTGCCGCCCGGCGCGTGCGAACATCCGAAGGCGACCGAGACCAGCGCGAGGCGGATCAAGGTGCGCGACACGACCCTCGCCACTTCAGTTTTATGCCAGGCCCGGGGACTTGCAGCAAGCCCCCCGGCGTGCCGCAGAGTCCCGGACGCGCGAAGAACCTCGGCGCGGAGGAGCGAGATGGCCACGGAAGAACATGCGGTGGTGATCGCCGGCGGCGGTCCGACGGGGATGATGCTGGCGGCGGAGCTCGCGCTGGCGCGCGTCGACGTCGTCATCGTCGAGCGGCGCGAGACACCGGACCTCGCCAGCGCTCGCTCGCGCGGCCTCCACGCGCGCACGATCGAGGTGCTGGATCAGCGGGGCGTCGCCGAGCGCTTCCTCTCCGAGGGGCGGACGGCGCAGGTCGCCGGCTTCGCCGAGAGCCGGCTCGACATCAGCGACTTCCCGACCCGCCACAACTACGGGCTCGCGCTCACGCAGGACCGCTTCGAGCGGATCCTGGCGGGGTGGGTCGCCGAGCTCGGGGTGCCGATCCACCGCGGGCGCGAGGTGACGGGGTTCGCGCAGGACGACACGGGCGTCGACGTCGGTCTGTCCGACGGCCGCTCCCTGCGGGCGTTGTACCTCGTGGGTTGCGACGGAGGGCGCAGCCTGGTCCGAAAGAAGGCGGGCATCGACTTTCCGGGGTGGGACCCCTCCGTCAGCTACTTGATCGCCGAGGTCGAGATGGCCGAGGAGCCGGCCTGGGGCATCCGGCGCGACGAGAAGGGGACCTACGCGCTCGGCAAGCACGAGGACGGGAAGCGCGTGGGCGTCGTGCTGCGCGAGGAGCGCCTCGGCAGCGGCGACGCGCCGACCCTCGAGGAGCTCCGCGCGGCGCTCGTCGCGCTCTACGGGACGGACTACGGGCTCCGGAGCGCCAGCTGGCTCTCGCGGTTCACCGACATGACCCGGCAGGCGGCGTCCTACCGAGACCGGCGCGTCCTCCTGGCGGGCGACGCCGCGCACGTGCACGCGCCGAACGGCGGACAGGGCCTCAACCTCGGCGTCCAGGACGCCGTCAACCTGGGGTGGAAGCTCGCCCAGGTGGTGCGCGGCACCTCGCCCGAGAGCTTGCTCGACAGCTACCACGCCGAGCGGCACCCCGTGGGCGCGCGGGTGTTGCGCACGACCATGGCGCAGACCGCGCTCAGCCGCGGCGACGCGCGCATGGACGCCGTGCGCGAGACGGTGTCGGAGCTGCTGCGCATGGACGAACCGCGCAAGCGAGTCGCGGGGATGATGTCCGGGCTGGACGTTCACTACGACCTCGGCGCGGGACACCCGCTGCTCGGGCGCCGGGTCCCCGATCTCGACGTGCTCACCGCCGGCGGCCCCCTCCGCCTTTTCACGCTGCTGCACGAGGCCCGCCCGTTCCTGCTCGACCTCGGCGAGCCCGGGGCGCTCGACCACGCGCCCTGGGCGGATCGGGTGCGGCGGGTCGAGGCTCGATACGCCGGTGCCTGGGCGCTCCCGGTGCTCGGCGCGGTCGCGGCGCCCACGGCCGTGCTGGTCAGGCCCGACGGACACGTGGCGTGGGTCGGCGAGCGCACGGGTCAGGGTCTTCGCGACGCCCTCGGCGCCTGGTTCGGACCGCCGGCGCCGTGAGGGCAGGCGGCGCGCGCGACCCCATCCGCGGCGCCCCGCGGTGCCCGATCTGCTGGCGCTGATCCGGCGGCGCCGAGGCGTGTGCGGCGCGGCCCGACGTCGTCGCCGCGTCCCTTGTATCGCGAGGCGGCGTCCTTAGGCTCTCGTGCGGGGACGCGCGGGCGCGCGAGCTCGGTGAAGCGCAATGTGGATCGTTCGTCTCGCGCTCCGCCGACCCTACACGGTCCTCGTCAGCGTGCTCGCCGTCGTGCTGTTCGCCGCGCTGTCGCTCCAGCGCCTCAAGCGCGACGTGCTGCCCAACATCGACATCCCGGTCGTCAACGTCATCTGGAACTTCCCCGGGCTGCCGGCCGACGACGTCGAGAAGCGCGTCGTGTACATCACGGAGCGCGCGCTGTCGACGACGGTCAACGGCATCCAGCGCATCGAGTCGCAGTCCCTGTCGAGCATCGGCCTCGTGCGGGTCTACTTCGAGCAGGGCACCGACATCGGCGCGGCCATCGCCCAGATCAGCGCCGTCTGCAACACGATCCTGCGCGTCCTGCCCCCGGGCATCACGCCGCCCAACATCCTCCAGTACAACGCCTCGAACGTCCAGGTGGCGCAGCTGACGGTCAAGAGCGACAGCCTGAGCGAGCAAGACCTCTTCGATTACGGCCTCAACTTCCTGCGCGTGCGCCTGTTCACGATCGAGGGCCTCTCGACGCCGGCGCCGTTCGGAGGGCGCACGCGGCAGATCATGGTGGACCTCGAGCCGCGCAAGCTGCAGGCGCGCGGCGTCTCGGCCCAGGACGTCGTCTCCGCCGTCGCCAGTGGCAACGTCATCCTGCCCGCGGGCACGGCGCGCATCGGCGGCACCGAGTACGACATCCTCATGAACTCGTCCCCGCCCACGATCGCCGAGTTCAACGACATGCCCGTCAAGGTCGTCAACGGGATGATGGTCCTCTTGGGCGACGTCGCCCACGTGCACGACGGCTACGCCGTGCAGACCAACATGGTCCACGTCAACGGCCGCCGCGCGACCTACCTGTCGATCCTCCGCAAGGCCGGCGCCTCCACGCTGAGCGTGCTCGACGCCGTGCGGAAGCTGCTGCCCTCCATCGAGGCCGGCGCGCCCAAGGGCGCGCAGATGTCCCTCGACTTCGATCAGTCGGTGTTCGTGCGCGCCGCGATCCGCAGCGTGCTCCGCGAGGCGGGGATCGCCGCGGTCCTCGTGTCGCTCATGATCCTGTTCTTCCTCGGCAGCTGGCGCTCCGTGGTGATCGTCTGCACCTCCATCCCGGTGGCGCTCCTCGTCGGGCTCATCGGGCTCTTCCTCACGGGGCAGACGCTGAACCTCATGACGCTGGGCGGGCTCGCGCTGGCCGTGGGCATGCTGGTCGACGACGCGACCGTCGAGATCGAGAACATCCACCGCAACCGCCTGCAAGGGAAGCCCCTCACGGTCGCCATCCTCGACGGCGCGCGCCAGGTCGCGGTCCCCGCGCTCGCGGCCACGCTGACGATCTGCATCGTCTTCTTCCCCGTGCTCATGCTCGAGGGCCCGGCGCGGTACCTGTTCGTGTCCCTCGCCGTGGCCGTCGTGTTCTCGATGGTCGCGTCGTACCTGCTGTCGCGCACCCTCGTGCCCACGCTGGCGCGGCGCCTCCTGCCCGGACAGGTGGGGGAGGAGTCGCGGTTCAACCGCTGGCGCGATCGTCAGTTCGAGCGGCTGCGCGGCGCGCACACCGCCGTGCTCGCCGTGTGCGTCGCGCACCGCCGCGCGTTCCTCTCCGCGGGCCTCGTGTTCGCGGTCGGGAGCCTCCTGCTCGTGAAGGTCATCGGGTTCGACTTCTTCCCGGCGGTGGACACGGGCCAGATGCGGCTGCACGTGCGCGCGCCCATCGGGACCCGCATCGAGGACACGGAGACGATCGTGGCCGCCGTCGAGCAGCGCATCCGCCGGATCATCCCGGCCGACGAGCTCGACATGATCAACGACATGATCGGCATCCCGACGTTCTACAACCTGGCCTTCGTCAGCACCGACAACGTCGGCGGCCAGGACGCCGAGGTGACGATCCAGCTTCGGCCCAGGCACCGGCCCACGCGCGGCTACATGGCGCGCATGCGCCGGGAGCTCGCCCAGGAGTTCCCGCAGCTGCGGCTCTACTTCATGCCGGCCGACGTCGTCACGCAGGTCCTGAACTTCGGCGTCACCTCCATGGTCGACGTGCAGATCGAGGGCCGCGACCCGCAGGCCATCTACGCCATCGCCCGCGACGCCTACCGGAAGATCCGCGAGGTGCCGGGCACCGAGGACGTCCGCATCGCGCAGGTCTTCAACCACCCGGCGTTCCGGCTCAACGTCGATCGCCAGCAGGCCGGCCAGCTGTCCATCGGCTACCGCGACGTCGCGGCGAGCCTCCTCACCTCGCTCAGCTCGTCTTCCCTCTCGAGCCCCAACTTCTGGGTGAACCCGGGCAACGGCGTGAACTACGTCGTCGCCGTGCAGACGCCCATCGACCAGATGGCGAGCGTCGACGACCTGCTGGGGACGGCCGTCGCGCCCCCGGGCGGCGTCTCCCTCGCGAGCGCGACGGAGAGCGTCCCGGGCGCGCTGCCCAACCCGCTCACGGCGGCGACGAGCACCCTCGGGCGCACCTCGACGAACGCGCCGTACGTGGGCGGCATGGCCGAGCTCGTCCCGACGGAGGATCGGGCGTCGATCAATCACTACACCGTGCAGCCGGTGGTCGACGTGCAGGCCTCCGTGAGCGGCCGCGACCTGGGCGGCGTCACGAGCGACGTCCGGGACCTCATCGCGGGCCTCGACGCGAAGGCGGCCACGCGCATCAGCGTCCGCGGCCAGGCGCAGAGCATGCGCGAGTCGTTCGTGAGCTTCGGCCTGGGCCTCATCGTGGCCATCGTCCTCGTGTACCTGCTGCTCATGGTGCTCTTCCAGTCGGCGCTCGACCCGCTCATCATCATGGTGGCCATCGGCGGGGCGTTCGTGGGCATCGCCTGGATGCTCGCCGTCACGGGGACGACGCTCAACGTCGAGTCCTTCATGGGCGCGATCATGGCGATCGGCATCGCCGTCTCGAACTCGATCCTGCTCGTGAGCTTCGCCAACCAGGCGCGCGCGGACGATCCCAAGCTCACGCCGGCGGACGCGGCCATCCAGGCGGCGGCGACGCGCCTGCGGCCCGTGCTCATGACCGCGCTGGCGATGGTGCTCGGGATGCTGCCGATGGCGCTCGCCCTCGGCGAGGGCGGCGAGCAGAACGCCCCGCTCGGCCGGGCCGTCATCGGCGGCCTCCTCGTGGCCACGGGCGTCACGCTGCTCGTCGTCCCGACCGTCTACGTGATCCTGCGCCGCAAGCCGCCCACCGCCCACGCCCTCGACGAGCGGTTCCAGCGCGAGGCGCGGGGCGAAGGCGAGGCCGCCGCCGAGGGGGCGCGGTGAGCGAGGCGGCCCACGACGGCGCCTCTCGGACGGCGCGGCGCCTGGCCTGGGTGGGCGCCGTGGCCCTCCTCCTCGCCATGGGGGCCGTGGCGCTGCTGTTCTGGCGCCATCATCGGGAGATCGTCGCCGAGGCCGCGCGCAGGCGGCGGGAGGTCGATCGGGGACCCCGCGTGTTCGTCGCCGAGGCCCGCCTCGCGCCGGCGTTCCGCTCGGTCACGCTGCCCGGCGACGTGCGCGGGTTCCTGCAGTCGACCGTCTACGCGAAGCTCGCCGGCTACGTGAAGTCGATCTCCGTCGACAAGGGCGACCACGTGCGCGCCGGTCAGGTGCTCGGCGTGCTCGAGTCGCCCGAGGTCGATCAGCAGGTGGCCGCCGCCGAGGCCGACCTGCTCGTGAAGCGCCGCACGTTCGAGCGTTACCAGCAGCTCGTGAAGAAGGACTTCGTCTCGACGCAGGACTTCGAGACGGCGCGCGCCCAGTACGAGGTGTCGTCGGCGAGCCTCGCGCAGGTCCGCGCGCTGCGGAGGTACGGCACGCTGCGCGCGCCCTTCGCCGGCGTCGTCACGGCCCGCTACGTCGATCCCGGCGCGCTCGTCCCGGCCGCGACGGGCTCGACGGAGAGCGCGCTGCCGCTGGTCGACGTCGCCGACCTGCGCCGCCTGCGCATCCAGGTCTTCGTGCAGCAGGACCTGGCGCCCTTCGTCCACGCGGGCGACGGCGTCCAGATCGTCTCCGATCAGCAGCCCGAGCTGCGCATCGGGGCGCCCCTCGCGCGCTGCGCGAACGCGCTCGACCCCCGGACGCGCACCATGCTGTGCGAGGTGTGGCTCGACGGCGAGCGCCGCCTCTACCCCGGGACGTTCGTCCACGTGACGTTCCGGATCGCCGCCCCACCGTCGCCGCTCGTGGATTCGACGGCCCTCGTCCTGCGCGACGACAAGCCCGCGGTGGCCATCGTCCGCGACGGGCGCCTCCGCTTCGTCACCGTCCGCCCCGGCCTCGACGACGGCAAGAAGGTCCAGATCGTCGCCGGGCTGCGCCCCGGAGAGCGCGTCGTGCTCTCCCCTCCGGCGGAGCTGGCCGACGGCGACGCCGTCCAGGTGATCGAGCGCCAGGAGGGCGGCGCCCGCGGCGGCCCGGGCCGGCAGGCGGCGGCCGGCGAGCCGCGTGGCGCCGCGCGCGAGTGAGGCATGCGCGCCCGGGCCGCCTCGCTCGTCTTCGTCGCGTGCGCGTGTCTGGGCCGCGGGACCGCCGCGCAGCCGGAGACGCCGCTGACGCTCCAGGACGCCGTTCGCCTCGCGCGCAAGAACCACCCGACGATCGAGGCGCGGAGGGGAGAGGCGGCCTCGGCCTACGGCCGACAGGAGCAGGCGCTCGCCCGCCTGCTCCCGTTCGCGCAGGCGAGCGCCGCCTACGAGCCGACGACGCCGAACCTGGTCATCACGCCATCGCAGGCGCGCACGGTGTTCTTCCAATCGAACAGCGCCACCGTCGTCGACACGAGCGGGACGGCGATCGGCGTGACGTGCCGGACGCCGGCCGTGGGCACCTGCACCCCGGCCTCCCTGCCGCCTCCGCAGTGGACGCCGCAGAGCTTCTGGGCCGCGCAGCTCGGCCTGTCGTGGACGGCCTGGGACTGGGGCCGCTCGCTGCTCGGATACCGCGGCGCGCGCGAGCTCGCGACGGCGTCCGAGGTCAACGTCCGCTCGGCCGAGCTCGACGTGACGCTGCAGGCGGCCCTGGCCTTCTTCGGCGCGCTGGCCGCCGACGAGCAGGTCCGCGTCGCCGAGGACGCCGCCAGGACCTACCAGGCGCACCTCGCGCAGACGCGCGGGCTCCATGACAGCGGGCTTCGCACGGGCATCGACGTCGCGACGGCCGAGTCGGCCGCGGCCTCCGTGGAGATCACGCGCGCGCGCGCCGTCGCCGCGCGAGAGGCGGCGCGCGCGCAGCTCCAGGTGGCGCTCGGCGTGCCGCGCTGGGGCGACTGGCGGCTCGTCGCGGAGCCGGCGGCGTTCGAGGTGCAGGCCGCCGACGAGCAGCGCTCGGCCGCGCCCGTCGCCGAGCTCGTCGAGGTCGCTTCGGCGCACAGGCCCGACCTCGAGGCCCTCCGCCTCGAGGAGCGCGGTCTCGGCGACCAGGCGCGCGCGACGCGCGGGTCGCTGCTGCCCCAGCTCACGCTGAGCGTGAGCCCCACCTGGGAGGGCGGACAGCTCTCGTCGCTCACGCCGAACCTCACCTGGATGGTCGGCCTCGCCTACCCGAGCCCGGGCTTGAGCCCCTGGCTCGTCCAGGGTCAGAGCCGCGAGGCGGAGGGCGCGCTCGTCGCCGCGCACGCCGAGCGCCGCGCCGCCCTGGACGCCATCCGCGCCGAGACGGTGACGGCCCAGGCCTCGCTGATCGCCGCGCGCGACGAGCTGCGGTTCGCGCGGACGCTCGTCGACGCGTCGGCCCGCCAGCGTGGCCTCGCCGAGGGGCGCTACCAGACGGGCGTGGGGAACGTCATCGAGCTCTACGACGCCCTCCTCACGGACGTGAGCGCCCGCTCGCAGCTCGTCCAGGCGCGTCTCGACCTCGCCTCGGCGCGGGCCCGGCTCCAGCACGCGCTCGGCGAGTCCCCCTGAGGCCCGGCGCGCTTTTCCTGAGCGATTTTTCCGCGACCGGACACTTATAACGAAACGGAATGCCTCGCTCGCTCAGATCCCTCACGAGAACCCTCCTCACCGCAGGCTTGCTGGGATTCGGCTGCCGCGGCTCGACGCCACCGGCCGCCCCCGGGACGACGAGCCGCGACGCGGGCGGGACGGACGCGCCCGCCGCCGAAGCCGTGCCGCCGGCGTCCCTCGACGCGGCCGGCACGTCGGCGGGCGACACG
>DASZWW010000153.1:0-6977 GCA_035546175.1 Polyangia bacterium
GCGGCCGACGTTCACCCTCGTCTACTCCTCCGACCTGCGCGGGCGCATGAGCCCGCGGCTGGCCCCGCTCAACCTGCCGCCGGGCGTGACCCTGGCGCCCCTCGCGAAGCGCGAGGCCTGGGCGGGCCTGGGACGGCGCGCGACGATCGTCGACCGGGCGCGCGTCGGCTCCGGCGGCGTCGTGCAGGTCGACGCCGGCGACTTCCTGCCGCTGCCGACGGACGACCCGCGCGACGACGTCGCGCCGGCGGCGAAGGACGTGCCGCACTGGCTCGACCTCGTGCTCGCGAGCTACCGGCGGCTGGGCGTCGACGCGGTCACGCTCGGCGAGCGCGAGCTCGCGCAGCCCGGCCCGCTGGGCGCCGATCCGCGGCGCCTCGCCAAGAAGCTCCGCGACGCGCACGTGCCGGTCGTGCTCGCGAACCTGGTCGGCGGCAAGGGCGCGCCGGTCTTCCCGGCGAGCGCCCTCGTCGACGCGGGCGGGACGAAGGTGGGCGTGCTCGGCGTCAGCGAGCTCGACGCCGCGGCGACCGCCGCCCTCGCGAAGGCGGGCTTCTCGCTCGCGCCGCCCGAGCCCGCCGCGCGGGCCGCCGCCAAGGACCTACGCGCTCGCGGGGCGGCCGTCGTCGTCGCGCTCGTGCACGCGTCGGCGGGGCGCGCGCGCGCCGCGGCGATCGCCGGCGCGCTCGACGACGTCGACGTCGCCGTGCTCGCCCTCGGACACGACGCGCCCGGCGCCCCCGCGCCGCCGCCCTCGCCCCCGAACGCGCGGCCGCGCCTCGTCGCCGCGGGCGGCGATCTCGTGGTCGGCCGCCTCGACGCCCGCCTCGAACCAGGCCGCGCGCCCGCGCTCGAAGACGGCACCGTCGAGCTCAGCAAGGCCGTGCCCGAGCAGCTCGGCGTGGGTCTGCTCTCGCGCACCGCGCTCATCCCCATGCGCGACCGCGACAAGATGGAGGCCGAGGCCAAGAAGAACCACGTCCAGCTCAAGCTGCGCGACCTCTACGAGATCTGGGACTACGGCAGCACGAGCGCCTGCGGCTACTGCCACGAGAAGGTCGTCACGCAGTGGAAGACGACCGACCACGCGCACGCGTTCGCGACGCTCGTCAGGGCGAAGCGCGACCGCGATCCCGAGTGCCTCGGCTGCCACACCATCGGCTTCCTGCAGCCGGGCGGCACGCGTGACTTCGTCATGGCGCGCAGCCAGTTCGCCGACGTCGGCTGCGAGGGCTGCCACGGCCCGAGCGCCGCCCACGTGCGCGCCATCGACAAGCACCAGGGCACCGTGCGGAAGGTCGATCCGGTCACCTGCCTCGGCTGCCACACGCCCGACCAGAACGTCGGCTCGTTCGATCCCGTGGCGTCGATGAAGGAGATCCTCGGCCCCGGCCACGGCGCGCCCGCCGCCGCCCCGGGACCGGCGCCGGCGCCGAAGCCGTTCCACTGACCGTCAGGTCGCCCGAGCGCGTTCGGCTGGGTCGCGAAGAGGAACGATCGCCCGAATCACGTGCGCAGCGGCGCGCGGTAGAGGCCGGGCTCGGAGCCGGCGATGGGGACGGCGCCGGCGACCTTGCGGTAGAACTCGAGCTCGGAGGCCCAGCCGACGATCGCGTAGGCGTGGCCCTCGGCGGCGAGGGCGTGCAGCGCCGAGAGCAGCAGCGCGGCGCCGATGCCCTGGCCGCGCCGGTCTTCGCGCACGGCCTGGGGGCCGAAGAAGCCGGGCGCGGTCGCCTCGATGCACGCGAAGCCGACGAGCGTCTCGGGCGCCGAGGGGTAGCCGCCGCCGGGCGCGACGACGCCGCGCTGGGCGGCCGCCGGCGCGGCCTCGACGGCCACGAAGCAGCCGAGGGGCCGGCGCGCGAACGCCACCTCGCACTCGCTCGCCCAGCCGCGCGAGCCGTGCGCCTCGGCGAACGCGACGACGGCGTGGCGCTCGCTCGCGAGCGCGCGCCGAACGCTCACGCCCGCGGGCGCGACGGCCTCGAGCCGCGGGGCGAGCGGCGGCAGAGCGTAGAGGCGGACGAGCAGATCCATGGCCATCCTTTCGGCCTCAGCGCAAGGGAGGCTTCTCGGCGATCCAGTTGTCGAGCACGGCGAGCTCCCAGTCGTCGAGCGGCGCCGCGGGCGCGAGCGGCATCTTCGGCTGCGTGCGGCCGTGGATGAACGCCGCCAGGTTGCCGCTCTCCGCCTCGTAGCGCGCCCCGCCCATGCACGTCAGCGGGTAGTGGCCGTCGGCGTCGGGCGTGCAGTCGGACTTGTCGTCGTACTGGTCGAGGTACCCGCCCGACGGCGGCGCCGGCTCGATCGAGCGCTCGTCGGCGTTCAGCGTGCCGCCCGCGCCGTGGCAGCGCACGCAGTGCGCCTCGAAGATCGGCAGCACGTCGGCGGTGTACGTCGGCGTCGCCGGGACCGGCTTCTCGCAGCCGGCGAGCGCGAGCGCCGCGAGAGCGCCACCGAACCACCGCTCGCCGCCCGTCACCACCCGCCTCACTATTCTAGCGGGCTATGGATCCAGGTTACGATCGTGTCGTAGTCGTAAGAGTCGAGCGCCGTCGACGGAGGCGGTGGCATTGGGAGCACGTCGATGCTGTATTGGAGGGTGCTCCTGTTCGGGTCCTGCGGCGACGGAACTGTGGCGAGGAGCTTCGTCCCATCGAAGGTCGTGAAGTCCCCGACTACCGGTGTCATGGTGTTGTTGATCAGCGGGATGTCTGGGTCGTAGTTCTTTGTCCCGCCCGCGCCGTGGCAGCGAACGCAGTGCGCTTCCATGATTGGCTTGATGTCGTTGTGGTAGGTCGGGAAGAGCGGCACTGCGTTCTGGCAGCCAGCGCTCGCGACGACCCCCGCGAGGACCAAGCCGATGAGCATTCCGTATCCGCGCATGGCCATCACAAATAGTAGTGCAGCTGGAGCATCCACAGCTGCGCCGCGCCGCCGTCATTCGAGCCAGCGCCGACGAGTTGGTAGCGCGCGAGGCCCACGACCTCGCAGTGCGCCCAGGGGAAGAAGTTGATCTGCACGTCGAAGGCGTTGCGCCCCGTGTTCGAGACCGAGAGGTTCTCCTGGTAGCGCTCGTAGGCGAACGCCGCGAGGAGCCCGCGCGTGGGGAAGAAGTTGAGCCCCGTGTACGAGACGAACCCGTTCTGGCTGTAGTTCGCCGTGCTGAAGGTCTGGTGGATGAGGTCGGCCTCGCCGAGGAGCAGCATCTTCGGCTTCTCGAGCCAGAGCTTGCCGATGCCGCCCACCTGATAGCGCCCCTCGTGGTCGTTGGGGCTGACGCCGATGCGCGCCTGCGCGGCGAGCGCGCTCATCTTCGCCAGGCGCACCTCGGTGTAGCCCGCGAAGCCGTACTCGGCGGGGCCGACGCCGCTGATGAACTCGATGGCGCCCTCCTTCGGCGTGGGCGCGAAGAAGGTCGCGTGGGCCTCCCAGTCGTCGGCGACGTAGCCGCCCGAGGCGTTGTACGTCTCCTCGTAGAGGTTGTTCCCCGTGTAGCGGCGCACGTAGTAGATGTGCTCGACGAAGCGCAGGCCGTAGGGCGCGAAGAAGCGCCCCGCGCGCAGGTACAGGCCCGTCGCGCTCGGCCGGTACATGATGTAGTGCTCGCGCGACATGATGTCGTTCGCGGCCGCGCCGATGCGGCCGCCGATCGAGCCGTCGTCGGGCCGCACGATGCCGCGCACGCCGATCGTGCCGTTGATGGACCAGGCCTCGCCGAGCGCCGCGCGCAGGTAGACGTCCGCCTGCATCGGGAAGGCGGCGAACTCGGTGCCCTCGGTGTTCCCGACGTCGTTGCTGAGGAAGGCGAAGCGGAAGTCGCCGCCGATCCCGAGCCACGACGGGGGCGAGACGAGGCCGTGCAGGAAGGCGCCGTCGCCGCCGAGGCTGATCGTGTCGGCGCTCTCGTCGCGCCCCCACGAGGTCAGCAGGCCACCGCCCGAGGGCGAGTAGTGGCACTGGCTGCAGCGGTTCGTGCCCGAGCTGAACTGAAACTGCGGGTAGGCGGCCGCTGGGCGTGCGCGCGCGAGGAGCGCGAACGCGGCGAGGAGAGCTGTGATCCCGAGTCTGACGAGGCGACGTTCCATCAATGCGAGTCCAGGCTCAGTTTTCTTTGGCGCCCATTTGAATCCAGGTGCTGATCAGCTGGATGTCGACGGCGGGCAGGGCGAAGTCGGGCGGCATGCGCGGGGCGCCGTCGGCGTTCAGCTGGTGCAGCAGCTGCGACTCGGCGACGGCCCGCGACGAGCAGGTCGGGTCCGTGTTGGCCATCTGGCCCGGGTTGCACGGATCGGGCATGCCTGCAGGCGGACAGCTGAGGACGAAGTGACGGCACACGAGCTGAAAATAGGCCTCGTCGCTGTAGCCGAAGTTCACGCCCGAGCGGCGCGTGAAGTCCGAGTGGCAGCTCGCCGTCGCGCACGACGGCTGGATGATGGCCGGGTAGATGTACGACCACGTCGGGGGCCGCGGATCGTCTTGCGGGTTGATGACATCGGTGCCGCAGCCCGAGACGAGCGCGCCGAGCGAAATCGCAAGACCGAGAGCGCCGAGGAGACTCGTCACCGAGCGACCGGGGGACATCGGCTCGGGATTATGCACTAACGGACATCCGCCTCAATCTTTAAGTCTGAAATCCAGACGGCCGGCAACGAGTACCTCGACGGCGTCGTCCACAGGCGCTCCGCCCTGACCTCTATGTCGAGCAGTCCCCCCAGGTGCTCGACGATGCCCTCGAGCCGCGTCGGCGGGGCCTCCGGAGGGGCAGGCAGGAGCGTCTCGGCGAGGGCCCCCTTACGGGCATAAGCAGTGACCCGCATCTCGGGCGCGGGCGCAGGGACCTGCGTATCGACGACGAGCGACACCCGGTATCGGCCGGGAGGGACGTCGACGTCGGTCGTCGCCCCCGCGATGGCCGTCGAGAGCTGCAGGCCGACGCCGTCCCAGACGCCGCGCACGGGCGAGGTGCCCTCGCCGGGCGCCGGGATCGTCGCGCGCCACGGGCAGAGGCGGGCCTCGCTGCCCACGTGGCAGACGCCCACTCCCCAGCGGTGCCGATCCCGGAGCTCGTCGCCCGCGGCCACGACGCGCGGCCACTCGGAGAACACGACGAGGACGGCGGCGAGCGCGAGCCCGGCTTCGCGCAAGAACCGCCGGCGGCCGCGGACGTTGAGCCGGCGGCCGCCGAGGTCGCGCAGACTTTGCACGAACCATCGCCAGGCGAGCCCGGCGTACGGGAAGAGAAAGACGGCGATCGCGAGGTGGTAGCGGACCTCGGCGAAGAACGCGACGTAGAGCGCCGCCAGCGCGAGCGGCAGCGACAGCATCGCCAGCGCCGGCCAGAGACGGCGCGAGGCCGCGACGACGACGCCGGCGAGCGCCGCCGCCACGAGCGCGTACCAGAAGACGTCCGCGAGCCGGTCGAGCCCGACGCGGTGGCGGGCGAAGCCGTCGCGCGCCGCGCCCTCGAGCACGCCCTGCCGGTAGATCGGCCAGTAGAGGAGCGGCCGCTCGTGGGTGAGCAGGCGATCGGCCTTGGCGCCGAGGAGGCCCAGCGTGTAGTCCGGCTCGTAGGCGGCCCACTGCTTGGCGAGCGCGTAGGCCGCGCGATCCGACTCCCGGTGCGGCGGCTCGAGCAGCGTGTAGCCGGTGGCCGCCGTGAACATCCGGTTGAGCGACCGGCTGTAGACCCCGTCGGTGTTCGGGTTGGCGCCCACGAGCGCCGTGTGGCCGCCGTGGCTGTCGGTGAAGAACGTCTCGCCGTAGACCGCGTGGTTGCGCAGGCCCCAGGGGAGCATCACCAGGAAGGCGACCGCGCACGACAGCGCCGTGCCCTCGACGACGCGGCGCAGGCGGGCGTCGACGCTCCACCAGAGCGGCGCCGCGAAGAGCACGAAGGGCAGCGCGACGGCGCGCACGTAGGCGGCCAGGCCCATGACCAGCCCGAACAGCACGGCGGCGCGCCGCGGGTGTTCGTGCGCGTCCCGAACGAAGAGCCAGGCCGCCGTCGCGAGCAAGGCGCCCGCCGGCATGTCGGTCCCGGTGACGCTCGAGACGGCGATCCCGGCGGGCCAGAGCGCGCAGAGGAGACCGGCGGCCAGCGCGGCGCCGCGATCGAAGAGGCGGCCCGCGAGGCCCGTGACCGCCGCGGTCGCCAGGCCGCCCGCGGCGACGCCCAGGAGCTTGGCCGCGAAGAGGCCCCCGCCCAGCCAGCGCACGAGGGCGAGCGCGACGACGTACCCGGGCATGTAGATGAACTGGGGATCGAGCGACCCGTGCTCGGCGAGGTACCCGGCCGACTCCCAGTACATCGCGAAGTCGCCCACGGGGCGCGTCGGCACGGCGAGCACCCACACGAGGCGCACCGCCACGGCGAGCGCGGCGAGCGCGAGCACGAGGCGCCCGTCGCCGCGGGGGCCGTCGTCGTCGCTCACCGGTGAATCAGCCGCCATCGTCCGAGCTCCACGGCGTCCGCGGGCCAATCCGGCAAGCGCCTCGTCCAGGCCGAGGGGCGGCCGTCGTCGTGGGCCGCCAGCCAGCGCGCGCCCGTCGCGCGCAGCGTCTCGGCCACCGTGGCCGACGGCTCGCGCGTCTGCACGAGCGTCACGGCGTCGACCTGGGGGACGCCGCCGGCCGCGGCGATGGCGATCTCGGCGAAGGCGAGCGGCTCGATCATGACCCGCTCGCCGGGCGCGCGGTGCGCGCGGAGGTAGTCGGCGAGGGCGCGATCCTCGGCGTCGAGGCGGGTGAGCGCGCCCATCGACTCGGCGCCGCCCCAGAGCCGGCCGCCGCCCCGATCCCCGGCCCCGGCCACGAAGAAGACGGCGGCCGCGAAGGCGAGGCCCGCGAGCGGCACGGCGACACGCGCGGCCGGCAGGCGCGCGGCCGGGACCGCCGACGCCGCGAGCGGCAGCAGGAGCGCCCCGGGGACGAGCGCGAAGCGCGGCAGCGGCTCGAAGCCGAGGCGCACCAGCCCC
>DASZWW010000154.1:0-2680 GCA_035546175.1 Polyangia bacterium
GCTTGCGCAGCAGGCTCCGCGCGCGCGACAGCCGCGACTTCACGGTGCCGGGCGGGCAGCCCATGAGCTCGGCGACCTCGCCCTCCGTGAACCCCTCGAGGTCGAGCAGGATGATGGCGCGGGCGTCGTCCGAGAGCGCGGCGAGCGCCGCCTGGATGTCGTCGGCGACGACGCCGCGCAGGCGCTCGAGCTCGAGGTCGTCGCGCAGGAGCTCCGCCTCGCCGCCGTCGACGACGTCGAGCTCGCCGAGCGGCTGCTCGGGCCGCCGCTTCCGCCGCGCGTCGATGAAGGCGTTGCGCAGGATGCGGAAGAGCCAGGCCTTGAGGTTGCCCGCGCGGTACTCGCGCGCGCTGGCCAGGGCGCGGAGGCAGGCCTCCTGCACGAGATCCTCGGCCTCGGCGTCGTTGCCCGTGAGGTGGCGCGCGTGGTTGTAGAGGGCGTCCGTGTGCGCGAGGAGCTGCTCGACGGTGACGCCCTCGGGCGCCGAGGACGCCGTCATTCTCGGACCGGGCGTGGGCCGCCGAGAGGCCGCATGGGCTCCCACATAGCCGAGAACGGGCGAGCGGGCAATTCGGTTCCGCGAATTCGCCGGGGCTGGACGCGGCGCGCGCGGTCGCCGATGCTGCGCGCACGATGAGCCCCGCTCCGCTCGCGCTCGCCGCCTGGCTCGCCGCCTCACCCGCGGCCGGCGCCGGCCTCGGGACCCTGCGCCACCAGGTGCGCCGCACGAAGACCGAGCTCCAGACGCAGAAGGGCCTGAGCGACTACCGGGCCAGCCCCTACCACCCGACCGAGATCGTCGAGCGCATCCACGCCATGGAGTCGGGCGCGGCGTGGGACGAGCTCTGCGCCGAGCTCGCGCTCCTGCCCGACGACGAGCTCGAGCTGTTCGAGGACGAGGTCCGCAAGCCCGAGCACGCGCGCCGCATGAAGTGCGCGCCCGCGCTGCTCGAGCGCATCGACGTCTACTGGAGGGCGGCGGAGCGCAAGCTCGCCGAGGCGCATCCGCTGGCGCCGCCCACCAGGCTGGCGAGCCACGCGGTCAGCGTCGACGTCTCGCGCCCGAACGTCCTGCACGACGGCGAGCTCCCGCCGCGCCAGATCGCGCTCACCTTCGACGACGGCCCCGACCCCGGCCGCACGCCGCGCATCCTCGCCATCCTCGCCGCCGCCGGCGTCAAGGCGACCTTCTTCGAGATCGGCCGCAACGCCGCCGCGCACCCCGAGATCTCGCGCCAGGTCGTCGCCGCCGGCCACTCGGTGGGCTCGCACACCTTCTCGCACCCCGACCTGCCCAAGGTCACCGAGCCGCACGCCGAGACGGAGATCGAGGCCGGCGACGCCGCCGTGAGCGTCGCCCTCGGCCTGCCCCCCGGCCACCTCCCGTTCTTCCGCTTCCCCTACGGCGCCAAGACGCCCGCCGAGCTCGCCTTCGTCGAGAAGCGCGGGTACAGCACGTTCTTCTGGAACATGGACTCGGAGGACTGGCGCACGCGCGATCCCCACAAGCTCTTCCTCAACGTGCTCGCCCAGATCGATCGCGCCGGCCGCGGCATCATCCTCTTCCACGACATCCACGAGCAGACGGTCATCGTGCTGCCGCACGTCCTCGCCGAGCTCGCGGCCCGCCACATCGAGACCGTCGTCTTCGTCCCCCAGGGAACCCCGCACATCCCGGTGGAATCACGCTGACCCGAGCGAGGACCGGCTTCGCCGGTCCGAACGAGCGCGGAGGGCGCGGGAACCCTCCCGGGGTTCCCGGTCAGAATGTCGGGTTGAGGTTCTCGGGCAGCGTCCCGAGGGCGATGTTCATCGCGTCGACGGAGAAGCCGTTGGGGAAGCCGCTGTGGCCGACCTTGAGCGAGTAGAAGCGGTGCGAGCCGCCGAAGGGCGCCTTCTGGGCGGGGTCGTCGAGGTTGACGTAGTCGCCGGGGAAGCCCATCCGCTGCATCGTGAACATGATGTCGCCGAACTGACCGTCCATGCCTCCCGTGAAGCCGTAGAAGCGGTCGATGGGCGTCGCGAGGGTCTTCGTGTCGATCCAGGTCGCGATGTGCGCCACGGGGCAGTTCGGGTCGAACGGCGGCATGGCCGCGTCGTAGGGGCCCTTGGCGGGGCCGAGGCCGCAGGTGTTGTCGCGCGGGCCCGACTGCGAGACGGCGCGGTACACGCGCAGCACGGTCGCGAAGCAGGCGGCGCTCTGCGCGCCGTGCGAGAAGCCGGTGAACCCGACGTCCGACCAGCGCACGCCCTTGCCGTCCTGGGTGAGGAAGTAGCCCCAGCCCTCGCCGGGGTAGTTCTTCTCGAACGACGTCAGGGCGTCGAAGACCTGCGTCATGATGCTCTGGGCGGGCGTGACGCCGCTGTAGTTGCCGTGCGGCTGGCCGTCGAGCGTGTTGAGGCGGCAGTCGGTGTCGGCGTCGTTGCCCAGCGTCCAGTTGTCGATGATCTGCGTGGTGCACGTGCCGTGGTCGGTTATGCCGATCACGTGGAAGCCGCGCTTGCCGAGGTAGGACTGGTAGCCGCCGGCGTCGACGCCCATGTCGACCCAGAGCTTGCCCGCCATCTTGGCCGCGCGGTTGTCCATGCCGGCCGACTGGCCCGCGGGCGTCTGGTGGGTGTGCTGGCCGGGCGCCACGGTGATCATGAGGTCGCGCCACGGCGGGATGTCCATGCCGAT
>DASZWW010000155.1:0-4708 GCA_035546175.1 Polyangia bacterium
GCCGTCGTCGTCGCGGCCGGCTCCGCGGCGCGCGCCCGCGGCGCCGCGACCAGCGCGGCCGCGGCGGCGAGGAGCGCGAGGCCTGTGCGGCGCGGCGGCACGCCCTCTCCATCGTGAGATGATGCGCGCCCCTTGAACGGATCGGCGACAGAGGCCGACGTGTGGGGGCCCCGACTACCGCCTCTCCCTGCGCCTCTGTCTCCCGCCCCTCGCCTGGCGAGGAGAAGGTCGCGGCGAGGGGGCCTGCGGCGAGGCGGTCCCCTCCGCCTCGCGCGACCGCGCCGCCTTGCCCTCGAAGCGCGGCTTCTCGGGGTGGCGCTTGTACACGAGCACGATCCGCCCGAGGAGCTGCACCACCTGCGTGCCCGGCTGCGCGCCGAGCTCGTCGGCGACCGTGAACCGGTCGGCGGGACACTCCGTCCCGATGCGCACCTTGACGAGCTCGTGATCGAAGAGCGCCTGCGCGAGCTGCGCGAGCACCCCCGCCGTGACGCCGCCCTTGCCGATCTGCACGAGGGGCCTCCGCGCGTGCCCGTGCGCGCGCAGCGCGCGGCGCAGCTCGCCGCTCGGCATGAGGGCGCGCTTGCGAGGAGAGGTCGGAGCGGTCATCGTCGCGCAGATTGCCGAGAGCCGCGCCCGAGGTCAACTCTCCAGCCCGCCGGAGGCCGCCAGGCTCGCCCGTCGTGACGGTCCTCTCTTTTCATCCGGAGCGGCGCGTGCGACCTTTCGCCGCGCTCGTGGGGATCGCTCGGTCACAAGGGATCGTCGTCGCGGCGGCGACGCTCGTCCTCGGTTGCCGCCTGCCGCTCGTGTACGACGTCAAGCCCGGGCTCGCGCCCCGCTGCGCCGACGACGTCTGCCTCGAGGTGGTTCACTTCGAGTCGGCCGAGGAAGCGTTCGGCGTGTGGCTCGAGGCGCCGCCCGCCACGCGCCTCCTCAACGCGCGCTTCGCGATCGACGACGAGCCGGCCTGCGGCGGCCACGTGCCGGTCGAGTGGGTGCGCGTCGACCGCGAGGTCCATCGCCACGGTCCCGTCGACGTCGGCGGCAACCACGGCCTCGTGCTCGACTTCCCGCGCGACGCCTGGTTCGCGCACCATGGCTACTGGCGCGACACCTTCGTCGACGTCGAGCTCGAGGTCGCGGGGAAGCCCCGCTGCGTGCGCACCCGCCTCACCCGCGGCGCGAGCGGCAAGCTGGCGGTGGGACAATGACGCGCGCGCGCGCCTGCCTCACGGTGATCGTCGCCAGCCTGGCGGCGGCGGGGTGCTTCCCCATCACGTACCGCGCGCGGCAGACCTTGCCCGGCGATCCGGCGGTCCCGGCGGCGCGCGCCGAGTCCGTCAAGACGTGGGATCCGACGTACGCGCCCGGAACCACCGGCGCCCACGCGCAGGACGTCGTCCCCGTCGTCACGGGCGCCGGCTTCGACGCGACCGACGAGAGCGGTGAGCGGCGCGAGTACGTCCTGTGGGGCGTTCGCCTCGACGGCGGCCCCGGCACCGAGGTCGTCGCGATGATGTGGAGCCCGGCGAGCGCGCCGAGGTGCCAGGGCGGCCACCCCGCCTACGACCTGCTCCTCGATCGCGACAGGCCCAAGGATCTCGAGCTGCTCGAGGACGGGCTCGTGCACTGGGAGCGACCCTTCATCGTCGAGGGCTCGCGCGTCGTCTTCGGTCGGTTCGACCAGGATCCGCCGCTCCTGCATCGCGCGTCCGTCGTCGATCTCACCCTCCGCCGGCGGGACGCCGCCGGCGACCACGAGGTCTGCGTGCGCGTCCCCGTGACCGGTCCGGGCGTCACCTACTGGAGCACGAAGCGGTGGTCGCTCGGGTACCGCATCGCGCTGAGGCGCGCGCAGGCGTTCACGCCGGGCTCGACCTTCTCCTTCTCGATGGGGCTCGGACGATGGCTCGGCCCCGTGCGCCTCGGGCTCGAGGCCGGCATCACGGGGACGAACAATGACGCGCCCGACAAGGGCTCGCCGGCGGGCACGTGGCTCTGCTTCACCGCTCCCGGGCCCGACTGCGAGACGGCGAACCTGGGCACCTTCGCGCTCGACGCGAGCGGCCCGTTCGCGCGCTGGGGGCGCTACTGGGGCCTCGCCTGGAGCCTCGGCTACGAGGTGTCCTTCGGCGCGCTGCACCGGCTCGATCCGGCGACCGGCGACGTCCTCGGCCGCCACGTGGGCGCGGGCGGTCCGCGCGTCGGCCTGCGGCTCTTCGCGGGCATCCCGGACCTCGACGGCGTGTCGCCGTTCAGCCCGACGAGCGCCTGGTCGGTCGAGCTCTTCGCCGCCGCCGCGCAGGAGTACTACGGCGCGGCGGGCGGACACCCGCTGAGCTACGGCGTCGCGGTCGTGGGTTTCTAGGCGAGCGCGAGCCGCCCGCAGGCGCGGCATCTCGCCGCACGGCCGCCGTCCGAGATCCGGTGTACCATGGCGGCATCGTGAGGTGCGGAGCGCGAACGTCGGGCCTCGTCGCGGTGTGCCTGCTGGCCGTGGGAGTCGCGGGTTGCGGCGGCGACGTGCCGACCCGAACGCTGACGCACGCCGACGTCACCGGGGTGCCCGCGGGGAGCGCGACGGGCACGACCTTCTCGGGACAGTTTCTCGTCACGAGCAATCAGCTCGAGGGGTGCCACTGCCGCTCGGGATCGTGCGCGGGGCTGCACGGCAGCGTGGGCGAGACGCTCCAGGCCGTCGAGAGGGACGGCTCCTTCGAGTTCGACCAGGGCGGCGTGATCGCGCAGGGCGGGATCGACGCCGACGGGACCTACCACGTCGGCTCCTCGCTCGAGCAGCCCGGCAACATCCAGTACGCGCTGATCGACGGCCACGTCGCGACAGCGGCTGGAGCTCCCACGGGGCTCACCTTCACGCAGTACGCCACGGGCCAGAACGGCGGGCTCGACTGCGACATCGTGAGCTCCGGGCAGGCGAGGTTCGTGGGCCCGCCGGGCGCCGCGACGGCGTTCTCCGAGGCGACGACGGCGAGCCTGGGCGCGCGCGGCCTCGGCGTGAGCGCCGCGGCTCCCTGAGCGACGTCTACGTGGGCGACGTCTACGTGGGCGCCATCGCGGGCCGCCGCGACGACGCCCGCACGAGCTCGGTGCCGTCGGGCAGCACGACGTTGAGCTCGAGCACCTCGGTGTCGCCGTTGCGCTCGACGTTGACCGTGACGTTCGCGAGGTCGATCGTCTCGTAGCGGGCGAGCACGGCGAGCAGCTCCTGCTGGAGCTGCGGCAGGTAGTCGGGCGCCTTGCGGCCGCCCGTGTGCTCGCGCGCCACGATGATCGACAGGCGATCCTTGGCGAGCGACGCCGACTTGGGCGTCCTTCTGAAGTATTCGAGGAATTTCATGGTTGCCCCCTCACCCGAAGAGGCGGCCGAAGAAGCCGCGCCTCTCCTCTTCGATGAACCTGTGTTGCCGCTCTTCGCCGAGGAACCTGGAGACGGTGTCGAGGTACGCCTGCGCGACGTCGGTGGTCTCGTCGAGGATGGCGGGCGTACCCTTGTTCGACGACTGCAGCACGGCCTTCGACTCGGGGATGACGCCGAGGAGCGGGATGCCGAGCAGCTCGAGGACGTCGGAGACGCTCAGCATCTCGCCGCGCTTGACCATGGCCGGCGAATAGCGCGTGAGCAGCAGGTGCGGGTGGATGGGCTGCGTCCCCTCCTGCGCGCGGCTCGTCTTGGCGGCCAGGAGCCCGAGCACGCGGTCGGAGTCACGCACCGACGAGACCTCGGGGTTCGTGACCACGATGGCCTCGTCGGCGTAGAACATCGCCATCTGAGCGCCGCGCTCGATGCCCGCGGGCGAGTCGCAGATGATGTACTCGAAGCCCATCTCCTTGAGCTCGGCGATGACGCGGCCGACGCCGTCGGGGTCGAGCGCGTCCTTGTCGCGGGTCTGCGAGGCCGGCAGGACGTGCAGCGTGTCGATGCGCTTGTCGCGGATGAGCGCGGTGTTGAGCTTGGCCTCGCCGCGCAGGACGTTGACGAAGTCGTAGACGACGCGCCGCTCGCACCCCATGACGAGGTCGAGGTTGCGCAGGCCCACGTCGAAATCGATGGCGACCGTCTTCTTGCCGGTGAGCGCGATCCCCGTCGCGACGTTGGCGCTCGTGGTGGTCTTCCCGACTCCGCCCTTGCCGGAGGTGACGACGACGACTTTGGACACTGCGGGCCTCCCTTTCACCCTCGGCTGCTCCGGGGTGCGTTTTTTCGAACCTCTCTCCATTTCAGGCGCGAACCCGGCGCCTGCCAAATTTTTTGCTGCTCTTTTTAAGTTAGAGCGCGACGATGCGGACCTCGCCGCCGTCGAGGTAGATCTGGGCGGGCTTGCCGCGGCGGTCGGCGGGGATCTCGTCGGGCGTGGCGTAGGCGCCCGCGATGGCCACGAGCTCGGCCTCGAGCTTCTGGCAGAAGATGCGCGCGCCGAGCAGGCCCGACGCGCCCGCGACGGCGCGCCCGCGCAACGGCGCGTAGATGTGGACGTGCCCGTCGGCGATGACCTGCGCGCCCGGGTTGACGGGCGCGAGGACGACGAGGTCGTTGTGCTGCGCGTAGACGACCTGCCCGCCGCGCACCGGCAACTTGACGACGACGGGGCCGGCGTGAGCGGCGGCGGCGGGGGCTTGCCGCGCGGGGGCGCGCGCCTCCGGCGGGGGCGGCGCCTCGGCCGCCGGGGCCGGCCCCTCGGCGGCG
>DASZWW010000156.1:0-11159 GCA_035546175.1 Polyangia bacterium
GGCCGGCCTTGCCCGCCGGCGCGGCCCCCGCGCCCGCGGCCGGCGCCGGCGCTTGCCCCGGCGCCGGGGTCGGCGCGAGCGCGAGCCACGCCCCGAGGACACCGTGCAACATCGTGTGAAACGATTATGTACGCGGCGGAACGCTCCGCCAGATTTTGCGCGGAGAGGTTATGTTTCAGTCATGGCCTCCCCCACGCCGGCGCTGCCGCGCTTCGCCTACCTGACGCCTCGCACCCTCCCGCCCGCGGAGAAGCTCGCGGGGCGCGTGGCGGTGCTCGACATCGCCTTCGCGAGCGAGGGGGGCGGCTCGTCCTTCGAGAAGACGACGCTGCCGTTCATCACCGGGCTCGGCGCGCGGCTCGCGGCCTGGGTGGACCACCACGACCACGACCGCCACGCCGACTACCGGGGCGACGCGCGCTTCGTGCTGTCGACGAAGGCCGAGCACGGGGCGTGCCCCGAGATGATCACGCCCGAGATCGTGCGCGCCGCGGGCCCGGTCGACACGGTGGCCGTCCACCTCGATCTCGACGGGCTCTACTCGGGCGCGAAGTGGGTGCTGGGGGGCGTCGAGCCCTACGACGGCGCCGACGCCGACGCGCGGGCCGTGGACACGCGCCGCGGCACGCCCGGGCCCGTCGCGACCCGCATCGACCGCGCGCTGCGGGCGCGCTTCCGCGACGAGACGCTCAAGCACCGCGTCGTGCAGTACCTGGTGGCGCGCACGAAGGCGCCCGTGCTGTGGGAGGAGATCGAGCTCGCCGCGCGCGAGATCGACCCGCTGCTCGACGAGAGCCGCCGCCTCGCCGACCGGTTCGAGCTGCGGGAGGGCGTCGCCTACGTCGAGGCGCGCGGCAAGCCCTTCGACAAGACCGAGCTCCTGCTCATCGGGCAGGAGCGCGCGCCCGTGGCGGTCGTCCGCGACGCCGGCTCGCTCACGATCGCGGCCGACTTCGAGTCCGGCTTCGACTTCGTGCGGCTCTTCCAGCTGGGGGGCGGCATGCCCACGCGCGTGACCGTCCCCGAGGCCCGCTACGCCGAGGTCATGACCAAGCTGGCGGCCGAGACGGCCCGCCGCCGCGCGGTCGAGGGTGCCGGCGGGGCGGGCTCGGTGTAAGGTTCGTCCCGAGACATGCCCGCCCGCCGTCGCCGCACCGCGCCCCCCCGGACCGCCACCGCCCGCTCCGGGGCCCGCACGGCCGGCGAGGGCGTCGCGCCCCGCTACGGCAAGCTCGCGGCGCGCGTGCTCTCCGCCGCGGGCGGCATGACGGCGGGGCTCGCCGCCGAGGGGCCGCTGCCGTCCCGGCGCGACATCGTCGTCCTCGTCGAGGAGCTGCTCGAGGTGCTGTTCCCCGAGTCGCATCGCATGGGGACCGACGGCGGGCGCCTCCAGGACCACGTCGCGGGCACGATCGCGTCGCTCGAGCTGCACCTCGAGCGGGCCATCTACCTCTGCCTCCACCGCACGTGCGGCAAGCGCGGCCGCGCGGCGAAGCGTCACGACTGCGACGAGCGCTCGCGGGCGCTCACGGCGCGCCTGCTCGACGCGCTGCCCGACATCCGCGCCCAGCTCGGCAAGGACGTCCTCGCGGCCTACGACTCGGATCCGGCGGCCACGGGCATCGACGAGATCGTCGCCTGCTACCCCGGCCTCTACGCCATCGCCGTGTACCGCGTCGCGAACCGCCTCCTGCGCCTCGGCGGCGAGGTGCTGCCGCGCATGCTCACCGAGCAGGCGCACTCGCGCACGGGCATCGACATCCACCCGGGCGCCACGATCGGCGCCTCGTTCTTCATCGACCACGGCACGGGCATCGTGCTCGGCGAGACGTCGCACATCGGCGACCGCGTGCGCATCTACCAGGGCGTGACGCTGGGCGCGCTGTCGATCCGCGACCGGGGGCTCTCCGACAAGCCCCAGGCCTCGAAGAAGCGGCACCCGACGATCGAGGACGACGTCATCATCTACGCCAACGCGACCATCCTCGGGGGCAACACGGTGATCGGGCAGGGGGCCGTCGTGGGCGGCAACGCGTGGATCACCTACTCGGTCCCGCCGCGCACGCGCGTCGGCGTCGGGACCTAGTGGCGCTCTCGGCCAGGGCCCTCGAGCTCCTGCGCAGCGTCTCGGCCGAGATCCTCGACGCGCAGCGCCCGCTGCGCGTGCTGCGCGCCGTGGCCTGGACCGAGGACGCGGAGCGCGCCTTCTTCGCCTCGGGCGCGCGCGAGCTGCCGCGGCCCGTGTACAACATCGCGCCCGAGGTCGCGGAGGCGGGCGAGCGGTTCCGCGTCCTCAAGACGGCGCTCGCGGGCGGCGGCGCCATCGAGACGTTCCTGCGCGAGACGTGCGACGCGTTCTCGACGGCGTCGCGCATGCTGCTCGCCGTCGGGACCAAGGACTTCTATTACCACTCGGTCGAGCTCTACGGGCGGCCCGCCAGCCTCACGGCCGACCGCAAGACGACGAACCTCGACCTCGCGCAGCACTTCGCGCAGGTCGTCGACGGCGTCGCGGGCACGGCCAGCATCCCCAGCCCCGCCGACGAGGAGACGCTGACGGCCGAGGAGGTCAAGCCGCTGCTCGAGGGCCGCTTCGCGCGCTTCTTCCCCGGCGCGGGCATCGGCGTCGAGGTCGTCGACGGCCTGGCGGCGAAGGCGGCGGCCGGCGTCGACGGCGTGCGGCTCGCGCGCGGGGCCCACTTCTCGCAGCGCGACCTCCTTCAGCTCGAGCACCACGAGGGCCAGGTCCACGTCGCCACCGCCCTCAACGGCCGCGCGCAGCCGATCGTCGCCTTCACGGGCTATCCGTCCCCGCGCACGACGGCCACGCAGGAGGGCCTGGCCGTCCTCACCGAGTTCCTCACCCAGTCGACGAGCCTCGAGCGCCTGCGCCGCCTCAGCGACCGGACGCTGGCCATCAAGATGGCCGAGGACGGCGCCGACTTCTGCGAGCTCTACCGCTTCTTCCTGGGCCGCGGCCACGACGAGTCGGCCGCCTACGACTGCGCGCGCCGCGTGTGCCGCGGCGGCCTCGTCACGGGCGGCGCGCCCTTCACGAAGGACGTGTGCTACCTCGACGGCCTCCTGCGCGTGACGAACTTCCTGCGCGTGGCCCTCGTGCGCGGGCACCTGCACCGCGTCTCGCTCTTCTTCGCCGGGAAGATCGACGTCCAGGACGTCCCGCTCTTCGGGCGCCTGCTGCGCGAGGGCGTCGTCAGCGAGCCGCAGTTCGTGCCCGCCTGGGCCCAGGACCTGTCCTACCTCACCGCCTTCATGAGCTACTCCGCCTTCCTGGGCGAGTGCGACCTGTCCGCCGAGCGCCGCCGCTACGACGACCTGCTCACGCGCGCCGAGCTGGAGGAGCTCTGACCTAGCCCGGCTTCTGCAGCGAGCCCGTCTCGAGCCACCAGGGGTTCTGGGCGGTGCCGTCGAAGCCGCCGGTCGTCTTGTACTGCTCCCACTCGCCGCGCTTGGCGGCGGGGTCGGTCCGCCGCAGCACCTCCTCGCGGTGGCCGTGCGGCACCGCGCCCAGCGTCACGGCGGCGTGGACGGCCTGCTTGAGAATGCCGCGCGTGTCGCAGCCGGTGATGACGACCGAGGTGGGCAGGCCGAGCGCGTACTGCAGGCAGTCCGTCGCCGTGACGTCGCCGCGCGCGAGCGGCGCGCTCTTGAAGAACAGGCCCGAGCCGAGCGGCTTCATGCCGAGCACGCCGATGCCGCGCTCGACGAGGACGGGCAGCACGCGCGCCTCGAAGCTGTCGTAGTGGGCGTCCATGACGTTGAGGGGCATCTGCACGGTGTCGAAGTGAAAGCCGTGGGCGCGCGCCGTCTCCAGCATGTGCAGGTGGATCTGCGGGCTCTTGTGGCCCGTGAAGCCGATGAACCGGAGCTTGCCGGCCGCGCGCGCGGCGACGAGGGCCTCGATGGCGCCGTCCGGCCCGAAGCAGCGCTCGGCGTCGTTCATGCGGATCACCTCGTGGATCTGCACGAGGTCGATGACGTCGGTGCGCAGGGCGCGCAGCGACTGATCGATCTGCGCCGCGGCCGCCTGCTTCGTGCGGCCGTCGATCTTCGTCATGAGGAAGACCTTCTGCCGGTAGCCGCCGGCGAGCGCGCGGCCCATGCGGTCGTGGCTCTTGCCGTCGTTGTAGTCCCAGCAGTTGTCCATGAAGGTGACGCCCCAGTCGACCGCCTGGCGCACGAGATCGATGGCCGTGGCGTCGTCCTTCGGCAGGCCGATGTGAAAGCCCCCGAGGCCGAGGGCCGAGACCTCGACGCCGGTCTTGCCGAGCGGGCGGCGCGGAACGCGGGCGCCGGCCGGCAGCTCGACGTCGGCCTCGCGGGGCGCGCCCGGCAGCGGCTTCTTCGGCGGCCCCGCGCCGGCGGCGGCGCCCCCGGCCCTCGCCGCGGCGTTGCCCACCCCGTGCGCGAGGAACTGGCGCCGATCCCGCCGACCCATGCCCTGCTCCTTAGGACCGCCGCGCGACGGCCGCAAGGGTCGAGCGGCGAGATCGCCTCCCGATCCCCTCACTCCTTCTCCGGACGCACCTCGATCGGCGGGGCCGAGAACGGCAGCACCTCGCCCTTGCGGGTGAGCAGCCAGACGCCCACGCCGAGCGTGGCGATGCAGGCCCACTGCGCGGGGGTGAGGTCGAAGTAGCGCTCGTCGGGGCGCTCGACGTCGCGCGCGCGCAGGAAGTCGAGGCCGAAGCGCACGGGGGCGTACATCGTCGCGAAGAGCCCGATGACGCGGCCGGGGACGCGGGGCTTCTTCGCGTAGGCGAAGAGGATGGCCGTCATGACGATCGTGAACAGCAGCTCGTCGAGGCCGAGATCGTGGCGCGGGCCGTCGGGGTAGCGCACGGCGAGGAAGAAGCGCGTGTGCAGGCCCGGGTGATCGTGCGCCGTGAAGCACCCCGTGCGCCCGAAGATCCAGCCGACGGCGAGCCCCAGCGCCACCGCGTCGGCGTAGGGCAGGGCGGGGATCTTCTCCCGCCGCGTGTAGTAGATGAACGCGAGCAGCGCGCCCAGGAAGCCGCCGAACGAGGAGAGCCCGGCCCAGAAGTTGAAGAGGATCTTCGGGTCTTCCTTGATGCGCTCGGGGAAGTAGAAGATCACCGAGACCCAGTGGGCCATGATGAAGCCCACGATGACGATGCGCGCGTTGAGGAACTTGACGTCGTGCGCCTCGATGCCGCGCTGGACGCCGCGCCGCACGACGATGCGGTCGCCCACGATGACGCCGATGGCGACGAGCACGCCGAACATGTGGATGGGCAGCGGCCCGTGCCCGAACACCCGCGGGATGTCGAACAGGTGTCCGTCGAAGTAGGGGATCATTCTATGCGGGACCCTGACAGGGTCCCGCGCCCCCCTGCCGATCTTGGTTCGGTGAGCCGGCGCGGCGGAGCCGCGCCTTCCCCCTCCAGCTCCGCGGCTTCTCCGGCCTGCTCCGCGGCGTCGACGCGCCCGGTCCGCGGCCTCGACGCGCCCTCACCGCGACGCCTCGTCTCTCTGCCGGAGGGCCTGGACTATGTCGCGCTGGCCGTCGGCGTGGTAGCTCGAGCGCACCATCGGGCCCGACTCGACGTGCGGGAAGCCCAGGGCCAGCGCCTCGGCCTTGAGCGCCGCGAACTCGTCGGGGTGGACGAAGCGCGCCACGGCGAGGTGCTTGCGCGAGGGGCGCAGGTACTGGCCGAGCGTGAGGATGTCCACGCCGATCTCGCGCAGCTCGCGCAGCACGCCCCGCACCTCGTCGAGCTCCTCGCCGAGGCCGAGCATGAGGCCGGTCTTCGTGATCGCGCCGCGGCCCTTGGCGTGGCGCAGGATCGCGTACGAGCGGGCGTAGCTCGCCTGAACGCGCACCTGGCGCGAGAGCCGCGGCACCGTCTCGAGGTTGTGCGCGAAGACGTCGGGGCCGGCGGCGAGCACGGTGTCGACCGAGCCCGTGTCGCCCTTGAAGTCGCCCACCAGCACCTCGAGCACCATCTCGGGCGCCCGCCGCTTGCAGGCGCGGATGGTCTCCGCCCAGTGCGCGGCGCCGCCGTCGGCCAGATCGTCGCGGTCGACACAGGTGATGACCGTGTGGCGCAGCCCGAGCTCGGCGAGCATCGTCGCGACGTGCTCGGGCTCCTTCGGATCGGGCGGCAGCGGGCGTCCCGTGGGCACGTCGCAGAACTGGCAGGAGCGCGTGCACGTGCCGCCCAGGATCATGATGGTGAGCGCCTGTCGGTTCCAGCACTCGCCGATGTTCGGGCACGACGCGCTCTCGCACACCGTGTGAAGCCCGAGCTCGCCCACGCGCTTCTTGAGGTCGAAGAAGACCTCCCCCGTCGGCATCTTCATGCGGATCCAGTCCGGCTTCGGCTGGAACCGCTCCCCCTGCGCCGGCGCCTCGACGACCCCCGTCGCCTCCAGCACGCGAAGCTTCCGTGACCGGGTCTCTACGACGCGCTCAGACATCGGTATCCGCTGAGTATGCCAAGAAATCGGGAGGCGCGGCTTCGCCGCGCCGGCTCGCCGTACGAAGCAAGGGGAAGGGTCCGCCGAGGCCGAGCGAAGCGAGCGGGGTGGAGGCAGGGCGTGGCGGGCCGAGGGGGCGATAGCCCCTTCCGCGAAGCGAGCGAAGCGAGCGCCTCAGATGTGAAAGGCCTCGCCCATGGCCACGCCGGTCGCCTCCATCATGACCTCGGACAGGGTCGGGTGCGGGTGGATGGCGGCCAGGATCTCGTGCGCCGTCGCCTCGGAGGCCATGGCCGTCGAGATCTCGGCGATGAGGTCGGTCACGCCGTACCCGATGCAGTGCACGCCCACCACCCGATCGCGGTCGCCCTTGTTCACGATGACCTTGATGAAGCCGTCCGTGTGCCCCGCGCCCACGGCCTTGCCGTTGACGTTGAAGGGGAACTTGCCCACCGCGACGTCGAGCCCGGCCTCGCGGGCCTGCGCCTCCGTCTTGCCGATCGAGGCCACCTCGGGGTCGCAGTAGGTGCAGCCGGGGATGGCGTCGTAGTCGATGGGCACGACGTGCTTGCCGGCCATGGCCTCGACCGTGCGGACGGCCTCGGCCGTGGCGACGTGGGCGAGGGCCGGCGGGCCGGCGCAGTCGCCGATGGCCCAGATGCCGGGCGACGTCGTGCGGTACTGGTCGTCGACCTGGATGAAGCCGCGGTCGAGCGCGACGCCCATGCCCTCGAGGCCGATGCCCTCGACGTTGGCCCGCACGCCCACCGCCAGCAGCACGCGGTCCGAGGTGATCGACTGCTCCTGGCCGTCGGCGCCGACGTACGAGGTCGTCACCGTCTTGCCGCTGACCTTCATGCCGGTCGTCTTCGTGCCGGTGAGGATCTTCATCCCCTTCTTCTTGAGGGTGCGCGTGAGCGACGCCGAGATGTCCTCGTCCTCGATGGGGAGGATGCGCGGCATGAACTCGATGACCGTGACGTCGACGCCGAAGGCGTTCCAGAAGTCGGCGAACTCGATGCCGATGGCGCCCGCGCCGATGACGACCATCGACTTCGGCACCTCGGGGAGGATCATGGCCTCGCGGTAGGTGATGATGCGGTCGCCGTCGGGCTCGATGCCCGGCAGGAACTTGGCGCGCGCGCCCGTCGCGAGGATCGTCCGCGGCGTCTCGAGGTTGAGCTTCCCCGACTTCGACTCGATCTCGAGCTTGCCGCGCCCGGTGAGCCGCGCCGTGCCCGGCAGGTGCGTCACGCCGTACTTCTTGAAGAGGAACTCGATGCCGTTGGCCATCTTGTCGGCGACGCCGCGGCTGCGCGCGATCACCTTGTCCCAGTCGAACGTGATCGCGCCGTTGATGATGACGCCGTAGTCGGCCGCGTGCTGCGCGTGGCGCATCATGTCGGCCGACTTGAGGAGGGCCTTCGTGGGGATGCACCCCCAGTTGAGGCAGATACCGCCCGCGCGCTCGCGCTCGACGCACGCCGTCTTGAAGCCCAGCTGGGCGCCGCGCAGCGCCGCCGCGTACCCGCCGGGGCCGGCCCCGACGACGACCAGATCGTATTTGTCAGCCATGAATGCAGCTCACGTCTACGTGGATCGCGCCGTCCCGTCAACTTGCACGGGGCCCCCGATCCGGCGCTGCTCGGGCCCCGTATGTGATACACACGGGGCCCCAAAGGAGAGTCGATGTCGCTGGCGCGCGGAAGGTCGTTTCTGGGGCTCGTGCTCGGGCTCGTCGGCTTGGCGGGCGGCGCCGGTTGCAGCGCGCAGGCCCCGCTCCACCTGACGCCCAAGTGCTTGTTCCAGAGCGACTGCGTCGGGGCGCTCGCCTGCGTGCAGGGCTATTGCGTCGCCAAGTGCCAGACGTCGAAGGACTGCAACCCCGTCGGCCGCTGCATCACCACGTCGGAGGGCACGACGTGCGAGGCGCCCGAGACGGCGACCTGCCACTACAACAGCCAGTGTCCGGCGCCGCTCATCTGCGCGGGTGACTTCCAGTGCCGCAACCAGTGCCAGACGGCGGCGGACTGCACGATGGGCCAGGTCTGCACGACGACGTCGAAGCTGTGCGCCGATCCGCTCGTCGACCCCAACTACGACAAGGCGACGAACGACTTCAAGGACGCGAGCGGCAAGGGCGCCGACGCGACCTTCGGCATGGGCATCGACAAGCTCCCCGTCGATCAGACGGGCGCGGGCGGCGCGGCCGGGACGACCGGCGGGGCGGGGGCCGGCGCCGCGGGCGCCTCGGGAGCGACGGGTGCGGCCGGCGCCGCGACGGGGACGGACGGAGGGGTGATGGACGCGCCCGTCGAACAACCGGGCGTCGTGATCGCCTCCGCGTGCCCCGAGACGCCGCAGACCTTGTTCTCGAAGATCGCGATCGGCGACTCGAACCCGGGCTACTCGTCGGGCGTCGGGGTCCGCCTGCCCACCGAGATGGTGATCTTCGACGGCTTCACGGGGCTGGACTCGAGCCCCGACGGAGGCGTCGATGGGGGAGGCGCCGGGGGAGCGCCGGCGTTCGTCAATCGCGTCGACGCCCAGCACTTCGATCTCCAGGGCAAGCCCCTCGGCTCCGCCCAGCGGGTGAACCTCGCCCTCCCCGCGACCGACAAGCGGAGCAGCTACACGCTCTGGATGCTCGCGGCCTCCGCGGCGCCGACGGGCGAGGTGGCCCTCGGCTACGCGGCGGGCAGCCCCGACGGCATCGCCCTCTACGCCTCCTTCCTCGCCGCCGGGACGCTCGACTCCGTGCAGACGGTGCAGCTCCAGTCGGTCGGAGGCACGAAGTACAGCGACTCGGTGCACGTGCAGTGGGAGGACGGCCAGTTCGTCGCCTCGTGGGTCAGCGTCACGAACAACGCCCTCTACGTCAACATGGCGAAGTTCCTCAAGGACGGGACGCCGACCGGCGGCGCGACGTCGATCCCCACGACCGACCCGAGCGGGCAGGTCATGGGCGCGTACGACGTCGACATGGGGCAAGTGGCGTTCTCCGGGAACACCTTCGCGATCGTCTACGAGACGCCCAACTTCGTCCCCGGCCTGAGCTACCTGTCGGGGCAGGACGGCACCTTCCTCGACAAGCTCGTGCTGCCCTTCGCCGACAACTCTCGTAACAACTACACGTTTCCGTACTTCGTCGCCGTGGGCTCGACACCCCAGGGCTTCGTCTCCGTCTACAACGGGTACCCGCCGGGCCCGGACGGCGGGGCGACGCTCGGCTTCCAGACGCTGGCGACGTTCACGTCGCCGACGGGCGCCGACGGCGGCGTGGGGACCACCGTCCCGCTCCCGGGGATGGCCGCGCTCCAGTCGTGGGGCGCCGGCCGTGGCTCGAGCGACGCGCTGGGCGCCGGCTTCGCGCTGCTGGGCGCAGACGGCAAGGCGAGCTTCGTCTACTTCATGAGCGACGGGACGAGGCACCTCGGGCCGGCGCAGGTCGTCCAGGAGCTCGGCGCCGCGACGATCAACGACGAGGTCAGCCTCATGAACCTGTCCGGCAGCTACGCGCTGTCGCTCTACTCGCGCGCCGAGCACCTCACCCGCATGGCCGTCTCCGGCTGCCCCGCGACCTCCAACTGAGACGCGAAGATCTAGAGGAGACCTCGAGGGCGAGCGCAGCGTGGCTTCGCCACGCGGAGCGAGGGGGTCCGGGGTCCCCGAGCGGCAGCGAGCGGGACCCCGTCAGATCGATTCAATCAAAAAGCGAGGCTGATCGGCTTCTCGAGGATGCCGACGATGGCCTGCAGCACCTTCGCGCCGAGCGCGCCGTCGATGACGCGGTGGTCGCACGACAGGGTGATCGACATGCGTTGACCGACGCCGATCTTGCCGTCCTTCGTGACGACCGGCTCCTTGCGGACGGTGCCGACGGCGAGGATGGCGCCCTCGGGCGGGTTGATGATGGCCGCGAAGTCGCGGATGCCCATCATGCCGAGGTTCGAGACCGAGAAGGTGGCGCCCGTGTACTCCTCGGGCTTGAGCTTGCGGTCGCGCGCGCGCTTGGCCATCTCGCGCGCCTCGGCGGCGATCTGACCGATGGTCTTCTTGTCGGCGTCGCGGATGACCGGCGTGATGAGGCCGTCCTCGATGGCCACCGCCATGCCGATGTCGACGCGGGCGTGCTCGACGATGGCCTCCTCCGTGAAGGAGGCGTTCGCCTCCGGGATGCGGCGCATGGCGAGCGCGCAGGCCTTGAGCACGAGGTCGTTGACGGAGAGCTTGGCGCCGTGGACCTGGGCCACCTGCTCGCGGAACTCCATGGCCGCGTCCATGTCGACGTCGGCCGTTAGGTAGAAGTGCGGGATGGTCGACTTGGCCTCCATGAGGCGCGTCGCGATCGTCCGCCGCATCATCGACAGCGGCTTGACGACGTCGGCCGACGGCACGGGAGCGGCCGGGCGCGCCTCGGCGCGGCGATCGGGCGCCAGCTGAGCGGGCAGGGGCGCGGCGGCCGAGACGGGCGGCGCCGATGCCGTGGCCGGCTGCGTCTGCGGGGCCTCCTCGGCGGCGTGCCAGTCGGTCGCGGGCGCCGTGCCGTTCGCGACGGCCTGGACGTCGCGCTCGACGATCCGGCCGCCCGGCCCCGTGCCCGTCACGGTGCGCAGGTCGACGCCGAGATCGGTGGCCAGCTTGCGCGCGAGCGGCGACGCCAGCACCTTGCCGGTGGGCGCCGCCGGAGCGGGCGC
>DASZWW010000157.1:0-18271 GCA_035546175.1 Polyangia bacterium
CGACGCGTCAGAGCCCGCCGCGCCGCCGGCGCCCCCCTCTGCACCGGCCCCGGGCGAGCCGCCGCCTCCTGCAGCCCCTCCCCCGCCGCCGCCCGCGTTCGCGCTCGAGCCGGCGCCGCCCGCGCTTCCACCCGCCGACGCCGATCTCCCGGCCCCGCCTGTGTCCCCGGGAGAGCCTCCCTTCGCGCACGCGGCGGCGATCAGGCAGATCAGCGCTCCGGACCACGGGAAATTCCTCGGCATGACCCCCTAGACGTCCCGGACGCGCCGAGCAGGCAGGGCCCGTGACGCGTCAGGGGACGTCGAAGTCGATCGAGGCGGACGTCAGCGTGATCGTGCAATCGTCCAGCTTGGTCGTCGCGAACGAGGGATCTATCATGACGTGCTCGAAGGTGACGTTCGACAGCGTCGCGGTCAGCTTGCCCGGGGCGCCGTTCGGCACGGCCGTGATGTTCAACGTCCCGCTCGTCGCGATGTAGTTCGGCTGCGCGCGGATCTCGACGCCGTCGTTGTACTTGGGGTGGAAGAGGACGCAGGCGCCGCACGTCGAGAAGTCGCTCTGACCGGTGAGCGAGATCGACATCGGCCCCAGCATGGCGGCGAAGGGCGCCGCGCCCTTGTAGAGCTGGACGTCGAGCGTCTGGGGTCTCGTGTCCATGTTCAGCTGCCCGAACCACTGGACGGAGCCGTCGTTCGCCGTCGTCGAGCGATCGCCGGAGTTCCTGGAGGCCATCTGCATCATGATCGTCGCCGCCCCGAGCTTCGCCGGATCGCCGCAGGTGTTCAGCTCGGGCGCCGGCGCCGTCTCCACCCCGGCGTCCATGCCGCCGCCGCCGCTGTCGCTGCCGCCGCCGCCGCCGCTGCCGCCGCCCGAGGCGCCCGCCGCGGCGTCACCGGACGTCCCCGCCGCCGCGCCGCCCGTTCCGGCCGCGCCGCCGGCTCCTCCGCCACCAGAGCCGCCGCCTCCACCGTTGCCCTTCGACGACGAGCAAGCGCCCACGCTCACGGCGGCGAAGAGAGCGAGGACGAGCCCCGAGCGGCGAGAGCGAGCGACCGGATCGTTCATGGAGCCGCAAGCTATCTGCGACCGCCGATCCGGTCAATTGCATCAATATCTTTCCCGGACTGCTGCGGCCACCGCCGCGGCAAACCGCGAAGGAGCTTTTGGTCGTGCCCCGACCCCTTCAGCCGCCTTCGCTGTCGTTGGCGAGAGCGTCGAGCTGGGCATTGAGCAGCGCCTCGTCCTCGCGCTCGAGGTCGCGCAGCAGCTCCGCGGCGAACCCGCGCAGCGCGTTCGCGAGCTCGAAGCACGACATCGACTCGGGTTCGAGCGCCAGCAGCGCGTTCGCGAGCGCCTCGCGCTGACGCCGGTGATCCTCCTCGATCTGCTCGAGCAGCACCGGACCCCACCCGATGACGTCGCGCAGGGCGGGAGGCAACGCCTCCTCCTCGAACGCGAGGTAGTCCTCGACGGTCCGGTAGAACGTCCGCGCGCCCGCCCGCAGGCGCGCGACGTCCGCCTCGGACGACATCGGGCGATCCGCCCACTCGACGCTCTCGAGCGCCATCCCTCGAAGCGCGTCGTGACGCGAGAGGATCGCGTCGCGGAACACACGCGACGACGACGGATCGTGCACCGCCCTCTGCTGCAGCTCGATCATGGCCCCCTCCTCCTCCGGGCTTTCGCCCCACCCGGGTAGTATGGCCCCGCGCGCGTCCGCGCGTGTTTCGTTTGCGTCCTGATTCGATTTCGGAGCCGGCCCTACTGCCAGGAGCCGCCCTCGCCCGCGGAGGGCCAGCCGTGATCACGCCGATCGGGGATCGTCACGCCCCGACGCCGTCAGCGCGCCTTCGGGCTGCGCTTCGCGGCGGTCTTCGAGGGCTTCGTCGCCCTCGGGGGGGTCTTCTTCGCGGCCCTCTTGCTGTCCGTCTTGCCGACCTTCTTGCCGACCTTCTTGCCGTCCGTCTTGCCGACCTTCTTGCCGACCTTCTTCGGGAGCGCGGCTGCCGCCGCGAAGGACCGCGCCAGCCACGCGCGCAGCGCCGCCGGCTCGCGCATCATGCGCTCCGGGAGCATGACCTTGTCGCTGCGCGCGCGCCCGTCGCCCATCGGATCGAAGTACGACGCCCCTTCGAGCGCGAGCGCCTCGGCCCGATCCGGCTCGGGGAGCCAGACCATCGTCGAGCGGCCGAAGAGGCCCGCGAAGAAGTTGCCGTTCACCTTCGCCGCCAGGCCCCCGAACATCGCCAGCGTCTCCACGCGGGCATCCTCCGGCAGCGCCGCCAGGAAGAGCGGACGGTTTTCGGGAGGGACCTTCACCCACGCCATGGGCGCACTCTAACTGAGGACGAAGGCGGGATCGATGTGGCGCGCGCGCCGCGGCCACTTACGCTGTGGAGGTGAGCGAGCTCGAACGGCCGGCGGCGCCGGTCCCCGACGACGAGCGGGCCTTGCGCGCCGCCGAGGTCCTGGCGCGCTGGCTCGACGGCCGCTTCCTCGATCCGCTGCTCGGCCTCTTGCTGCCGGGCGTGGGGGACCTGCTCAGCTCGGCGCTCGGCCTCTACCCGGTGGTCCTCGCCTGGCGGAGGCGTGCGCCCAGAGCGCTGCTCGCGCGCATGCTCCTCAACCTCGCCGTCGACGCCGCGGGCGGCTCGATCCCCATCGTGGGCGACGTCTGGGACTTCTTCTTCAAGGCCCACGCGCGCAACCACGCGCTCCTGCGCGCGCGCCTCGACGCGGGCGCCGCGCGGGGGCACTGGTCGGACACGCTCGTCGTCGCGGCCGCCGCGGTCGCGCTCGTGGCGGCGCTCGCGCTGCCCGTCGTCGTCGCGCTCGGCGTCTGGCGCGTCGCGCGCGGCGCGCTCGGCCGGTGAGCGGCCCGGATCGGGAGCGACCATACGGCGCCGGGCCAATTGTGTGAAAGCCGGCGCGGTCGTAAAAGGCCCCATGACCATGCAACGACGAGACTTCCTCGCGGGCGCGGGCGCGGCGCTCGGTGTGGCCGCCTCCCGGCGCGCCGCGGCGGCGACGCCGGCCGCTTCGCCCGACGCTCCGGCCGAACTGCAGACCTGGGCCGCCGTGCGCGAGCAGTTCCTCCTCGATCGCGACCACATCCACATGGCGATGCTGCTCTTCGCGTCTCACCCGAAGCCCGTGCGCGAGGCCATCGAGCGGCACCGGCGCGGCTTCGACGCCAACCCCGTCACGTACTTCCACGAGAACGTCGAGCGCGGCGAGAGCGCGGCGCGCGCCGCCGTCGCCGCCTACGTCGGCGGCGCCCCCGAAGAGGTCGCGCTCACGGGGAACACGACGACCGGCCTGGCGCTGATCTACGGCGGCCTGCCCCTCAAGAAGGGCCAGGAGATCGTGACGACGACGCACGACCACTACGTGACGCACGAGTCGCTGCGCCTGCGCGCGCTGCACACGGGCGCCGCGGTGCGCAAGGTCCCGCTCTACGCCGTCCCCGAGAAGGCCTCCGAGGACGAGATCGTCGGGAACCTCGTCAAGGCCGTCGGCCCGCGCACGCGCGCCGTCGCCGTGACGTGGGTGCACTCGTCGACGGGCGTCAAGCTGCCCATCCGCAAGATGAGCGACGCGCTCGCCGACCTCGACAAGCGCCGCGGCGCGGACGACCGCGTCCTCCTGTGCGTCGACGGCGTGCACGCCTTCGGCGTCGAGAGGGAGACGGCGTCGGACCTCGGCTGCGACTTCCTCGTCGCCGGCTGCCACAAGTGGATCTTCGGCCCGCGCGGGACGGGCATGGTGTGGGGGCGCGCCGACGCGTGGAAGGGGAACGCCGGGATCATCCCCTGCTTCGACTGGGGCGCGTTCCAGGCCTGGATGCGCGGCGAGCCGCCGGACGCGCTCCCGCCCGGGCCGCGCACGTCGCCGGGCGGCTTCCATTCGTTCGAGCACCGCTGGGCCCTCCCCGAGGCGTTCCGCTTCCACGAGCGCATCGGCCGCGCCCGGGTGACGGCCCGCATCCACGAGCTCGCGGCCCGCTGCAAGGACGGCCTGGCGAAGCTGCCCAAGGTCAGGCTCCACACGCCCCGATCGGAGGCGCTCTCGTCGGGCCTCGTCTGCTTCGAGGTCGAGGGCCTGGAGCCGAAGACGGTGGTCAAGCGCCTCCTGGCACGAAAGATCGTGGCCAGCGACACGCCGTACGCACCCTCGTTTGCGCGCCTCACGCCGAGCTTGCTCAACACCCCTGAGGAGGTCGACCGCACGGTCGCCGAGATCGCCGCGCTCGTGTAAGCGAGAACCCCTATCCCGCTCGGCGCTCGTCCTGTCTATGATGCGAGGCCATGCTCTCGGGGGGGCTGCTCGAAGTCGTGCTGCGCGAGATCCGCGCGGGCGTGGCCATCTGGCGGCTCGCCGACGGACCCGGCGCGCGCCGGCTCCAGCTGCTGTTCGCGAACGACGCCGCGTCCTGCTGGTTCGGCGCCGATCTCGCCCCCCGCATCGGCGGCTTCGTCGACGAGCACGATCCGCTCTTCGAGGACGAGACCGTCTTCGCCGCCGTCGCGCGCGCCGCCGCCGAGGGCGCGCCCGCGGCGCTCGCGGGCGGGCCGCGCGGCGAGAAGGGAGCGTCGCGCGCGCCGGCCCACGTCGTCCCACTCCCTGAGGGCGCCGCGGCCGTGATCGTCGAGCCAGGCGCCGGTGAGCAGCGCGCGCAGGAGGACGCCCTGCGCTCGACGACCTTCCTCGACTCGATCGTCGAGAACATCCCGGCGATGGTCTTCGTCAAGGACGCCGCCGACCTGCGCTACCTCCTCTTCAACCGCGGCGCCGAGCGCCTCACCGGCCGCCGGCGGAAGGACGTCCTCGGCAAGAACGCCTCCGAGACCGGGCTCCCGCCGGAGCAGGCGGCGTTCTTCGAGCGGAAGGACCGAGAGGTCCTGGCCGGGGGCGCGCTCGTCGACATCCCCGAGGAGCCGGTGCAGACCGGCGCCGGCGAGCAGCGCTGGCTTCACACGAAGAAGATCCCGATCGCCGGCGCCGACGGTCGCGCCAAGTACCTGCTCGGCATCTCGCTGGACATCACCGAAGCGAAGCAGGCCATCGAGGGGCTCAAGCGGGCCCACGAGGAGCTGGAGCGGCGGGTCGCCGAGCGCACCGCCGATCTCGTCGAGGCGAACGCGGCCCTGCGGCAGCAGGTCAAGCAGCGGCAGCGGACCCAGGACGCGCTCGAGAGCGTCGAGGCGCAGCTGCGCCAGGCGCAGAAGATGGAGGCCGTCGGCCGGCTCGCGGGCGGCATCGCTCACGACTTCAACAACCTGCTCTCCGTGATCGTCGGCTGCGCGTCGATGCTCGCCGACGACGCCCCGCGAGGACAGGTGCCGCAGGAGCTCGACGAGATCCTGCGCGCCGGCGAGCGCGCCGCCGAGCTGACGCGCCAGCTCCTCGCCTTCAGCCGGCAGCAGGTGCGGGCGCCCACCGTGCTCAACCTCAACGAGGTCATCGGGCGCATGGACCGCATGCTCCGGCGGATGATCGGCGAGGACATCGAGCTGCGGACCGTGCAGGCGCCGAACCTCGACGCCATCGAGGCGGACGCCGGGCAGATCGAGCAGGTCATCATGAACCTCGTCGTCAACGCGCGCGACGCCATGCCCGACGGCGGCCGGCTCGTGCTCCAGACGGCCAACGTCTTCATCGACGCGGCGTTCGCGCGGACGCACGTGGGCCTCGCGCCGGGACCCTACGTCATGCTCTCCATCGCCGACACGGGTGTGGGCATCGACGCCGCGACGCAGGAGAAGATCTTCGAGCCCTTCTTCACGACGAAGGAGCCGGGGAAGGGCACGGGCCTCGGCCTGCCCACGGTCTTCGGCATCATCAAGCAGAGCGGCGGCAGCATCTTCGTCGAGAGCCGCCCCGCGGAGGGCACCACCTTCCGCATCTACATCCCGCGCAGCCAGGGGCGCGCCGCCGCCCAGCGCGACGAGCCGAACGGCCCCTCATCGGGCGGCTCCGAGACCGTCCTGCTCGTCGAGGACGAGGACCAGGTCCGGGCGCTCGTGAGCCGCGTCCTCAAGCGCAGCGGCTACGACGTCCTCGAGGCGGCGCGGCCCCACGACGCGCTCGAGCTCGCCTCGCGCGCCGAGCAGCCCATCCACCTCCTCATCACCGACGTCGTGATGCCGCAGCTCAACGGGCGCGAGCTCGCCGAGCGCGTGCGGGCGCTGCGGCCCGAGCTCGCGATCCTCTTCATGTCGGGCTACTCGGATCACCTGCTGGAGCGCGACGGCGTGCTCGAGCAGGGGCTGCACTTCCTGCCCAAGCCGATCACGCCGGCCGCCCTCACCTCGGCCGTCCGCGCCGTCCTCGACGCGCGGCCGCGGCGGCTCACCTCGTGACGAACGGCTCGAAGCCGAACTTCTGGCCGCCGATGCTGGCCTCGAGCATGAGACCGCCCTTCGTGGCGGTGAAGACCATCACGCCCTCCTTGTAACGCGCGTCGGCCGAGGCGCCGGCCTGGAGCGCGACGGCGCTGACCTGCCCCGAGAAGGCCATCTTGCCCTGCTTGAAGTGCGCGAGGGCCTCGGGCGTCTCGAAGAGGATCACCTCCGAGTAGGCCTGCCCGCCGATCTGAGCACCGACGGTGAGCTGGCTGAGCGACGCCTTCCCGACGGGACGGCCCTGCTCGTAGACGATCCCCGTGCCATGGGCGCCCCCCACGCCGAGCGCGGCCTTGCCGATGCTCGGGAAGACGACGTAGCCGGGCGCGGTCTGGAACAGCTGCGCGAGGCCCGGATCCGTCTTGATGAAGACGCCCTTGGTCGCGTTCGCCTCGGAGACGAGCTGGGCCTCGTTGGCGTTCGCGGCCGCGGCGAAGCCGAGCGCCAGGGCCGCCACGACGATGCCTATCTTCGTTTTCATCGATCGCATTCCGTCACCTCTCGATTCCGGGACACTCCATCGGCGAGCGCCGCGGGGCAGCCCAACCGACAACGTAGTGCCGCGCGCGGTCGTCCGACAGGGGCGGCCAGCGCTACCGCCACGTAACCTCTCCGGCTGCCGCGAGCGCTGAACTCGGAGATCGCCGGTGTCACGCAATCGGCACTGGCGTCGGGAGATGACGTCTCCACCTTCTCGACATGAAAACGAAGACCACCTCGCTCGCAACATGTGTCGCCCTGGCGGGCGTCGCCGCCGTCGCCTTCGCGGCGGAGAGCACGATCTCCGGGGCCGGCGCGACCTTCCCCTATCCGCTCTACTCGAAGTGGGCGGACGCATACGCAAACGAAGCGCAGATCAAGCTCAACTACCAGGCCATCGGTTCGGGCGGCGGCATCAAGCAGATCACCGAGGGCACGGTGGACTTCGGCGCTTCGGACGCGCCCCTCAAGCCCGAGGAGCTGGACAAGGCCGGCCTCACGCAGTTCCCGGTGGTCATGGGCGGCGTCGCGCCGGTCGTGAACCTCGCCAGCGTCAAGAGCGGCGAGCTCAAGCTCACGCCCGCGCTCCTCGCCGACATCTTCCTCGGCAAGGTCAAGAAGTGGAGCGACCCCAAGCTGGCGGCGGCCAACGCCGGCCTGAAGCTGCCCGACACGGCGATCACGATCGTTCACCGCTCCGACGGCTCCGGGACGACGTGGATCTTCACCAACTACCTCGGCAAGGTCAGCCCCGAGTGGGCCAAGTCGGTCGGTAACGACAAGTCCGTCTCCTGGCCGGTCGGCGTCGGCGGCAAGGGCAACCAGGGCGTGGCGTCCTACGTGCAGCGCATCCCCGGATCGATCGGCTACGTCGAGACCGCGTACGCTACGCAGAACCACATGACGGAGGCGAAGCTCGAGAACCGGTCGGGCGCGTTCGTGGCCGCCGACGACGACAGCGTGCAGGCCGCCGCCAAGGGCGCAGACTGGAAGAGCGCCAAGTCTTTCTACGTCGTCCTCACCGATGAGCCGGGCGCCGGCGCCTGGCCCATCACGGGCGCCACCTTCGTGCTCATGCACCGGAAGCAGAAGCGAGCGGACGTCGCGCGCGAGGTCCTCAAGTTCTTCGACTGGGGCTATCGAAGCGGCGGCAAGGCCGCCAAGGAGCTCGGCTACGTCCCCATGCCCCAGGCGGTGATCGAGCTCGTCGAGAAGAGCTGGCAGAACGAGATCAAGGACGAGTCGGGCGGCGGCCTCTGGCCGGCGGAGCGCCACGCCGCGCGGTGAGCAGCCGTCGTGACGTCGGGAGTGGGAGCCGCGGCCCAGGTTGGGCTCGAGGGCAAGACAGCGCCGATCGGCGATCGCGTCTTCTCCGTCGTGACGCGCGTCTTCGCCGTGCTCGTCCTGGGCTCGGTGTTCGGCATGCTGCTCGTGTTGCTGGAGGGCGCCTGGCCCGCGCTGCGCGCCTTCGGCCCCCGGTTCCTCACGCGCAAGGCGTGGAACCCCGTCACGAGCGAGTTCGGCGCGCTGGCGCCCCTCTACGGCACGGTCGTGACCTCGGTGATCGCCCTCGTCGTGGGCGTGCCCGTGAGCTTCGGCATCGCGCTCGTCATCACGGAGCTCGCGCCGTCGTGGCTCAAGCGCCCCATCGGCGTGGCCATCGAGCTCCTCGCCGCGATCCCCAGCATCATCTACGGCATGTGGGGCCTCTTCGTGTTCGCCCCCGCCTTCGGCCGCGTGCAGCCGTGGCTCACGGCGCACCTCGGACGCCTGCCGCTCGTGGGCGCGCTCTTCCAAGGGCCGCCGATGGGCATCGGCATGCTCACGGCCGGGCTGATCCTCGCCATCATGGTGATCCCCTTCATGGCGGCCGTCATGCGCGATGTGTTCGAGACGGTGCCCGCCGCCCTGCGCGAGTCGGCCTACGCCATGGGCGCCACGACCTGGGAGGTCGTGTGGCAGGTCGTGCTGCCCTACACGCGCGTGGGCGTCGTCGGCGGCGTCATGCTCGGGCTCGGCCGCGCGCTCGGCGAGACCATGGCGGTCACCTTCGTGATCGGCAACGCTCACGACGTGAACGTCTCGCTCTTCATGCCGGGCAACACCATCTCGTCGACGCTCGCCAACGAGTTCACCGAGGCGGTCGACCCGCTCTACACCTCGGCCCTCCTCGCCCTCGCGCTGGTCCTGTTCGTTCTCACGCTCGTCGTCCTCGTCGCGGCCCGGCTCATGCTGCGCCGCCTGTCGGCCCGCGAGGGAGCGAGGACCTAGCCATGACCCTCTACGCGCAGCGCAGGGCGGTCAACGCGATCGGGCTTGGGTTCTCGGTGCTGGCGACGGCGTTCGGCCTGTTCTGGCTCTGCTGGCTATTCTGGACGTTGGTCCACAGCGGCGCGCGCTGGGTGGGTCCGCGGCTGTTCCACGAGTCGACCCCGCCGCCGGGCGCGAGCGGCGGCCTCGCGAACGCCATCGTGGGCAGCGCCATCCTCACGGCCGTGGGCGTGCTGCTCGGGGCGCCGGCGGGCGTGCTCGCGGGGACGTACCTCTCGGAGCTCGGGCGCACCTCGCGGCTGGGCGCCGCCGTCCGCTTCGTCAACGACATCCTCCTGTCGGCGCCGTCGATCATCGTGGGCGTGTTCGTGTACGCCCTCGTCGTGCGTCACACGGGCCACTTCTCGGGGTGGGCGGGCGCGGCGGCGCTCGCGCTCATCGTGCTCCCGGTCGTGGTGCGCACCACCGAGAACATGATGCGCCTCGTCCCGGACACCTTGCGCGAGGCCGCCGCGGCGCTCGGCGCCCCCGTGTGGAGGGTGACGCTCGCGGTCGTCTACCGCAGCGCGCTGCCGGGCATCCTCACGGGCGTCCTGCTCGCGCTGGCCCGGGTCAGCGGCGAGACCGCGCCGCTCCTGTTCACGGCGCTCAACAACCAGTTCTGGAGCACCGACATGAGCCGGCCGTTCCCGAACCTGCCGGCGGTGATCTTCCAGTTCGCCATGAGCCCCTACGAGGACTGGCAACACCTCGCCTGGGCGGGCGCGCTGCTCATCACCGTGGCCATCCTTCTCATCAACGTCGCGGTGCGCATGCTTCTGGGTCGAAAGCGGAGCTGAGAACATGGCCGGTCCCCAAACCCCTCTCCCCCCGTCCCCACGTCCCGCGGGCCCGATGCTCGGCGCCTTCGAGGGCCTGCCGCCCTTGCCGGCGCAGAGCCTGCCGCGCGGCAAGGCGACGGCGCCGACGCGGCCCAAGGTCAGGATCCGAGACCTCAACTTCTTCTACGGGCGTTTCAAGGCCCTCCACGACATCAACCTCGACATCAACGACCGGCAGGTCACGGCCTTCATCGGGCCCTCGGGCTGCGGCAAATCGACGCTGCTGCGCACGCTCAATCGCATCTACGAGCTCTACCCGGGCCAGCGCGCCACCGGCTCGGTGCACCTCGACGACCGGGATCTGCTCGCGGGCACCCCCGACGTCCACCTTGTGCGCGCCAAGGTAGGGATGGTGTTCCAGAAGCCGACGCCGTTTCCGATGTCCGTCGCGGACAACATCAAGTTCGGCGTGCGGCTCTACGAGCGCCTCTCGCCGATCGACATGAACGAGCGCGTGCAGTGGGCCCTCGAGAAGGCCGCGCTCTGGGACGAGGTCAAGGACAAGCTCGGCCAGGACGGGACGGCGCTGTCGGGCGGCCAGCAGCAGCGGCTGTGCATCGCGCGCGCCGTGGCCGTCAAGCCCGAGGTCCTGTTGCTCGACGAGCCCGCCTCGGCGCTCGATCCGATCTCGACGCAGAAGATCGAGCAGCTCATCACGGAGCTCAAGGCGGACTACACGATCGCCGTCGTGACCCACAACATGCAGCAGGCGGCGCGCGTCTCGGAGTACACGGCCTTCATGTACCTCGGCCGCATCGTCGAGTTCGGCGACACGAAGACGATCTTCACGCAGCCCGCCGTCAAGCAGACCGAGGAGTACATCACGGGCAGGTTCGGTTGATGGACCTGCGCGAGCACACGAGCCGGGAGTTCGAGACCGAGCTCGCGGCCGTGCGCGAGCGCCTGCTCACCATGGGCCGGCGGGTCGACGACGTCGCGGCGGCGGCCGGCCGCGCGCTCGCCGGCCAGGACGTCGCGCTCGCCAACGAGATCATCCTCGCCGACCAGGAGACCGACGCCATGGAGCTCGAGATCGATCACCTCTGCCTGGAGATCATGGCGCGCCGCCAGCCGGTCGCGAGCGACCTGCGCTTCCTCTCGTCGGCGCTGAAGATCGTGATCGATCTCGAGCGGGTCGGCGACCTCGGGGTCGGCATCGCCACGCGCGTCGTCGAGCTCGACGGCGAGCCCCCCCTCGTCGAGCTCGAGGACCTCCTCGAGACCCTGACGCTGGCGCGAGGCATGGTCAGCCAGGCCCTCGAGGCGCTCGTCGGGCGGGACGTCGAGCGCGCCCAGCAGGTCATCGACAAGGACGGCGTCGTCGACGCCCTCTCGACGCGCATCTTCGAGGAGGTCGTGAGCCGGATGCGCGACGACCCGACCACCGTCTTTCGCGCGACCCGGCTCCAGTCGATCTCGAAGTACGTCGAGCGGATCGCCGACCACGGCACCAACATCGCCGAGCTGGCCATCTTCGTGCTGACGGGCGCCGACATCCGCCACCGCCCGCGCACGCGCCACGGCGGCCTCAGCTGAGCGCCGAGAGGGCCGCTCAGGCCGCGGCGTACGCGCGCGCCGCGGCCTCGAGCGCCGCGCCGCGGGCCACGCGGGCGCCGGCCTCCGCGAGCACGGTCTCGAGGGCGGCCAGCACCGACGTGACGTTGGCGCGCGTGCTCGAGGCGCCCATGAGCCCGATGCGCCAGGCCTTGCCCTTGAACGGGCCGAGGCCGCCGCCGATCTCGATGCCCCACTCGGCGAGCAGGCGCGCGCGCGCCTTGGCGTCGTCGACCCCGTCGGGGACCTTGACGGCGTTGAGGGGCGCGAGGCTGCGCTCGGGGATGTACGAGAGGCCCATGGCCTCGAGTCCCGCGCGCAGCGCGAGGTGGTTGCGGCGGTGGCGCGCGATGCGCGCCGGCAGCCCCTCCTCGACGACCAGGCGCAGCGCCTCGCGCAACGCGTACGTCATGTTGACGGGCGCCGTGTGGTGGTAGGCGCGATCGGCGCTCCAGTAGTTGCGGATGAGCGACATGTCGAGGTACCAGCTCCGCACCTTCGTCTTGCGGCGATCCATGGCCTCGAGCGCCGCCGGGCTGAAGGTCACGGGCGCGAGCCCCGGCGGGCAAGACAGGCACTTCTGCGTGCCGCTGTAGCAGGCGTCGATGCGCCAGGCGTCGACGGGCAGCTCGTGCCCGCCGAGCGACGTCACGGCGTCGACGAGCAGCAGCGGGCCGCCGGGCTGCGCGCCGCGGTGCTGGTGCCCATGCACGAGCGCCGAGATCTCCTCGAGCGGCTGGTGCGATCCCGTCGAGGTCTCGGCGTGCACGATGCCGACGATCTTCGCGCCCGGGTGGGCCGCGAGCGCCGCCGCGACCGCCTCGGGCGCGACCGCCTGGCCCCATGGCGCCTCGACGAGGTGCACGGTCGCGCCGTGGCGCCCCGCCATGTCGGCCAGGCGCGCGCCGAACGCGCCGGCCACGCAGACGATCGCCTCGTCCCCTGGCTCGACGAGGTTGGCGACGCACGCCTCCATGCCCGCGCTGCCTGTGCCCGGCACGGCGAGCGTCAGGCGGTTCTGCGTGCAGAAGACCTGCTGAAGGAGCGCGCGCGTCTCGTCCATGATGCGCAGGTACTCGGGATCGAGGTGCCCGATCGTGGGGAGCGCGAGCGCCTGCAAGACGCGCGCGGGCACCTCGCTCGGACCGGGGCCCAGCAGGATGCGACGGGGGATCTCGGCGGAGGGGGTCGTCACGTGCGCGATTCTAGTCCCGGCGCCAGGCCCTCGATTGTCACAACTTCTCGACGGTGTGGCAGGGCGCCTCCGATGGATGCGGCGCGGGGGCCGAGGACCTCTACGACCCGATGCTCGCGATCTTCGACGGCACGAAGGGGCCCGTCGTGCCGTAGACGCCGCGCGCGAGGTTGCGCCGGATGACGAGCGCCTCGCGGATGACCTTCCACATGTCGACGAGCGGATTGACGCGCGAGCGGCCGTCGTCCTTCCACTCGACGCCGACCTCCTCGATCGAGATCTCGCGCCGGCGCGCCAGGGCGAGGATCTCGAGGTCGAACGCCCAGCCGTCGATCGTCGCCCTCGAGAACAGCGCGCGCGCGGCGTCCGCCGTGAAGGCCTTGAACCCGCACTGCGTGTCGACGACGCCCGGCACGAGCCAGCGCCGCACGACCTTGTTGCACAGGCGGCCCCAGAGCACGCGGTAGGCGGGCTGCCTCACGGTCCTGGCGCCCGCGACGTAGCGCGAGGCGATCGCGATGCGCGCCCGCCCCTCGACGAGGGGCGCGAGCAGGCGCGGCAGCTCCTCGGGCGGCATCGACGAGTCGGCGTCCCACATGACGCGGATCTGGCCGCGCGCCGCCAGCATGCCCCGGCGGACGGCGGCGCCCTTGCCCTGGTTGGGCGACTGGCGCACGAGCGACAGGTTCGGGATCGCCAGCATCGCCGCCTCGACGACGGCCGCGGTGCCGTCGCGCGAGCCGTCGTCGACGACGACGATCTCGTACCGCTCCCACCGCGCCGCGAGGTGCGCGTGCAGGCGCGCGAGCGTGGGGGCGAGGCGCTGCTCCTCGTCGTAGGCCGGGATGACGACGCTGAGCTCGACGGACGGCAGAGACCGGGACATGGCGATCCTCCTCTCGAAGATGGGCGCGAGCTTCACGACGCGGCCTCGACGGCGCGCGGGAACACGAGGCGGCGCTGCGCGGGGTAGGTCCACAGCGCGAAGACCAGCGCCGCGCACACGAGCTTCGCCGCGACGACGGGCACGCCCAGCATCACGGCGACCAGCTTCATCGCCCCGGCGACGAGCAGCGCGGCGACGAGCGCCACGAGGTCGAAGCGCACGAGCTGCGACAGGCGCAGCGGCGACCGGTCCCGGAAGGCGACGTACTTGTTGAGCAGGAAGCTCGCGCCCGCGCCCGTGAGCGCCGCGAGGAAGGTGGCGACCGGGATCGTGACGTGCTGCGCGACGAGGACCACGAGCACGGCGACGTCGACGGCCGTGCTGGCGACGCCCGAGATCCCGGAGGTGAGCAGCTCGCGGTGGTTCTTCACGGACACGCGAATGAGCAGCCCGTGTGCCAGGCCGCTCACCGCGTCTTCGTGCGCCCCACCCCGCTTTTGCTGGTGAAGAGCTGACGGACCTCGGGGAGGCCCGCCGATTGTTGGACGGCGCTAGGGTCCGGTGGTCGCGGCCGCCGGGAGACAGCTGCGGAGCGGCACGGGATCGGCGAACGGGTAGGCGACGTAGGCGAGGAGCTGCGCGCGCGCCGTCGCCGAGAGCGCCACGAAGGCGTCGTGCATCGGCTTGGCCTCGCCGCCGTGCCACAGGACGGCCTCGGTGATCGAGCGCGCGCGGCCGTCGTGGAGGTACACCCCGCCGGGCGGCGGGTGGCCGTTCGGGTCGAAGGCGTCGATGGCCGGGAACATGACGGCCGTGCCCGTGCCGTTGCCCCAGAGCGGCGCCGTGCGCCACTCGCTGCCCGAGGCCGAGCCCTCCTCGACGGGCGCGTCGTCGGCGAGGTCCGGGCCCATGTCGTGGAGCAGCAGGTCGGTGAACGGCTGGATGGCGATGCCGCGCAGCTCGGGCAGCTCGGCGGTCGTGGAGGTCACGAGGTTCGGCACGTGGCAGCGGTTGCAGCCGATGGCCGCGAAGATCGCCATGCCGGCGATGGCGTCGGGGTCCTGGAAGTTGCGCCGCGGAGGCGGCGAGAGGCTGCGCAGGTACGACTGGATGTGGTCGAGGTCCGTGTCGGCCAGCTGCGGCGCCGCGTCGCCGCCCGAAGCGCTCGTGCAGGCGGGCTGGTTCGCGCCGCAGCGGTGCTTCGGGAAGAGCGGCGACGTCACGCCGATGTCGTTGGCGAAGGCGAGGCCCGCCTGCTCGCGCAGCGACGCCGTGCCCGCCTTCCAGCCGAAGCGGCCGAGCACCGTCTGGCCGGTCTTCGGGTCGGTCACGAAGTTGGGGCGGCCCGAGACGCCGTCGCCGTTCTTGTCGTCGGGATCGGCGAGGCCGAGGATCGTCTCGGCGGGCACGGCCTCGAGGAGGCCGAGGCCGAACACGGGCCGCGGCACGCGCGCCGAGATGTGCGTCGAGGCCGCGATCGGGCCGTCACGCAGCGTGCCCGTCGAGAGCACGGGCTTGCGGAGCTCGTACGGCGTGCCGTCGGGGAACGTGCCCGTCGTCGTCTGCCAGGTCACCGTCGGCGTCGCCTCGGGCGCGCCGCCCGCCGCCCCGTGCGTGTCCAGGATCGAGCCGTACGTGGCGTCGGGGCCCGACGTCTTGCCGTCCGTCGACGAGAACAGCTTGAGCAGCCACTGGTTCATGCCCTGGTCGTCCGGCGGCAGCCCCTTGCCGTCGAGGTGGTGGCAGCCGAAGCACGACGACTCGGTGAAGCCCGGCCGCGGGATCGTGGCCAGGCCCATGTTCGTGTAGGCGTTGCCCGCCGTGAACATCGGGCTCATGGGCGGCGGTGTCACGATGGTGGGGATCTTCGTGCCCGGCGTGGCGCCGCGCGGGCAGTCGAAGGTCGTCGGCGGGTTGTAGCCGACGTGGGTCTGGAAGTCGGCCTCGAAGAGCACCTTGCCCGAGATGAAGTCGGCGAGCTCCGTCGGCGTGATGTTCGGGATGTGCTGCGCGTACCCGAACTCGTCGGTGGTCACGTTCGTCACCGACTGCGGCCCCGCGGCCGTCGCCCACGGGTGCATGATCTTCGGCTGCAGGCGGCCGCTGCCGACGTAGTACGAGAACCACTCCGTGTAGTACGTGCGCGAGCGGACGAAGGTGAGCTCGAAGTCGACCAGCTGCCCGTAAGAAAGGTTGTCGAGGTGCCCCTTCCACACGCTGTTGCCCATGGCCGTGGCGCGCACGCCGATGGCGGCGAGCGCGGGCGGCGTCGAGCAGAGCGGGGTTGGCGCCGGGATCGCGCCCGCCTCGCCCGAGCCGAAGCACTCGTAGTTCTTGAAGTCGACCGCCTGCACCTGCATCGACGCCTGCGGCGCGATGAGCACGTCGATCGAGTTGCCGTAGTCCGTGAACGTGAGGTCGAACGTCGGGCCCGCGAAGTAGGTGTCGACGTAGTGGTCGTAGCGCTCCTCGTTCGGGTGGCGATCGCGGAAGCGGCCCGCGTACTTCACGGTGAGCGGGTACGCCGGCTCGGGATCGCGCGGCATGCCGATGCGCTGGTGGAACCACATCGTGTCGACGAGGGGCTTGCCGCCCGGGTTCGGGCTGGGGACGATGATCGTCTGCGGCGCGTTCGTCGTGTGGAAGAAGAAGTCGAGGTCGTCGCCCGCGTTGAGGCCGGGGATCTGCGCCTCGAAGCCGGTCGTCATGGCGCCCGTCATCGTCACCGTCTGGAGCGCGGGGCCGCCGTTGACGCGGTAGTCGACGTCGACGGCGATGATGCCCACGTTGCCGCCGCCGATGCCGGGCTTGCCGGGCATGAACGAGACCGTCGTCATCCCGCCCGTCGTGGCGATGTCCCAGGTGAAGCCACGGGCCGACGGGTTCGGGCGCGCCGGCGGCGTCGCGCTCATCGCCGGCATCGCGCAGAGCGCCGGCCGGCAGTTGGCGTCGACGAGGCCCGCCTCGACGCAGATGCCGTAGCAGCGCGCGAAGCCGGTCGCGCAGGTGCCCACGGGCGTGTTGGGGCCGATGGGGTTGGACATGCCGACGTCGCCGCCCGCGCCCGTCGTCATGCTGGCAACTCCGCCGGCGCCGGTGGCCGTGGAGCCCCCGGCGCCGGTGACCACCATCGTCCCCTCGCCCGCGCTCCCGCTTCCGCTCGCGGGGTTCCCGCCCTGGCCCACGGCCGCCGTCGCGCCGGCCGTCCCGGTTCCCGTGCCGCCGCCCGCGCCTGGCTTGTGCGATTCACCACCGCACGCCTGCGTCAAGACGAGGGCGCCGATCAACGCGATCCCGAGCGATCTCCCGCGAGCGATGTTCGTCATGCCCTGGGAGTGGGGAGCCCTCGCCGGAGTCGTTGACCTCCCCACACGATTCCGACGCGGCGTGACGACGGCGCGGCCGCGGCTGGTCAGAGGTCGAAGGAGAGCCCGGCGCCGAGCACGGGGACGACCCGAGGGACCGCGTAAACCGTCGTGATCATGGCCTGAGGCTCCGGTCCGCTCCCGAGCGCGAACTCCGGCCGCGTCAGGGACGTGTCGAGCTCCAGGCGCACCTCGAGGTGCAGTCCTCGCCAGAGCCGGAGCCGTTCGTCGATGGCGAAGCCGGCGAACGACCAGGGCGCCGTGCGCGGCGTCGACGTGAGCCCGCCGGTCGAGGCGCCGCGGATCGCCGCGGAGCCGCCCGTCGCGCAGAGGGCCAAGGCCCCCCAGCGGGGACGCGCCGCGATCCGGCAGACGGACGCCGCCAGGCCTTCGCCGGAGCTCTGCATGCGCGTCGACGTTCCGGTGATGGCGTCGTCGGTCGGAAGCCACGCGCGGGCGCGCAGCTCGGCCCGCAGGCGGCCCCTCGTCGCCGCGAGGCCTACCCCCGCGCCCCACCCGGCGAGCCGCGAGGCAGGGCCGCTCGGCAGGGGTCCCCCCAGCATCATCTCGGCGCCGATCGACCAGGCGGTCGGCGGACGAGGCGTGGCGGGAGCGGCGACCACGACGGGCGGCGCCGCGGGCCGCGGCGGAGACGGCGGTGGAGGCGGGGGCGTCTCGACCGGCGGCGGAGGAGGCGGCGGCGCCTCGACCACGCGGGGGCGCGGCGGCGGGCGCGGGCGCTCCTCGACGGGGGGCGGCGCTGGCGGCGGCGCGTTCTCGCCGACGCCGAAGGCGAGCGCCATGACGAGCGTCGCGGCGTGCGCGAGCGAGGCGCACGAGTCGGCCTCGAGCTCACGCTCGCCCGGGACGCCGTCGCGCTCCGTGTGCAGGCGCAGCCGCCAGCGGCCGTCGCGGTCCTCGACGCGCCCCTCGGCGACCAGCGCCTTCGGCTCTTGCCCGTGCGGGAAGCGCACGAGGCGCTCGACCTCGCCGCGCACGTCGGCGGCGGTGGGGCAGCCCGTGGGCGCGACCCAGGTCAGCGTGAGCGGGAGCGCCGCGCGCGCCGGCGGCGCCGCCGCCACGACGACGAGGAGCGACCCGACGAACGCGGCCGGGCGGGCCGCGCGGACGGCGGCCGGGCGCGCCGCGCGGACGCTCATCGCGCGGCGCAGCTCTCCTCGAGCGAGGTGCGGAGCGGCGAGCGCGGGGCCGCCGCCAGCAGCTCGGCCGCGAG
>DASZWW010000158.1:0-3875 GCA_035546175.1 Polyangia bacterium
GCCCGTGCCGCCGCCCGAGCCCGAGGCGCCGCTCGTGTCGCCGGCGCCGGCCGCGCCCGTCGAGCCGCCCGCGGAGCCCGTCGCGTTGCCCGTCCCGCCCGTCGCGTTGCCCGCCGCGCCCGTCGCGTTGCCCGCCGCCCCGGTCGCTCCCGTGCGAGGAGTCCCGCTGCTGGTGCACGCCAGCACGGCGCAAAGAGGGGTGAGGGCAAGGACACGATGAAGCTTCGCCATGAGACAACTCCCGTCTTGAGGGGGACGCGCGGCGTCCGTGGTCGAGGTGCCGCGTCGGGGACAGAATTATCCCAATCTTCGAAGGCGGGCGGAACCACTTAGGGGCGAATTCCCTCGAAAAACGCGCCATCTTCGTGGCGCGCGAGAAAATCGGCCGGGGCGACCCAATAACCGCTTTCGGGGCTATCGCGCGGCGCGGCGGACCGTCAGGCGACGTCGCCGAGGCGCGCGAGCTGGTCGTACACGGCGACCATCCACGCCTTGATGCGCTGCCGGTCCATGCGCGTGAAGAGATCGGCCGCGAACTCGGGGTTGTGGACGGCGGCCCAGAAGCTGCCGTCCGAGCGATCGATCTTGCGCATCGCGGGCGCCTGCAGCTCCGGGAGCTGGATCGTGAGCGCGCCGGCCTCGTTCGCGGCCGCGCGCGCGGGCGAGCGATCGAAGAGCGAGAACTCCTTGCCGCGGCCGAGGTTCTCGACGATGACGAAGCGGACGTTGGCGCGGGGCTTGGCCGCGTGACGCTCGAGCAGGCGGCCGAGCGTCGCGATCGAGTCCTTGCCGTCGTCCATGACGTGCCAGAAGACGACGCCCACGCCCGCCTCGGCGAGCAGGTCCAGCACGCCCGCCTCGGCGAGCCACGCGGCGACGAGCCGGTCGCTCTGCGCGGGGAGGTCGACGATCACCCGGCGATCGGCGTCGAGCGCCAGCGAGACGATCTCGTCCGCGCTCTCGGGGCGCGCGAGGTCGACGGCGCGCGTGAAGGTCCCGTAGTGACGCAGCAGCGCGCCGTGCGACTCGTCGGCGTCGACGGCCGCGAAGGGGAGCTGCTTGTCGACGGCCCACTGCACGAGGAGCCGCGCCACGACCGACTTGCCCACGCCGCCCTTCTCGCCGCCGATGAGGTGGATCTTGCTCATGGGCGGCACCCTACTCCGCCTCGTGTTTCGGGTGTGCTTCGAGTGTGCTTCCTGGGCGTGTTTTTTTCGGGTGTGTCATAGTCACCCTCCCCCTACAGGAGACGAACGCGATGCCCCGGATGGTCAAGTGCGTGAAGCTCGGGCAGGAGCTGCCCGGCATGGTCTACAAGCCCTTCAACAACGACTTGGGCCAGCGCATCTACGACAGCGTGTCGCAGGAAGCCTGGAAGCAGTGGATCGAGGCGTCGAAGATGATCGTCAACGAGTACCGCCTCGACCTCACGTCGCCGCAGGGGCAGAAGCTGCTCATGGACCAGGCGGAGAAGTTCTTCTTCGGCGACGGCGCGGCGGATCGCCCGGCCGATTACGTGCCGCCCGAGGCCAAATAACGGGACGGCAGCGGGCGAGGTCGTGGCCAAGGTCGAGGACGTCGTCGAGCTCGAGCGGTTCCTGCCCGAGTCGTACGCCGACATCCTCGAGCAGCTCATCTGCAAGAGCGGTCAGTTCCTCTGGCAGTACAACGCCTCGACGAACGACCTCTCGGCGCCCGAGATCATGAACCGCGACGCGCGGTCCTACGACGCCGACCAGTTCGTGCACGCGCTCTTCCAGCAGGGTGAGCGGCGCTCCGAGTTCTTCGACATCGTCTTCCCTATGTTCTACTTCATGGAGGACAAGACGGGCGTCGCCCTCGACGCGCCCGAGCGCATGAAGGCGAACCTCCTCGTGCAGAAGCCCATCGACGAGGGCCAGTACAACACGCCCCACATCGACATCGCCGAGCCGGGGCACAAGAGCCTCCTCTACTACGTCAAGGACAGCGACGGCGACACGTTCCTCTTCAACGAGGCGCGCCGGGACGCTCACCGGGACAGGAAGCCGCTCACGATCAGGAAGCGCGTGTCGCCCCGCAAGGGCAAGGCCGTCCTGTTCGACTCCAACATCTGGCACGCGAGCAGCCACCCGCGCGAAAATGCGACGCGGGTCGTGCTGAACTTCGTGTTCAAGCACAAGTGAAGCGGGAGCCGAAGCGCTGCGCGTGGGCGGGCGACGACCCGCTCATGATCGCCTACCACGACCGCGAGTGGGGGCGGCCCGTGCACGACGACCGCGCGCTCTTCGAATTCCTCGTGCTCGAGGGCGCGCAGGCGGGGCTCTCGTGGTCGACGATCCTCAAGAAGCGCGAGGGCTACCGGCGCGCGTTCGCCGGCTTCGACGTCAGGAAGGTGGCGCGCTTCGGCGCCGCCGACGCGCGGCGGCTCATGGGCGACCCGGGGATCGTCCGGAACCGCCTGAAGATCGACGCCGCCATCGAGAACGCGCGCCGCGTCCTCGAGGTGGCGAAGGAGCGCGGGTCGTTCGACGCCTACCTGTGGAGCTTCGTGGGCGGCGCGCCGCTGCGGAAGCGGCGCCGTCGGATGTCGGACATCCCCGCGACGACCCCCGAGTCCGACGCCCTCTCCAAGGACCTGCGGCGGCGCGGCTTCAAGTTCGTGGGCAGCACGATCGTCTACGCCTTCATGCAGGCCGTGGGGATGGTTACGGATCACGTGGATGGATGCCTGTATACTGGCGGCGATGACCGATGACCGCGTGACGCGCCCCGCGCTCACGACCGACGAAGTGCGCGCGTTCATCGACCGCGCCCCGCGCTGCCGGGTGCGGATCCACGTCATGTACCAGCCGATCGGCGCGGCGCCGGTCGGTTCGCAGCCGCCGGCCGCGCCCGAGTTCGTCGAGACGCAGCTCGTGAACCTGTCGCGCTCGGGGATGTTCCTGGCCTCGCGCGGCAAGCTGCTCGACGTGGGGAGCATCGTCGAGTTCCAGTTCCAGCTCGACGGCCTCGTCGTGATGAAGGGGACCGCCGAGGTGGCGCGGCTCTCGCTGCAGGGCGAGCGCGGCATGGGCCTGCGCTTCGTCGAGCTCGACCCCGAGGCCCGCCTCCTCGTCGACCGCATCGTCGACGCGAACTCGCGCGAGCCGGCGCCCGTCCCGTTCGAGGAGGAGGACACGATCCGGCAGACGCTGCCGGGCGGGCGCGCCGTCGAGTACGCGCACGGCACGGTGCGCATCACGCTGTCGAGCGCGACGGCTGCCTACTTCACGTACAACCCGCTCATGCACATCGGCATCGGCGGGTGCTTCATCCCGGCCGAGGCCGACGTGCCGCTCGGCACGGGGTACCAGCTCGACATCGTCGACACGCAAGGTCAGCTCGTCCTGCGCTGCAAGGCGCGCGTCGCCGCGAAGCAGGAGCGGCGCATCGGCGTCCGCTTCGTCGACGTCGATCGCGCGGCCCTGCTCAAGCTGCGCGGAGAGATCGCGAAGCTCGGTCCCGCCACCGGGCCCTGACCGCAGAGCGCCTCGGGGACCTCATGTCGATCACCCTGCCCGCCCGCGGCGTTCGCGTTGGAGGCGTCACGATCGCGCCGGGCGTGGCCCGCGCCGTGAGCATCCCCCTCGCGCCGCGGGAGAGCCGCGCGGCGGCGCACGGCGCCGGCGAGACGCCGGACGACGCCGCGAGCGCGGCCGTCCGGGCCCTCCCGGCGTGGGTGGCCGTCGGCGCCAAGCCCGGGCCGCGCGTCACGATCGTGGCGGCGGCGCGCGGCACCGAGAGCGCCGCCACGGCGGCGGCGCGCGCCCTCGCCCACGCGATCGATCCGGCGGCGATGGCCGGCAGCATCGTCATCGTCCCGGTGCTGCGCCCGGGCGGGCGCTTCGCGCCGC
>DASZWW010000159.1:0-5140 GCA_035546175.1 Polyangia bacterium
CCGCCGGCGCGGCGCCCAGCGCCGAGGTGGCGCCCCCCGACGAGGCGGCCCGCGCGGCGGCGGGCCTGGCGAGGCCGCGCACGGACGCGGGGGTCATCGTCGAGGCCGCCGACAGCGGCCAGACGGAGCGCATGTCGGCCCAGGCCCAGGCCGAGATCATGGCGGGGCGCGAGGACGCGGCCAGCGAGGTGCTCGTCGACGCCGTCCTCGTCGGCGAGGCGCACACGGGCGAGACGAGCGGCGTCGGCGCCATCATGGACGCGCCCACGGCGCAGCTCGGCCAGATCCTCACGTCCGTGGACGACGGCTGGCCCGCCGACGAGGAGTACGAGCGATCGTCGGTGCGCGGCTTCACGCCGGCCTCGCAGCCGCTGCCGGTGCCGAGGCGACCGCCGGGCGCGTTCGCGGCGGGGCCGCAGCCCGGCGTCGGCAAGTTCGTGTCGGGCGCCCCCAAGAGCCCGCCCGACAGCGCCGGCGACGTGAGCGTCATAACTCCCATGCGCCTCTTCTGCGACCTGGCCGTCGCGGGCGAGACGGGGCTCCTGCGCTTCGAGGTGCCGGGCACGATCAAGGAGATCTTCCTGGTCGGCGGCGCGCCCGAGTCCGTGAGCTCCAGCCTGCCGTCGGAGCGCTTCGGCGAGTACCTCGTCGCCAAGGAGGTGCTCGGCCGCGGAGACCTCGAGCTGGCCCTCGGCATGCTGCCGCACTACAACGGCAAGCTGGGCGACACGCTCGTCGCGCTCGGCCTGCTGCGTCCGCTCGACGTCTTCCGCCTCCTCTCGCAGCAGGTCCGCGATCGCGTCATCGACGTCTTCGGCTGGACCGAGGGCACCTTCGCCTTCTTCCGCGGCACCACCAACCCGGCCGAGGGGTTCCCGCTCGGGCTCGACACGTTCGAGATCCTCGGCGCCGGCGTCGTGACGCTGCCGGGCGAGCTGCTCGAGCAGCGCTTCGAGCCGCTCGCCGATTACCGACCCGTGGCGACGAAGCACTGGCGGGTCCAGCCCGAGGCCTTCCGCATCGGCCCGACGCCGCGGGACGTCCTCGAGCTGCTCGACGGCGAGCGCACGCTGCGCGCCTGGATGGACCAGTTCTCCGAGGCCGAGGAGCGCCTGACCTTCCTGCGCTCGCTCTACCTCCTGCTCGAGACCGATCTCGTCCAGCTGGACTAGGCGCTCCCGTGCCGCTGCGCAGCCTCACGCTCGACGAGCTCACGATCGACGACGAGGCCTCCTTCCGCGGCGTCGCGCTCTACCATCGGCTCAAGGAGGCGCTGCGCGCCTCCGGCCACCGCTTCAAGGTCGCGGCCGCGGGCGAGAACGCCAGCTGGGATCGGGCGCTGTTCCTGAACCTGACCTACTGGTCTCCGTCGGAGGAGGCGAGCGTGCTCGTCGACGAGCACCTCGCCCCCGACGTGGTCGCCCACACGGCGCTCCACCACGTCGTGGGCCGCGCGCTCGCGCGCGAGGCCTCGGCCGACTCTCCCGCGGCGCTCCTCTTCACGGAGGCCATCGCCAGCGCCTTCGATCTCTACCTCGTGGGGCGGCTGCTCCCAACCGCGCCCGACTCGGACTTCGTGACCAGTCAGGTGCCGATCATGGCCGAGGCCGCCGAGCAGGCCGGGCTCGACGAGGGCGGCTTCCAGCGCCTGCTCGAGGGCGTGTCGGCGGCGCCCGAGCGCGCCTTCGAGGACCTGCGCGCGCTCCTCGTCGACGCCGGGACGGCGCTGCTCGCCTGCCCCGACGCCGCGGCCGCGCACGTCGCGCTCGAGGGCCTCGCGGGCCACCGCTTCGCGCCGCTCCTCCACCACTTCCAGCTCTCGAACTGGATCCTCTACTCGCGCGCCTACGCCCGCGGCTCCGTCGAGGACGACGCCGCGGTGCGCGCGCTCGATCGCGAGATGCGCGCCAGCGCCGACTCGCTCGCCTGGCTCGAGGCGCGCTGGCTCCGCTGAGCGCGGCTACTGGCCCATGCCCGCCGGCTGCTGCTGCGTCATGCAGTGCAACGTCCCGAGCCCCCACACGAGATCGACGGCGTGAATGCCGACGACGGCGCGCGTGGGGAAGAGCCGCGCCAGGATGGCGAGCGCCTCGCGGTCGCGGGCGTCGTTGAAGGTGGGGACGAGGACGACGGCGTTCGCGACGTAGAAGTTCGCGTAGCTGGCCGGCAGCCGCACGCCGTCGAGCGTCAGGGGCGCGGGCATGGGCAGCGTCTCGACGCGCAGCCGCTCGCCGTCGGCGTTCGTCATGCTCTCGAGCCTCGCGCGGTTCTCGCGGAGCGGCGCGTAGTTCGCGTCCGCCGGGTCGTCCTCGGCGGCGATGACGACCGTGCGCGCGTCGACGAAGCGCGCCAGATCGTCGACGTGGCCGTGCGTGTCGTCGCCCGCGATGCCGTTGCCGAGCCACAGCACCTTGCGGGCGCCCAGGTGGTCGCACAGGACGTGCTCGATCTCTTCGCGCGACAGGCCCGGGTTGCGCGCCTGCACGGGCGAGAGGAGACACTCCTCCGTCGTGAGGATCGTGCCCCGCCCGTCGACGTCGACGCTGCCGCCCTCGAGGACGACGCGCCAGGGCTTGCCCCCGACGCTCGCCGTGGGCTTCCACTGCGTCATCTTGAGGCGCTTCGCGAGCTTGTCGTTGATGGCGTCGTCCTTCTTGTGGTTGGCGTACTTCGCCCACCCGTTGAAGCGCCAGTTGGTCATGGCGACGTGACCGACGCGGTCGCTCACGAAGAGCGGGCACGTGTCGCGCGTCCAGCTGCGGTCCGTCGGCACGCGGAAGAACTGCACGCGCGCCTTCTCGACGCCCACACGCGCGAGCAGCGCCGCCGCCTTGCGCTCCGCCGCGGCGTCGGGCACGAGGATGCGCACGAGCTCGCCGCGCGCGAGGTGGCGCACGACCTCTCCGTAGACCCACGGGATGGGGGCGAGCTTGCCGGGCCAGTCGGCGGCCTCGTGCGGCCAGGCGAGCCACGTCGCCTCGTGCGGCTCCCACTCGGCGGGCATGCGGAAGCCGAGCGCCGTGGGCGTCGTCGCTGGGGTCGGGCCGCTCATTCGTCGATGAAGCGGCGGACGATGTCGCCGTAGGCGTCGATGCGGCGATCGCGCAGGAACGGCCAGTGCTGGCGGACAGTCTCCTGGTGCCGCCGGTCGCAGGTCACGATGACCGTCTCCTCGTCGGTGCGCGACGCCTCCTTCAACACGACGCCGAACGGATCGGCCACGAAGGTCCCTCCCCAGAACTCGATGCCGGCCCCGTCGCCAGACTTCGGCCTCTCGAGCCCCACGCGGTTGACCGCCGCGACGTAGACGCCGTTCGCGATGGCGTGGCCGCGCTGGATCGTCTGCCACGCCGAGGCCTGCGCGGCGCCGAGCTCGGCCTTCTCGGCGGGGTGCCACCCGATGGCCGTCGGATAGAAGAGGACGTCCGCGCCCGCGAGCGCCGTGAGGCGCGCGCCCTCCGGGTACCACTGGTCCCAGCACACGAGCGTTCCGATGCGGCCCACGGCCGTGTCGAACGCCTTGAACCCGAGGTCGCCCGGCGTGAAGTAGAACTTCTCGTAGTAGGCGGGGTCGTCGGGGATGTGCATCTTGCGGTAGAGGCCGCGCGTGCTGCCGTCGGCGTCGAAGACGACCGCCGTGTTGTGGTAGACGCCGGCCGCGCGGCGCTCGAAGAGCGAGCCGATCACGACGACGCGCGCCTCCTTCGCGACGCGGCCGAGCGCCTCCGTCGACGGCCCGGGGATGGGCTCGGCGAGCTCGAAGTTCGCGTGGTCCTCGGTCTGGCAGAAGTACTGCGAGCGGAAGAGCTCGGGCAGGCAGATGAGCTGCGCGCCCGCCTTGGCCGCCTCGCGCACGCGCGCCACGGCCCGCTCGAGGTTGTCGCGCGGATCCGTCCCGCAGCGCATCTGCACGAGGCCGAGCGTCACCGTCTGCGGCGTTGCCATGCGCCCTACTATTCTCGGCGGCCGCGCAAATGCAAGCGACCATTCGGAGACGCGAGCCTCGATCGCGTTCGGGTCCTCACGCTCTCCGACCACGGCCGCGGCCTACGGCCGCGACCCGTCATCGAGCATCTGGCCGATGATGTTGCGCAGCAGGCGGTCCCACACCGGCTTCGCCTCGGCGAAGTGGCGCTCGGTGTCGGCGAGGATGCGCGCGCCGCCCTCGTCGCCGTTGGCCTCGCGCACGTAGGCGGCGTCCTCGCGCACCCAGACGGCCACGGCCTCCGCCGGGAGCTCGCAGTGGAACTGCAGCGCGAAGTGCCGCCACCCGAGGCGGAAGGCCTGGTTGCGGCACAGCGGCGTCGAGGCGAGCGGCACCGCGCCGCGCGGCAGGTCGAACGTGTCGCCGTGCCAGTGCAGCACCATCTCCCTGGCGCGCAGGCCCGCGAGCGCGGGCTCGCGCGAGACGTCCGTGAAGTCGACGGGGCCCCAGCCGACCTCGCGCGCGAGCACGACCGCGCCGTCGGCGGCGCGCCGCGTGTTCGGGTAGACGCGCGCGCCCGCCGCCGCCGCGAGGAGCTGCGCGCCGAGGCAGATCCCGAGCACCGGCCGATCGCGGGCGAGCGCCTCGCGCAGCAGCGTGATCTCCGGGCCGAGGAACGGGTAGCGCGGATCGTCGACGTCGCCCACGCCCATGGGGCCGCCCATGGCCACGACGAGCTCGCCCTGCGAGACGTGCTCCGGAACGGCGTCGCCCCGGTAGACGTGGCGGACGTCGAGCGCGACGCGGCGCTCGGCGAGCAGCTCGGCCACCCGCTCCGGCCCCTCGGTGGGCGTGTGCTGCAACACGATGGCGCGCTTCACGCGCCGAGTATGGCCCACGCCGGCGGCGGCGCTTCGATCAAAAACGCGGCCCGCGTGCGCGGGTGGACGAACGAGATCGTGTGGGCGTGCAAGCGGAGGCGCGGCGCCGCGGCGCGCGCGGCCGCATCGCCGTAGACCGCGTCGCCGGCGATGGGGAAGCCTGCCGCCGCGAGGTGAGCGCGCACCTGGTGCGCGCGGCCCGCGTGCAGGCGCGCGCGCAGCAAGGTCGTCGCGCCGCGCCGCTCGAGGACCTCCCACTCGGTGCGCGCGGCGAGCGGGGCCCGCCCGGCGCCCACCCGCACGCGCCCGCCGCGCCGGCCCGCGCGCCCGATGG
>DASZWW010000160.1:0-6852 GCA_035546175.1 Polyangia bacterium
CGCGGCGCTGGCCCGCCGGCTGCAGTAGCGACGTCGCCGTGAGAGCGAACCTCTGCCCCGTGAAGTGGCGCGCCCTCGCCGCCGCCGTCGCGCTCGTCCCCGGCGCGTGCTCGACGCCCTCGGGGGCGGCCAAGGCGGCCGCGGCGCCGGTCCCCGCCCCGGCCAGCTGGCAAGGACCGCTGGCGGACCAGATGAACCTGCAGGCGCTGCGCCCCGCGACGCCGGCCCTCCGGAACCTCGTGGGACAGGCGCCGCTCGTCTACGTCGCCCGGGTCGCGGCGCGCGGCGCCCACGACGAGCCGTCTTACGAGCTCGCGATCTTCGACGACGGCACGCTCGTCTACGAAGGCCACCGCTGCGTCGAGATCGGCGGCTTCGTCCTGGCGCGGCTCGGGGGCGACGCGCTCACGCGCCTCAGGGACCTGCTCGCCGCGCTCTGCTCCGATCTGGGCGGCGTCCTCGACGACGACGCGCTCTGCGCCAGCTCCGCGACGACGCGCGTGGCCTGCTCGGACGGCGAGCGGATCCAGCTCGGCACCGACCACTGCCGCGCGCCGGGCGAGGCCCACGCCGTGCGCCTCGAGGCCCTCGTCTCGGGGCTCGCGGCGCAGATCGATCTCGACGCCTGGCTGGGACCGCCGACGCGCCGGCAGGCGTGCACCCCCGGCTCGCGCGATCTCTCGCCGCACGAGCTGCGCAAGACGCTCGGCGCCGATCTCGCGCGCGCGGGCCCGTGAGGCTCAGGCCAGCCGCTCGCGGCCGTACTCGCGGAACCTGTCGGCCGCCTCGTCGTGCGCGCGGATCACGCAGGTGATCTCGCGCCCGTCGATCTCGTAGACGTTGTACCGCGAGCGGCGGTCGGCCGCGCCGGCGTACGACGCCGAGCCGGCGCCCACGACGGGGATCGCCGCGCCGCCCGGACCCACGAGCGTGGCGCGCTCGTCGTCGTGGTCGTGCCCGTGGAGCACGAGCTCGGCGCCGGCGCGCGCGAGCACCTCGACGAGCGCGGCGCGGTCGCGCAGGTTGCGGTGCTCGCCCGGCTTGATGGCCACCGGCGGGTGGTGAATCAGCAGCACGCGCGTCTTGCCGGCGAGCGCCCGGTCCGCGAGGGCCGCCTCCAGGCGCGCGAGCTGCGCGGCGCCCACCTCGCCCCACGCCCCGAGGTCGCCGGTCGCGACGCAGCTCGTGACGGCGACGAGGGCGACGTCGCCCCGCACGCGCACGAAGGGGTAGGCCCCGCCGCTCCCGCCGAGGTCGGGCGTCTGGTAAGGCGCGAACAGGCGCTCGAAGACGCCGGAGTCGACGACGTCCTGGACGTACGTGTCGTGGTTGCCGGGGATGACCGTCACGGCCTCGGGGGCCGCGCCCAGCGCCGCGAGCCAGGCGAGGGCGCTCCTCCACTCGGCCTCGAGCGAGATGTTGGAGAGATCGCCCGTGAGCGCGAGGTGGTCGACGGCCTGCGCGCGCAGGTCCTCGCGCAGCGCCTCGAGGAGCGCCATCTTGTGCTTGCGCGTGCGGTTGACGACCAGGTTGAGCGCGCCCACCGCGCGCTTGCCCACGAAGTCGCCCACGCCCACGCCGGCGAAGCCGCGGAAGTGCGGGTCCGTGACGTGCGCGAGGCGGAACACGGCGCGCCTTACGACCCCTGGGTCAGGGGATCGGGCGGGATGGTCGCGCCGTCGGGCGACTCGGGGAGGAACTGCACCTCGGCGAGCACGCCGTAGTGGTCGGAGGCGAAGAGCCGCTCGCCGCCCGCCATGACCATCGGCTCCTCGAAGATGAGGCGCGCCTCGTGCACCGTGCCGCGCCGGTCGCGCCGCGTGGGGGTCACGAAGACGTAGTCGAGGCGCCGGTCGGCGCGCAGCCAGTACATCCGATCGCGGTAGTGGTTGTCGCGCGCCCACGTGTAGCCCGGCTCGTCGGGGTGGATCATGTCCCACGCGTCCTGGTAATAGACGCGCCGCCCGCTGAGCGTCGTGAGGCCGGTGAGCCAGCGGATCTCGTCGCTGGACGGCACGGCGTTGAAGTCGCCCATGAGGACCTGCGGGTTGTCGTTCTTGTGCGCCGTCACGACCTCGTCGACGACGAGGATCTGATCCTCGCGCTTGCGCCCCTCGTGCTCCCGGAAGCTGAGGTGCGTCGTGTGCACCCAGACCTGGCCGAAGTCGCTGTCGACGCGCGCCGAGAGCACGATGCGCCCCTCGACGTCCTGGCTGTGGGGCAGCACGCGGAAGTCGTGCGCGCCGATGGGGAACTTCGAGAGGATGGCCAGGCCCTCGTGGCCCCCGCCCCAGGCGGTCGCGGGCGCGAACACGAAGCTCCAGCCGCGCTGCCGCGCGAGCGCCTCGGCCTGGTTGACGATCCGCCCCGAGACCTCGCGCACCTCCTGGAGGGCGACCACGTCGGGCAGCACGCCCGCGAGCTTGTCGGAGACGAGGTCGAGGCGCTGCATCCAGGGGCCGTTCTCACCCCAGAGGTTCAAGGTGACGAACCGCAGGTGGCGGGGTTTGACGACCTGGAACGCGCCCGTTCTCCTCATCCCGACCTCCTCCTCAGGTTGTTAGGGACCTCGATAGGTGCAGCTCGAGTCGCTCGTCTCCCAGATCGTCACGCTCGACAGCTGGGGCACGGCCCTCCGCACGACACCCCAGACGTAGACGGCGATGTTCTCGCAGGTCGAGTTCTCGAGGCCCGGCACGTCGTTGAGGTTGCGGTGGTCGAAGCGCGCGTGCAGCTCGCCCCAGGCCTCGTCGATGACGCCGAAGTCCACGAGCCAGCCCGTCTGCGCGTCGACCGGGCCGCTCACGCGCAGCTCGACCTTGTAGCTGTGCCCGTGAACGCGGCGGCACTTGTGCCCCTCGGGCACGCGCGGCAGGCTGTGCGCCGCCTCGAAGCGGTACTCCTTCATGAGCTCGACGTTCACGGGCCCACACTACCACGCGCGCGGGGCCGCGCCGCAGGCGCGAGGGGTGGCCGGGCGCTCCGTCCCGGGCGATCACACGCCGTGGTTCGAGTCGTCGCGGTTGGCGCTGCCGAAGGCGGTCTGGGCCCAGGGGAGCTGGGGGCGCGCGAAGAGGTAGCCCTGGCAGAGATCGCCGCCGAGGTTGATGAGCGTGTCGCGCTCCGCCTCGGTCTCGATGCCCTCGGCGATCATCTGGATGCCGAGCTCCTGGCAGAGGGTGACGATAGACGAGAGGAGCTTCTGCTTCATGGGCGAGCGGTCGAGGCCGCGGATGAGCGACATGTCGACCTTGACGACGTCGGGCTCGAGCTGGGCGAAGCTCGTGAGCCCCGCGTAGCCGGCCCCGAGGTCGTCGACGGCGATGCGATAGCCGAGGGCGCGCAGCTGCGCGACGCGCGAGCCGACGTCCCGGATCTTCTCGATGGGGGCGCGCTCGGTGATCTCGAGGACCACGCTCTTCGCGTGGCGCGACAGCGGGGCCGCCGCCGAGAAGAGCGTGTCGTCGTCGAGCTCCATGGCGTGCACGTTGACGAAGAGGAGGCTGCCCGTGGGGAGCTCGTCGGCCGTCTGCGCGATGCGGTCGCGGATGACGCGCCCGAGCTCCTGCAGGCGCCCGAGCCGCTCGGCCGCCTCGAACAGGTCCGGCGGCGAGCGCAGCGTGGGCTCCTTGTTGCGCACCAGGGCCTCGTAGGCGAAGACGTGCTGCGCCGACCACGACACGATGGGCTGGTAGGCGACCCACAGGGTCGCGAGCGCGTTGTCGTAGCGCGCCTCCAGGCCGGCGCGGTCGCCGAGCGCCTTGTTGTCGATGTGGAAGAGCTCGAGCGCCTCCCGCTTGATGCGGGCCATCTGGTGCAGGCGCACGGCGCGGGTGATGACCTCCTCGAGCTGCTCGGCCTCGATGGGCTTGATGAGGTAGAGCAGCGCGCCGTACTCCATGGCGGCGACGGCGCTCTCGATGGCCGGACCGCCCGTGATGAGGACGACCGGCACGTCGAGGTCGTGCTCGCGCACGGCGCGCAGGAGGGCGATGCCGTCCATGCCGGGCATGGCGATGTCCGAGAGGATCGCGTCGAAGCCCTTGTGGGAGGCGAGCTTGGCGGCCTCGGCGCCGTCGTGGGCGAGCGTCACCTTGAAGCCCGCCGACGACAGGATGCGCCCGAAGGCGCGCGCCGTGGGGACGTCGTCATCGACCACCAGCACCTGGCCCCTGCCGGGTGGGCCTCCGGCGGCGGCCGCGGGTGGATCCGTGGCGCGTGAACCCTGACCTGCCATTCCCCGGGCCAATCGTCAGGTGGCTCGGAACAGTTGAGAACTTTCGCGACCACACGCGTCGGCTCGCAACCTCCGACGACGACCCGGCAATCGGCGTCAACTCTCTTCCGTGGGCGGTCGGCTCCTGGTATATCCTTCCGGATTCGTGTTTAGCGTCCCCAACCCGCCGAGACGGCGCATGGAGCATGCTTGGAAATGAGTGCAATCGAACGGGAAGTCCTGGACGGAGCGAAGGGTGGATCCGCCGGACGTCCGACCCAGGTGGATGTCGGCCAGCTCAAGACCTACTACCATCAGATGCTGGCCATCCGCCGTCTGGAGGAGGCCCTCGCCAAGGCCTACGCGCTGCGCAAGTTCGGCGGGTTCTTGCACCTCTACATCGGGCAGGAGGCGGTGGCGGTCGGCGCCCTGGCGGCGCTCAAGCCCGAGGACTACGTCATCGCGACCTACCGCGAGCACGCCCACGCCTACGCCAAGGGCATGTCGGCGCGCCAGATCATGGCCGAGCTCTACGGCAAGGAGACGGGCTGCTCGAAGGGCCTCGGCGGCTCGATGCATCTTTTCGACGCCGCCAAGAACTTCCTCGGCGGCTACGGCATCGTCGGCGGCCACGCGCCCATCGCCGCGGGCACGGCCTTCGCCTCGAAGTACCGCCGGGACGGGCGGGTCACGCTGTGCTTCTTCGGTGACGGCTCGGTCGCCCAGGGCGCCTTCCACGAGGCGGTGACGCTGGCGACGCTCTGGCGCCTGCCCATCGTCTTCATCTGCGAGAACAACCTCTACTCGATGGGCACGCCGCTCTACCGCTCGATGTCGGTGGCGGACGTCTCGCAGAAGGCCCTCGCCTACGGCATGGCGCGCGACCGCTTCGACGGCCACGACGTCCTGCGCGTGCGCGACCGCGTCGCCGAGGCCGTGCGCCGCGCGCGCAACGAGTCGATGCCGACGCTCATCGAGATCATCACCTACCGGTTCCGCGGCCACTCGATGTCGGACGCCGGCCTCTACCGCACCAAGGAGGAGGTCGAGGAGTCGAAGAAGCGCGATCCGCTCACGACCGGCCGCGACCTGCTCGTGAAGGCCAAGGTGGACGAGAAGGAGATCGTCGAGATCGAGGAGAAGGTCCGCCTCGAGATCGAGGACGCCGTCCAGTTCGCCGAGGACAGCCCGGAGCTCCCCTTCGAGAAGCTCGCCGAGTTCACCTACAAGGAATAAGGACAGACACCCGCCATGCGCACCGTTGCTTTCCGCGAGGCATTGAACGAGGCCCTCTCCGAGGAGATGGAGAAGGACGACCGCATCTTCCTCATGGGCGAGGAGGTCGGGCACTACAACGGCGCCTACAAGGTGTCGAAGGGGCTGATGGACAAGTTCGGCGAGCGCCGCGTGGTGGACACGCCCATCGCCGAGACGGGGTTCGTGGGCGTGGGCATCGGCGCCGCCATGGTGGGCCTGCGTCCGGTCATCGAGCTCATGACCTGGAACTTCTCGCTCGTCGCGGCCGACCAGCTCATCAACAACGCCGCCAAGATCCGCCAGATGTCGGGCGGGCAGTTCACGCTGCCGGTCGTCTTCCGCGGCCCGGGCGGCTCGGCGCACATGCTGGCCGCGCAGCACAGCCAGTCGACCGAGGCCATCTGGGCGCACATCCCGGGCCTCAAGGTCGTCATGCCGGCGAACCCCAAGGACGCCAAGGGCCTCCTCAAGAGCGCCATCCGCGACGACAACCCCATCGTCTTCATCGAGGGCGAGGTGCTCTACGCCGACCAGGGCGAGATCCCCGACGGCGAGTACACGATCCCGCTCGGCGTCGCCGAGGTGAAGCGCCCCGGCAAGGACGTCACGATCATCGGCTGGTCGAAGATGGTGAAGGTCGCGCTCGCGGCCGCCGAGGCGCTGGCCGCCGAGGGCATCGAGGCCGAGGTCGTCGACCCGCGCACCATCCGCCCGCTCGACGAGGACCTCATCGCCGAGAGCGTCAGCAAGACGGGCCGCTGCCTCATCCTCGAGGAGGGCTGGCCCTTCAACGGCGTGGGCGCCGAGATCGCCTACCGCGTCGGCAAGCGCTGCTTCGACGACCTCGACGCGCCCGTCGAGCGCCTCACGGGCGCCGACATGCCCATGCCGTACAACCACCACCTCGAGCAGCAGTGCATCCCGGACGCGCCGCGCGCCGTCGCCGCCGTCAAGAAGCTGCTGTACCTCGAGTAGCCTCCTCCTTTTTCATCTCCCTCAGTTCAAGGAACCAGATCCCAGATGGCGACGATCCTCGATATGCCGCAGCTGTCCGACACCATGAAGATCGGCGTGATGCGGAAGTGGCGGAAGAACGAAGGCGACAAGGTGTCTCCCGGCGAGGTGCTCGCCGAGGTCGAGACCGACAAGGCGACGATGGACTTCGAGGCCTTCGACGAGGGCGTGCTGCTCAAGCGCCTCATCGCCGACGGCGCGTCGGTGCCGGTCGGCACGCCCATCGCCATCATCGGCAAGGCCGGTGAGGACACGGCGGCGCTCGAGGCGGAGGCCAAGGCGCGCGCCGGCGGCGCCAAGCCCGCCGCCAAGGCCGCGCCGGCCGCGCCCGCTCCGGCGGCGAAGGCCGCGCCCGCTCCGGCTCC
>DASZWW010000161.1:0-8134 GCA_035546175.1 Polyangia bacterium
GCGCCGCCGGCCGAGGCGTTCGTCCCGCCCGAGCCCGAGGATCCGCCGCCGGAGCCGCCGCCGCCGCCCTGGCTCGTGCCGACCTTTCCACCGCCCCCACAACCGCCCATCGCCGCCAGGACGAGGATCAACATCCGGACCTCACTCGAGCATCGAGGCTTCGGCATCGGGCGATTTTCGCACGAACAGGGCCCCGCCGGCCGAGAAGGATGAGGGCCGCGGCGATCGCTGCTAGGCTGAGCGCGGATGAAGGGACCGGCCCTGGCGCTCGTTGCGCTCGCCGCCTCGACGACGGCCTGCGGCGGGGGTGCTGCCCGGTCTGGCGATCGCGACGGCGGAGGGACGCCCGCCGACGCCGAGACGGCGCCCGCCGGGCCCGGCGACGCGGCCGACGCGGCCGACGCGACGCCGAAGCCGCCCCCGGTCGCCTCGCCCGCGAGCCGCCTGGTCGTGCCCGGAGACGCCACGCTCGTCGGCCACGGCGCCGACAGCTGCACGAATGAGGCGGGGGCCACGGGCGATCGGTGGTGCGCGTTCGCGCGGCCCGACGGTCAGGTCTTCGAGCTCTGGGTCCTCGACGTCACGAAGGCCGCCGCGGGCGCGCCCATCGTCTGCGACGGCTCCGACGCGAGCTGCCTTCGCCTCTCCGAGCGTCTCTTCAAGAGCAGGGCGGCGGGCTTCTCCGACGCGGGCTTCAATGGCGACACCCTCATCTACGGCGAGACCACCGACGCGGGCGAATCCGTCACGCCGTTCCTGGGCGCTCTGTGGGGGTGGCGGCCCGGCATGGCGGGGGGCCAGCCGCTCACCTCGGATCTCGGGATCGCCTGCGTCGGCCAGGCCCGCTCCGACGCGGCGCTGTGCTTCGAGAACCGCACCGGTGACGGCGTGGTGACCGATCTGACCGTCGATCTCCTCGCGGGCCGCCTCTCGTCGGCGGGCGCGAGCGGCCTGCCGCGGATGGACACGCTCCTGCTGACGGCCACCACCGACGCGCCGGGCGCGCCGCCGCGCTACGGCTTCGCTCTCTCGCCGACGGGCGCGTACGTCGCCTGGTCGACGCGCTCGACGGCCGATCCGGCGGAGACGCTGCACGCGCGCCCGCTCGACGGCCAGGGCGAGGCGGTCACCGTCGCCCACGACGTGTCGCAGTGGGCGATCTCGCCGGACGGGACGGCGTGGACCTGGCTCGCCGGCTACAACTACGACGTCACGGGCGCGCCGGCTGGCACGTTGCAAGCGGCCGGCTTCCCGGCGGGCGACGGCGTCACGACGCTCGCGTCCGCGGTGGGCGACTTCGGCGCCGTGGGCGGCGCGGGCCTCTGGCTGCGAACGAACGTCGCGGCGCAGGTGGGCGCGCTCGGCTTCCTGGCCGATCGCCGCGCGCCGCTGGACGTCGCGGCGGTGGACACGAAGGTGCTCGCCGTGCTCGACGTCGAGCCCGACGGCTCGCGCTTCCTGTACGCGAAGTCCTTCGTGCCGCTGCGCCCCGCGCCGCAGGCGACCACGACGATCACGCCCCAGCTCGTCGATCTCTACGTCGGCGCGCCCGGCGCGGCGGCGCCGTGCGTCGCCTCGCCGACGCCCGAGGCGCTGAACGCCGCGCTCGCGCCGCGCGGCGACGTCGTCCTCTGGGCACGCTACGACATGTCGACGGGCGCGTCGCAGGGGCTCGCGACGAACGTGTCGTCCTGCGCGACGACCCCGTTCGCGACGGGCCTGGCGGGCCTCCTGCCCGCCCCCCTAGGGGACGCCGAGGGCTACCTGTTCCTCGACGACGCGGATCCGGCCGCCGACGAGGCGACCTTGCGCTACGCTCGTATCGTGAACGGGGCAGTCGTCGTCGCCGAGCCGCCGCTGCAGACGCGCGCCGCGCCCGTCTTCGCGCCCCTGGCGCCCGCGCTCGCCGCCGTCGCCTACACCGTGGCGGCGGGCACGTCGGCGGACGGGCTCTACGTCGCCGCCCTCCCGGCGCTGGACGCGGGCGCCGCCCTCGACGCGGGCGGCGCGGGCGACGCCCCGCCCGATGGAGGCGCGGAGTGATCCCCATCGGCACGCGCGTCACGCGCGAGCGCCTCTCGCGGCGCGCGTTCCTGCGCCGCCTCGGCGCGAGCGCCGCCGTGCTGCCGCTGCTCGACGTCGAGCGCACGCCCGCCGCAGGGCCGAGCGGCTTCCCGAAGCGGCTCGTCACGATCGCCTGGGCGAACGGCGTCGCGCAGAGCCTCTTCTATCCGCCCGGCGACGATCCGACCGAGAGCCCGATCCTCGCGCCGCTCGCGCCGGTCAAGTCGAAGGTGACGCTCGTCGTGGGCGTCGATCTCCGGCTCATGGTCGACGGAGGCCACGGCGCCGACGGCCACTTCTCGGGGCCGTGCCTCTTCACCGGCACCTACAAGAACATCGGCGGGCAGCAGTGCACGGCGACGGGGGCCTCCATCGACCAGGTCGTCGCGACCGCCGCCGCCGCCCAGGTCCAGCTGCCCGTGCCGCTGCTCAACATCTGCGTGCAGGGCGCGTCGGCGTCGACGAGCTACCGCGCCGACGGCTCCGTCAACACGGGCGAGAGCGACCCGGTGCGCCTCTTCAACACGCTGTTCGCGAGCCGCGCGCTGCCGCCCGACCAGCTCGCGGCGCTCAAGGCCCGCCGCGGGAGCGTGCTCGACTACCTCACGACCGAGCTCGGCAGCTACGGCGCGCGCCTCGGCACCGACGACCGCGTCAAGGTCGCCGCCCACCTCGAGTCGATCCGCCAGCTCGAGATGTCGCTGGCCGTCGCGCCGGCGGACCCGACCTGCGTGGCCGCGGCGCCCAACGAGCCCGGCCTGCCCACCGACTACCAGGGCGCGATGAAGGCCTTCTCGGACCTGGTCGCGACGGCGCTGCGCTGCGACCTCACGCGCGCCGTGAGCCTCGTCTGGGCCGATCACGGGGGCAGCGAGCCGTACGCGATGCCGTTCCTCAACCTCGGCGGCAGCGATCTCGCGATCGGCGAGGTCCACGCCATCGCGCACCTGGGGCCCGACGGCTACCCGCTCAAATCGAGGATCGACGGCTGGTACATGAGCCAGCTGGCGTACCTCGCGCAGGCGCTCGACGGCACGCCCGAGGGCGCGGGCACGATCCTCGACAACAGCCTCCTCGTCATGGGCAACGCGCAGGCCGAGGGCTCCACCCACCGCGTCGACGACATCCCGTTCGTCCTCGTGGGCCGCGCGGGCGGCGCCTTGCGCGCGGGCCGCGTCGTGCGCACCGGCGCGTGGCAGGGCACGCCGGCGAGCGCGTGGACGGGCGCGCCCCGCGGCGTGACGCCGGCCGAGCTCGCGGGCGCGGCGGTCAGCGTCGCGCCCGCCGCCGCGGGGGCCGATCGGGGCTCGACCTCGAACAACGAGCTCCTCGCCTCCATCAGCACCCTCATGGACGTGCCGGCCACGAGCTTCGGCACGGGCTACCCCGGGACGCTCGCCGCCCTGCTCTGAGGCGGGAAGCCTAGGCGAAGCCTAGGCGCGGGCGGCGGCCGGCGCGCTTCCCTTCGCGCCGTACCACGCGATGTACACGTAGCAGACGGCGGCGATGAGGAAGCTCTGGTGCAAGGCGCCCTGGTCCGCGAAGAAGCCCAGGACCGGCGGGATCAGCGCGCCGCCCACGATGGCGGTGCAGAGGATGCCCGAGCCCTGGCGGGTGTGGCGGCCGAGGCCGTCGATCGCCAGCGTGAAGATCGTCGGGAACATGATGGAGTTGAAGAGCCCGATGGCGAGCAGCGACCAGCGGCCGAGGAAGCCCGTCGTGAGGACGCTGAGGACGGTGAGCGCCGCCGCGCCGATGGCGTGACCGGCGAGGGCCTTGCCGGGGCGGTAGGCGCGCAGCGTGAAGAGGCTGCCGATGAAGCGGCCCACCATGGCGCCGCCCCAGTAGAACTTCACGTAGCTCGAGGCGTCGGCGTTCGAGAGGCCGCCCATGTACGGCTCGCGGAAGTAGCTCACGATGTTGTTGCCGATGGCCACCTCGGCGCCGACGTAGACGAAGATCGCCACCGCCCCCAGGACGAGGTGGCGGTACGACCACGCGCTGGCGTGCTTGTCGTCGCCGCTCACGGCCGCGTCCGCGTCCGCGGTCTCCTCGATCTTGGGCAGCTTGAACGCCGCGATGGCGATGGCCAGCGCGACGAGCGCGCCCGCGAGCACGAGGTAGGGCGTCTGCACGAGGGCGGCCTCGCCGAGCTTGTACTTCTCGAGCGCGGCGGGGGCCATCTTGGCGAGCTCCTCGGCGCCGAGCACGGCCGACGAGAAGAACACCCACTTGCCGAACTCGGGCCCGATCGTCGTGCCCAGCGAGTTGAAGGCCTGCGTCAGCGTGAGGCGCGAGGACGACGACTCGGGCTTCCCGAGCACGGCGACGAACGGATTGGCGGCGACCTGGAGCAGCGTGATCCCCGAGCCGAGCACGTAGAGGGCGAGCAGGAACAGCGGGTACGAGCGCGCGCTCGCCGCCGGGTAGAACAGCACGCAGCCGGCCGCCGCCCCGAGGAGGCCGACGATGATGCCGCTCTTGTATCCGATCTTCTTGACGATGGACCCCGAGGGCACCGACATGACGAAGTACGCCGCGAAGAACGCCGTCTGGACGAACTGCGCCTGCAGGTGTGATAGCTCGAACACCTGCTTGAGGTGCGGGCTCAGGATGTCGTTCAGCGAGGTCAGGAACCCCCACATGAAGAACAGGGTCGTGAGCACCGAGAGCGGCGCGAGGTAGTTCGTGTTCGTCCCGGCGGAGGACGACCTGGTCGCGGTGGCGGCAGCGGGGGCGGATCCGGCCATTTTGGGTGCTCCTCGGGAAGACTCGGGAAGGACGCGCGAACGGCGGACCATACCGTTCGGGTCAGGGGGCGTCAACGAGGGGCGCCCCGCGCGCCCGCCGCCGCCGCTGGTCAATCGACCATTTTTCCCAGGGCGGGCGTATGGTCCTCGCCACAACCAGGCGCAGTCGGGCCACTTTCGGGAAAGGAGACGTCATGAAGAAGAAGCAGCTCCTCGTCGGGTCGGCGGCGGCGGTCGCGTTGGTCGCCTCGTTCGCGGCCGGGTTCGCGGTGGCCAAGGGCGCCGCCAAGGCTCCCGAGCTCACGTCGTTCAGCGAGCTCTCGTGGACGCCCCTCATGAAGGAAGGGCCGCTCCCCGCCGTCGCGCCCATCGAGGGCGACGGCATGAAGGGCGCGTACATGGGCTTCCTCAAGCTGCCCGCGGGCTTCGAGAGCCCGCCGCACTCCCACACGAACGACTACTGGTCGGTGCTCGTGCAGGGGCAGATGACCCACTGGGCCGCCGACGGCGGCAGCGAGAAGGACTCGAAGGCCATCGGCCTGGGCGGCGTCACGCACATGCCGGGCAAGCTCGTGCACGTCTCGAAGTGCTACCCGGGCGCCGACTGCATCATGGTCGTCATGCAGAAGGGCAAGTTCGACTTCATCCCGGCCGCGGCGCCGAAGAAGTAGTCGGTCAGCCGGCCACCTTCATCCGCTCGCGCGGCGCGGCGGCACGCGCCGCGACGAGCGGGAGGTCGAGCGTGAAGATCGCGCCCTTGCCCGGGCCTTCGCTGGCGACGGCCAGCGCGCCGCCCAGCTCGGCCGCCATGAGCGCGGCGCCGTGGAGGCCGAAGCCGTGGCCGTCCTTGCGCGTCGTGAAGCCGTGCTCGAACACGCGCGCCAGGACCTCGGGCGCGATGCCGACGCCGTTGTCGCGCACGGAGAAGTGGACGCGGCTCGCGGCGGCGCGCTCGACGCGCACGACGACGAGTCCCGGGGCGCCGTCGTGCTCGAGGCAGGCCTGGCGGGCGTTGCGCACGAGGTTGAGGAGGATCTGCACGACCTTGTGCTTCTCGACCGTGAGCGGCGGATCGTCGCCGCCGGCGACCTCGCGCGCGATCTCCACGGGCGCGAGGCCCGGCGGCGCGTCGAGCAGGCGCAGCGCCTCCCCGACGAGCGCGCTCGCGGGCAGCGTCTCCTCGGTGCCGCCGGGCGCGCGCGCGTAGCCCTGCTGCACGACGACGATCTGCTTGATGTGGTCGACGCTGCGCACGAGCGAGGCGACCTCGGCGGCGAGCTCGTCGCGCTCGCCGCGGAGGTGCGCGGCCACGCCGTCGAGGTAGGCGACGAGGCGCTGGCCCTCCGGCTCGTCGGCGAGGAACGCCGCGAGCTGGCCGGGGGTCCCCTGGGCGCGCGCCCGCAGCAGCGCGACGGCGCGCGCGAGGGTGTCGACGCGCGAGCCGCGCAGCCGCTCGGCGAGCAGCGCCGTCGAGACGTTGACGCTGTTGAGCACGTTGCCGACGTTGTGCAGGACGCCCGACGCGACCTCGGCCATGCCGGCGTGGCGCGAGACCTCGACGAGGCGCGCGTTGGCCGCGGCGAGCTCGGCGGCGGCGCGCTCGCGCGCCGAGACGTCGCGCGCGATGCCGTCGATGCCCGTGACGGCGCCGCGCAGCACTGTCGGGCGCACGGCCATCTCGAGGGCGACGCGGCGGCCGTCCCGCGCGACGAGCGTCGTCTGGAAGCGCGCGGGCGGCTCCTCGCCGCCGAGGAGCCGATCGAACAGGCGCAGCGCCTCGTCGCGGCGCTCGGGCGCGAGGAAGTCGAGGAGGCTGCGCGTGAGCAGCTCGGCGCGCCGGTAGCCCGAGATCTCCTCGGCGGCGCGGTTGATGGCCGTGAGGCGGCCGCTGCGGTCCTGCGAGAAGACGATGTCGTTGGCGTTCTCGAACAGGTCGCGGTAGCGATCCTCGAGCATCGCCTCGCGCTGGATCTGCGCGCGGATGATCTCCGTCTGCTCGCGCACGCGGCGGCGCAGCACGACGACCCAGAAGACGACGAGCGCGCAGGCGGCGGCCAGCGCGGCGAGGCCCGTGAGGAGGCGCCCCAGCGTCCACCAGGGCGGCCGCGACACGATCTTGAGGTCGGCGGTCGAGCGCAGCAGCAGCTTGAACCCGATGGGGCGCTTGAGCACGTTGTCGGCCCGCGCGACGCTGATGCCCGTGAGGCGGAGCCGGCTGCGGCGCTCCAGCTCGAGGCGCCCCTCGGTGCGCGGCGCGGGGACCTCGGCGTTGAAGACGACGTTGTCGGCCATGAGCGCGAGCGTGAGGGCGCGGCCGTGCTCGACGGCGTCGAGCATCGTCGCCTCGAGCGTCACGAGGCGCGCGTCGTGGCCGTCGGGGCCCGCCTCGCGCTCGGCCGTCGTCGCGACGGGCGGCGGCGGCGTCCCCGCGCGCGCCCGCCGGAAGATCGCGTCGGCGAGCACGGGCGTCCACTCGCCCATCACGGGGAAGCCCACGGCCTCGATCTCGTCGCCCACGACGAGCGTGTCGGGCTGCGTGGTCTGGACGAGCATGCCGGCCGTGCCGTCCCAGATGTAGAGCGCGCCGCCGGGCTGCCGGTAGGTCACGGTGCCGTCCACGCGCACGCGATGGCTCTCGCGCGAGTTCGGGGCGAACTGGAAGAGGCTCTGGATGGCGCGCGGACCCTGCGCGAACGGATCGGGCGTGGGCGCGGGCTGCCGCACGACGATGGCCGAGGCGTCGGGCGCGTGCAGCACGACGCCGATGAGCTGCCGCTGGCCGTTGAAGATGCCGCCGCACACGCCCGTGAGGGCGACCGTCGCGTCGACGAGGCCCTCGGTGCGCATGCCCGTGGGGTTCGCGAGGTGCACGCGCACCTCGAACGTGCCGCCGCCCGCGGCCAGGCTCACGACGAGGCGGTACTGCTTGTCGGCGCGCGGCGGCTCGACGCCGATGGCGCGCACGGTGCCCTCGAGCGTGACGAGCCGGCTGTCGAGCTTGCCCGACGCGAGCTCGGCGTAGGTGCTCGGCCGCGCGGGCGGCAGCGGCGCCGTCCCCACGACCGTGAGGCGGCGCAGGCGGATCTGCGGCGCGAAGAGCCCTGGCGCCGTCACGCCCTCGACGAGCGCGAGGTCGCCGGGACGCGCGGGCGGCGACGGCGCGTCGCTCGCGTCGACGAAGACGCCGTCGCTCGCGTCCTGAATGAAGAGGTAGAGGCCGTCCTCGTTGACATGCGTCACGACGGCGCGCACGCGGACCGGCCGCGCGGCGGCGGCCTGCGCGGGCGAGAGCGCGTGGATGGCGGCGGCCGTCGTCGTCG
>DASZWW010000162.1:0-3287 GCA_035546175.1 Polyangia bacterium
CAGCGGCGGGTGCGCCGTCGCCGGCGCGGCGCGGTCGCCGTGGCTCGGCTCGGCGCTCCTCGGGCTCGCGCTCCTCAGCGGCGCGCTTCGGAGCGCCGGGCGTCGAGCCGCCGCCGCGCGAGGTACGCGACGATCGCGACGTTGAGCACGAGCGCCGCGAGCTTCGCGGGCGTCGGGCGGTGCGCGAGCTCGTAGACCTCGAGCGGCACGAACGACCCCGTCACGCCGACGGTGAGCCACTCGGCCCAGGTCCGCTTCGCGAGCAGGCCCACGCCCTCGACGAGGAAGATGGCCGCGTAGGCGAGCGACGCGACGCCGAGCTCGTGGAGCACGCGCTCGTCGAGCGAGAGCAGCCGCGCGAGCGCGCGCTGCACGAGCTCGCGGCCCGAGAACGCGCCCGTCCAGTGGGCGAGGTGGGCGAGCGTGTGCGCGTGGTGGTCGCGCCTGCCCGTGAGCGCCCAGAGGCCGAGCGCGAGGAGCATGCCCGCCTTGATGAGCTTGAAGAAGCCGATGGCGGAGAGGACGGTGCTGCCCGGAGCCGTGTCGCGCACGTCGCCGAGCGTACGCCCATTGTCGCCCGCGAGCGCGGCGCGCGAGCTCACGGGCTCCGCGCGTCGCCGGCCCGCTGCCCGGCGGCCTCGAGCCGCGCCGCGATCGACTCGAGCCGGTCCAGCCGGCCGCGCAGGAAGGCCCGGTAGTCGTGCAGGTCCGTGAACGTCAGCTCGACGCGCAGCGAGTGCAGCCGCACGTCGAGCGCGAGCTTGAGCTCGCGCGCCTCTTCGTCGTCGAGGCTGAGCAGGGGCACGAGCACAAACCTGTGTCGGGATCGCCGCGAGGGAAGGGGCTCCTGCGGCGAGGGGACGCGAGGCCGCGAGGATCCGGCGCCAGGAACGTTGCGCCGCGGCGGCGAGGCTCGTAACGTCCCCGCCCATGCGAACTCCAAGCCCCCGCCTCGTCGCCTCCCGCCTCCTCGCGCCGTCGCTGCTCGCGGCCGCGCTCCTCCTGCCCGCCGCCGCGCGCGCCGACCTCGAGCTGCCGCGCCCGAGCCCCACGGCGAAGCTCACCCAGCAGGTCGGCCTGACCGACGTCACCGTCGAGTACAGCTCTCCGGGCGTCAAGGGCCGCAAGATCTGGGACGGCCTCGTCCCCTACGACAAGATGTGGCGCACGGGCGCCAACTCGGCCACGAAGATCACCTTCAGCAAGGACGTGACCTTCGCCGGCAAGCCCGTGCCCGCGGGGACCTACGCGCTGTTCACGATCCCCACCAAGGGCGCCTGGACGGTCATCCTCAACAAGAAGGCCGACCAGCCGGGCACGGCGACCGAGTACAAGGCCGATCTCGATCTGCTGCGCGTGCAGGTCAAGCCCGCGCCGGCGCCGTTCCGCGAGCGGATGGCGTTCATCTTCTCGAACATGACCGACGACGGCGCGTCGCTCGACCTCGAGTGGGACAAGCTCCGTCTGTCGATCCCCATCGGCGTCGCGACGGCCCAGCAGGCCCAGGCGAACATCACGAACGCCGTCGACAACGCCTGGCGGATCTACGCCAACGCCGCGCGCTACATGCTCGAGACGAAGAAGGACTACGACGCGGGCACGAAGTACGTCGACCAGTCGCTCGCCCTCAAGGAGGACTGGTTCAACGTGTGGATCAAGGCCGAGCTGCAGGCGGCCAAGGGTGGCTACAAGGACGCGGTCGCCACGGGCGAGAAGGCGCAGGCGCTCGGCCAGAAGAACGGGAACTTCTTCCTCGCCGAGGACGTCAAGAAGGGCCTCGCCGACTGGAAGAAGAAGGTCAAGTAGCGGCGCCGGCGCGCCCGAGGACGCGCGCGTACACGGCCTCGTAACGATCGACGGCGGGCTCGGCGCGGAAGTGGGCGACGGCGCGGGCGCGCGCGGCCGCGCCGAGGCGGGCGCGCAGGGCCGCGTCGTCGAGGAGCCGGGCCGCCGAGGCCGCCATGGCCGCGACCTCGCCGACGGCGTGCAGGAAGCCGTCCTCGCCGTCGCGCACGACCTCCGGGAGCCCGCCCACGCGCGAGGCGACGACCGGCACGCCCGCGGCGAGGGCCTCGAGCGCGGCCAGGCCGAAGCTCTCGGTCTCGCTCGGCAGGAGGAACGCCGCTGCGCCCGCGAGGAGCGCCGGGAGGTCCTCGCGCTCGCCGACGAGCTCGACGTCGCCCGCGACCCCCAGCTCGCGCGCGAGCGCCTCGACGGCGGCGCGCTCGGGGCCGTCGCCGATCAGCCGCAGGCGCACCGCGCGGCCAGCGCGAACGCGCGCGAAGATGCGCACGACGTCGCCGACGCGCTTGAGCGGCCGGAAGTTGGAGACATGGACCAGAAAAGGCGGCGCCGCGGCGGGCGCGGGCGCGAAGCGGGCCGTGTCGACGAAGTTCGGCACCACGTCGATGGGGAAGCCCGCGGGCAGCTCGAGGTTGCGGCGCGTCGCCTCGGCGAGCCACGCCGACGGGACCGTCACGGCGTCGCTGCTGGCGACCGCGAAGCGCGTCAGGGGCCGAAACGTGGGGTCGATGCCGACGAGCGTCGTGTCCGTCCCGTGCAGGGTCGTGACGACGAGCGGCGCGCGGCCCGGCGCCTCCGCCTCGCGCACCTGGCGCGCGAGCTCCGCGCTCACCGCGTGAGGGAGGGCGTAGTGCGCGTGGACGAGGTCGAGCCCGACCGTGCGCGCGACGTCGATGATGCTCGAGGCGAGCGCCAGGGTGTAGAGATCGTGCCCGAGCTGCGGGTAGGCGGGGGCAGAGACACGGTGGAACACGGCGCCGCCCTGCAGGCGGCCCGGCGGCGCGTCGCTGAAGACGTGCACGCGGTGGCCGCGGCGCGCGAGGGCCGTCGCGACCTCGGCGGCGACGACGCCGCTGCCGCCGAACGTCGAGAAGCAGGCCACGCCGATGGAGAGGGGTGGCGCGCTCATGGCGCGAGGTCCTGCGGCGCCGTGGGGAACGGCTCGCGCGCGAGGCGGCCGAGGACGAGCGCCTTGAAGGCCGCGGCGCCGTGACGCGCGGCGAGCGAGGGCCACCCGTAGGCGCGCTCCTGCGGCACGCCGCCGGGGGCGAGCGCGAGCCGGATCTTGTCGAGCCGGGCCGTCACGACCTCGTCGCGCTCGTGCCGGGCCCGCGCGTACCGATCGACGAAGCGGGAGAGGGCGTGCTCGACGGTGGCGCGCGTGCGCGCGGCGAGCCGCTCGAGCCGCGGGTTGGCGTCGGCGGCGGCGCGCGTGACGTCGCCGACCGCGGGCGTGACGCGCTCCTCGAGGGCGCGGCGGAGCG
>DASZWW010000163.1:0-2097 GCA_035546175.1 Polyangia bacterium
GTGGGCCGTGGCGCGCATCGTTGACAAAGCCCCGCCCCTCCAGTAAAAACCCCCCTCTCATGCCGCGCACCGCAACACAGCACCGCCCGACGTTCATGGCCAAGGGCGACTTCCAGCACTCTTGGTACATCGCCGACGTCGAGGGTAAGACGCTCGGGCGCGCCGCGACGACGATCGCGAGCGTGCTGCGCGGCAAGCACAAGCCGACGTTCACCACCCACGAGGACGCGGGCGACTTCGTCGTCGTCAACGCCGACAAGGTGAACCTCACGGGCAAGAAGTGGGACATCAAGCTCTACCGCGACCACTCGCTGTTCCCGGGCGGCCTGCAGACCAAGACCGCCGCGCAGCTGCTCGCGCGGCACCCGGCCGACCTCATCAAGCGCGCCGTGTGGGGCATGCTGCCCAAGGGCCCGCTCGGCCGCCGTCTCTACAAGAAGCTGAAGGTGTACACGGGCGCGGAGCACCCGCACGCCGCGCAGCAGCCCAAACCTCTCAAGCTCGCCTGATCCACACCGGAGTCAAAGACAGATGCCTGACGTTTCGAAAGCCACTTACGCCACGGGCCGCCGCAAGCACGCGGTGGCGCGCGTCTGGCTCCAGCCGGGCAACGGCAAGGTCGACATCAACCGCCGCTCGCTCGAGGACTACTTCGGCCGCGAGACGTCGCGCATGGTCTTCCGCCAGCCGCTCGAGCTGACGGAGACGACCGGCCGCTTCGACGTGTTCGTCAACGTTTCGGGCGGCGGCCTGTCGGGCCAGGCGGACGCCATCCGTCACGGCATCTCGCGCAGCCTCATCAAGATCGACCCCACGTTCCGCCCCGCCCTGAAGAAGGCCGGCTACCTCACGCGCGACGCGCGCGCGAAGGAGCGCAAGAAGTACGGCCAGCGCGGCGCCCGCGCCCGCTTCCAGTTCAGCAAGCGCTAGTCGGCCCGCTCCCGCGCGGAGCGGGATCTCCCCTCCCTGCGGAGCAGATCTTTTCCCTCTGCCCGCGGGGACAGGGTTAGGGTGATGGGGAGTTGCGCGCGCCGAGGCAGAGGCTGTTGGCGAGGCTGCTCGTCGGCACGCTCGTGCCGACGATCGCGGCGCTGGGCGTCTTCGGCGTGTTCGCGCACGAGGTGGCCAGGCGCGCCTTGGAGGACGAGCTCGGGCGGCGGCTGGCGACGGCGGCGGCCGGCGCGGCGGCGACCATCCTGCCCGAGCAGCTCCAGGCCTACGGGGCGGGCGACGAGGGCTCGCTGACCTACGCGAACGTGCGGCGCAAGCTCGAGGCCGCGCGCGAGCGGCTTGGCGTGCGGCGGGTGATGGCCGTGGCGGTGGACGACCTCACGGGCCGCGGCGACACGGCGGGCACGCTGGCGCTCGGCGCCGCGGCGTGGGAGCTCGGCGCCGACAAGGCGGAGATCGAGCGGGCGCGCTCCGGCGTGCCGTCGGCGTCGCCGCTGTTCGTCGGGCACGACGGGCGGCCCTACAAGCGCGCCTACGCCGCCGTGGGCGAGCCGGGCGCCGTCGCGGGGCTCATCGCCGTCGAGGGGAACGCGGATTACTACGTCGCGCTCGCGGCGTTCCGGCATCGCCTGCTCCTCGCGGGCGGCCTCGCGCTCTGCGCGGTCCTCGCGCTCACGGCGCTCGTGGCCCGGCGCATCTCGGGGCCCGTCGTCCGGCTCGCCGACGCGGCCGCGCGCCTCGGGCGCGGCGAGCTCACGGCGCGCATCCCCGTGGAGACGGGCGACGAGATCGGCTTCCTCGCCGCGACGCTGGACGAGACGCGCGCGGCCCTCGCGGCGCGCGACGAGCGCCTGCAGATGATGCTGGCGGGCATCGCCCACGAGGTGCGCAACCCGCTCGGCGGGCTCGAGCTCTACGCGGGGCTCCTGCGCGACGCGCTCGCGGGCCAGCCCGAGCGGCTCGCCGAGGTGGCGCGCATCGAGCGCGAGCTCGGGCACCTGCGCACCGTCGTGAGCGAGTTCCTCGAGTACGCGCGGCGGCCCCCGCCCGACCTCGCGCCCGTCGCGGCGCGGCCGCTGCTCGAGGAGGTGCGCGAGCTCACCGAGGCGCCCGGCGGCGTGCGCGTCGTCGTCGACGCGCCCGAGC
>DASZWW010000164.1:0-4485 GCA_035546175.1 Polyangia bacterium
CCCGCCCGCCGCCGCGCCGGCCGGGGCCGCACCGGCGTCGGTGCCGGCGCCGCCGGACGTCGCCGCCGGAGTGCCGGTGCCCATCGCCGCCTCCCGCGCGAGCGCGACGAAGACGATGTTTGGCATCCCGGCGCCCGAGCTGCCGCAGGGCTTCGTGAGCCCGAACGCGGCCCCGCCGGCGGCGGCCCCCGCGCCGGTCGAGGCCGCCGCGCCCGTGGCGGCCGTCGCGGAGAGCGACACCGGCCGGACCGATCGCGTCACCAAGACGGGAGCGCGCAAGGTCGCCGTGCCCGGGCCCGAGATCGTGCCCGCCGCCGCCGCTCCGGCGCCGGCGCCCGCCAAGGAGGTGGGACGCACGACGCACTACGGGTTCGAGACGGCGCCCGCGCCCAAGAAGGTCCCCGAGAGAGAGGACCGGAGCGACAAGGTCGACAAGACCAAGCCGACCCGGGCCCCCGCGCCCGTGGCCGCGAAGCCTGCGGCGCGCCAGGCGCCCATCTGGACCTACGTCGGCGTCGGCTTCACGTTCGGCCTCGTGCTGCTCGGCATCTACCAGCTCGTCGGAAGGCTCGCCCACTGATCGACCGGCGCCCACTCCGGAACGATGGGTTCGATGCTCGCTGACGTCGTCGAAGCCTACCGCCGGACGAAGAAGCCGCGCGACATCCTCTGGAACCGCTTCGTCGCCCGGCCCCTGGCGGCCGTGCTGCTCGTGCCGCTCGCGCGCACGCGCGTGACGCCCAACCAGGTGACCCTCGCGACGCTCGCCGTCTTCGTCGCGGGCGCCGCCATGCTCGCCGTCTGCCCCGCGCGCGGCGCGCTCGTCGGCGCCGTCGCGGTCCTCGAGCTGTCCTACGTCCTCGACTGCGTGGACGGCCAGCTGGCGCGCATGAAGGGCACGTCGTCGCCCGTGGGCGCCCACCTCGACTTCCTCATGGACGAGATCAAGGCCTTCCTGCTCGTCGCCGCCGTCGCCATCCGCCTCTGGCGCGGGACGGCCGCCGATCGGTGGCTCCTCGAGGGCCTGCTCGGCCTGGTGGCCGTCGCGACCGCCATCAGCCTCACGACCTTCGTGCGGCGCCCCGAGTACGCCGCGGCGACGGGCGGGGCCGTCAAGCACGGCGCCGGCGACTATGGCGAGGGCTTCGACGCCGCGCCCGCGAAGGCCTCGCGCTCGCCGCTCGCGCTCCTGGAGAAGCTGGGCGCCTTCCTCGCCCACTATCCGAGCTACATTCTCTTCGTGGCCATCGCCGATCGCATGGACCTCTTCCTGCACGTCTACGCCGGCCTGCACGCGGCGCACGCCGCCCGCTCCCTGCTCGGGGTGGCGCGCAAGCTCGGCCGCGGCGCGCCCCGGAGCGCCCCTTGAGCAAGGCGATCATCGTCGCCGCCGGCCGCGGCCGCCGCCTCGGCCCCGAGACCGACGCCATCCCGAAGTGCATGGTCCGCGTCGGCGGGCGCCCGATCCTCCACCGCCAGGTCGAGGCCCTGCAGGCCGCGGGCGCCGACGAGCTCGTCATCGTGCGCGGCTACCTCGGCGACCGCATCGCGACGCCGGCGCGTCCACCCGCGTTGCCCACGCGCTTCGTCGAGAACCCCGCCTGGGCCGAGAACAACATCCTCGCGTCGCTGATGTACGCCGCGCACGAGCAGGCCGGCGGGTTCCTCTTCTCGTACTCCGACATCGTGTTCGCGAGGGAGCACGCCCGCCGCGCCGCCGAGGCGACGGGCGCCGTCGCGCTCGTGATCGACCGACGCTGGCGCGACGCCTACGAGGGCCGCGCGCTGCACCCCGTGAGCGAGGCCGAGCTGGCGCGCGTCGAGGACACGGCCGCCGGGCCGCACGTCACGCGCGTCGGCAAGAAGCTCGTCGCCGCCGAGGACGCGGTCGGGGAGTTCATCGGCCTCGCCCGCTTCTCGCCCGAGGGCGCGGCCGCCCTCGCCGACGTCTGGCGCGAGGCGCTCGCGCGCGGCCTCGAGACCCCGTTCGGCGCGGCCGCGACGCTGCGCAACGCCTACCTCAGCGACGCGCTCAACGCCCTCGCCGAGCGCGGCGTGCCGCTCGTGCCCGTCTTCGTCGACGGCCGCTGGCGCGAGATCGACACCGAGGAAGACCTGGCCCGCGCCCACGCGCTGGTCGACAGCTGGGACTAGCGATGCCGGGGCCCGATCCCTCGCACTGGCTGCACCGCCTGACGCCGGCGGAGTGGCTCGCGGCGGCGGACACGGAGCTCGCGCACGCGGCCGAGAAGCTGGGCGCGCGCGCCGCCCGCCCCGGCGTCACCCACGCGCGCCGCGCCGCCGGCATGGCCTGGAACGCCGTCCTCGCCGCCGCGCCCGACGCCGAGAGCAATCTGGTCGCGCGCTGGGGCCGCAGCTACATGGACCACGTCGTCGCGCTCGCGGGCGCGGCCGAGCTGCCCGACGACGTGCGCGCGGCCGCGGCCCTCCTGCGCGACACGCCGCCCGCGCCGCCCGAGCTGATCACGCTCGGCAAGCCCGACCTCCGGGTGCTCGAGGCCGCGCGCGCGATCGTCGCCCACGCCCGCGCGACCTCGAGGGAGCCGTAGCGCCGCCCTTTCCCAGGATTCACGCGGTTCCTGTGTCATTCTTGTCGCTTCGGCTCGTGAAGATGACGGTCGCCAAGCCACTGCCCGGGGCCGCCCTGCTCGTCGCCCTCGTCGCGACGGGATGGGCGCGGCACGCGCCGGCCAAGGAGCACACGGCGGCCTGCCCCGAGCTCGCGGGCATGATGGCCCGGCTGCGGGCCGGCCTCCAGGCGGCCAACGGCCAGCGCCAGCGCGGGTCCTCGCTCGCGGCCTATCAGGTGCTGCGCGCGACGGCCGCGAGCATGGCGCGCGACGGCGCCGGCCCCCGCTGCGGCGCCGTCGGGCCGACGCTGTCGGCGGCGCTCAAGCGGGCCGCCTCCGCGCCGTCGGCGCTCGACGCGAGCCTCGAGCTCGATCGGGGGCTCGACGAGGTCATCTCGCTCGCGAGCGACGGGCGCCTCCCGCGCGACGTCGCGCCGCCCAAGCTGCTCCCCGTCGCGGAGGCGGCCCTCTACGGCGACGACTGCCCCGACCTCTTCGCGCTCGCGCAACGTCTCGACGGCGCCCGTGACGGCCTCGCGGGGCGCGTCGCCGCCGTGCTCGCCGACCTGCGCGCCCGCCCGCGCTGCGCCCAGGTCCGCCGGATCCTCGAGCGCGCCTCGCCCGACGGGCTCGCGCACGCCGTCGACTCGATCTGCCTCGACGAGCCGGAGCAGAGCGACAGCGACGCCGGCCTCGCGAGCCGCTGTCCGGAGCTGCCCCTCGTCATCGATCGCCTGGCGACGGCCATCAGCATCGGCGCCCCGCAGTACAACGCGGGCGACGCGGCGGCCTGCCGCCGCACCTACGAGGAGACGGCGGCGGCGATCGCGACCCACCTCATCCCCGAGGGGCGCTGCCCGACCGTACGCACCCTCCTGTCGGCGGGCGTCGCGCGCGCCAAGGGCTCGGCCAACGACCGCGAGGCCGCGTGGGCGCTCCGGCACAGCTTCGACGCCATCCTCGCGGACGAGCCCGGCGCCTCGCCTTGACCTCCCTTACGGCAAGGCACTATGTTTAGCCCGCCTAGAGGAACCCGCGGACTGCCGAGAGCATTGGGCCGAGCCGATTCATTTGTTGCGCGGTCCCGCTATCCCGGATGGTTGGATTCGAGGCGTTTCATCAAAGTGAGCTGGGCGGGAACACAACAAGGAGAAAACGGAACCCATGAAGAAGGCTGACCTGGTGGATGTGGTCGCGCAGCAGAAGAACCTCCCGCGGCCGCAAGTCGAAGCCACGATCGACGCGCTCATCGAAGCCGTCGCCGATGGCCTCTCGAAGGGTGATCGCATCGACCTCCGTGGGTTCGGCGCGTTCGCCGTGCGTGAATCGGCCGCCCGCGCGGGCCGCAATCCCCAGACGGGCGAGACCATCCAGATCGCTGCTCGACGGGTCCCGACCTTCAAGGCGGGCAAGGAGCTGCGGGATCGGGTGAACCGCACCGGCGCCTAGCTCGCCCGCTCCCAAGAGGTAGGCTCAAAGAGCGAGCAAGGTCCAACAGGTCAACGATGGGTACTCGGCTTTTCATCGGCAATCTTTCGTACAACGTCAACGAGCAGGAGCTGCGGGAGGCGTTCACGGGCGAGGGGATCGAGCTTCGCAGCGTGCGCGTCGCGCTCGACCGCGACACGGGCCGCCCGCGCGGCTTCGCCTTCGTCGAGACCATGACCGACGAGGGCGCAAAGGCGTCCATCGAGAAGCTCTCGGGGCGCATGCTCCAGGGCCGCGCCATCATCGTCGAGGAGGCCCAGGCCAAACCGACGGGCCCCCGCCCGGGCGGCGGCGCGGGCTTCGGAGGCCCGCGTCCCGGCGGCGCACCGGGCGGACCTCCCGGCGGCGGCTATGGCGGTCCGCCGCGCGGCCCGGGCGGCCCCGGTGGCGGCGGCGGCTTCGGCGG
>DASZWW010000165.1:0-1615 GCA_035546175.1 Polyangia bacterium
GGGCGTGGCCGGCTCGACGACCGGGACGGGCGGCGCCGCCGCGGGCGCCACGGGCGCGGGCGGCGACCCCGCGGACGCGGGCGCGATCGACGCCGCGCCCGACGCGGACCCGCTGGCCGGCTGGACGCTGTCGTGGAGCGACGAGTTCAACGACCCCGCGGGCACCAAGCCGAACCCGAAGTACTGGAGCTACGACCTCGGCGGCGGCGGCTGGGGCGTCATGCAGCTGCAGGTCTACACGAACACCGCCGCCAACGCCGCCACCGACGGCAACGGCAACCTGGCCATCACCGCCATCAAGGACGCCCAGGGCAACTTCACCTCGGCGCGCATCAAGACGCAGGGCAAGTTCGAGCAGGCCTACGGCCGGTTCGAGATGCGCGCGAAGGTCGTCACGGGCAACGGCATGTGGCCGGCGTTCTGGATGCTCGGCAACAACTTCGGCCCCACGCCGTGGCCCGAGTGCGGCGAGATCGACATCATGGAGGTGCGCGGCACGAAGCCGCAGACGAACCTCGGCAGCCTCCACGGCCCCGGCTACTCGGGCATGCACCCGCTCACCGGCCACTACTCGCTCCCCGACGGCGGCCCCGGGCTCTCCGACGACTTCCACGTCTACGCCATCGAGTGGGAGACGAACGTCGTGCGCTTCTACGTCGACGACAACCTCTACGAGACCCGCACGCCCGCCGACATCCCCGCCGACGCGGGCGCGGGCGCCCACTGGGTCTACGACCACCCGTTCTTCATCCTCATCAACGTCGCCGTGGGCGGCATGTTCCCCGGCCCGCCCGACGGGACCACCTTCCCGCAGGCGATGCTGGTCGACTACGTGCGCGTCTACAAGCGCTAGCCGTCGATCGAGGCCGCAGCAGACGAAGGATCGCCCGCATCAAGGCCCGGCGCGGCGGCGGAGGTCCTTGGCGACGCCGCGCCAGAGAGCGACGGCGGCGAGCGTCGGGCCGGCGATCGCGACGACGCAGACGGCGACGTCGAGCCCGCCGAGCGGCCTGCGCTGCAGGTTGAAGGTCGCGGCCTGGAAGGCGGTGAGCGCGGCGTCGAGGGTCACGAGGGTCGCCAGGGCGAGGCCGAGCCCGGCGCGCCACCGCCGGCCGAGGCGCACGAGCGCGGCGGCGAGCGCGAGGTCGAAGAGGACCCACCCGAGCTGGACGCCGCGGCAGGGGAACCAGCGGCGCGCGTCGACGAGCGCGAGCAGCGCCGTCCACGGCACGAGCAGGAGCGCGAGGAGCGTGACGAGCACGGCGGGGGCGCGCAGCAGCGTCTCGACGCCGAAGCGCAGGAGGCCGCCGCGCGCGAACGCCGTCAGCACGTCGCGCACGGTGCGCGCCGCGCCCTGCTCGCGCGGATAGGAGAGGTAGATCGACGACCAGGCGGCGGGGCGCAGCTTGGCCTTGAAGGCGCGCAGGCCCTCGAAGTCGTAGAGGCCGCCGCCCGAGCGGCGCGCCAGGCGCAGCCACGCCGGCAGCGGGCCCGCGAGCGGCACGAGCCCGAGCGTGACGTAGCGGCTCCCCTCGGCGTCGGCCGCGCGCATGGCCGCCTCGACGAGCAGCTCGGCCGTGCCGTTCGGCGCCGCGGGATCGCGCAGGAGATCCTC
>DASZWW010000166.1:0-2927 GCA_035546175.1 Polyangia bacterium
GACGTCGTCGCGCCGCCCGCGGCGCCCGCGGCACCGGCCGCGCCGGCGCTCGTCGAGCCGCCGGTCGAGCCAGAGGCGCCGGTCGTCCCGTTCATCCCGAGGCCGGTGGGATCGCTGGTGCACGCCGCGACGAGCAACGCGGCTGCGGCGACCATCGAACCGACGACGCGCGTCGAGCAGAGAGGGGTGGCGTGAATCACGGGCAGTCTCCTTCCCGGGGGGATGGCCCGACCCTAGCGCGAGGCCGAAATGGACTGTCGCGTCGAGCCCGGGCTTGATGCACACCGCGAATTAGTCGACATTGCGCGGCGAAGAAGGCAGATCCTGGCCATGGACCCCGGGAGCCCATCCCTCTCCCGGCCGCGTCTTTGGGGCCGGCGCCTCGCGCGAGGAGCGCTCGTGGTCGCCGCCGTGGTCCTCTTCCTGCCGCCCTTCGTCCTGCGCGGGCCCGTGCTCCGCTGGATCGTCGGGCGCGCCACGCGCGACCTCTGTGGAACGGTCGAGCTCGCGGGCGGCCACGTCGGCTGGCTGGTCGTGCCCGAGCTGCTGCGCGGGCGGCCGTTCGCCGTCGAGCTGCGCGGGCTGCGGACGGTCGGCCCCGACGGCCACGAGGCCCTCTTCGCCGAGCGCGTCACGGCCGAGGTCGAGGTGGGGCGCAGCCCCTGGCGCGTCGTCGTCGAGCCGGCGCTCGTCGAGCATGGCCGCTGGCGCCTGGCCGTCGACCAGGCGGGCGGGCTCGGCGGCTTCCTCGGCGTGTTTCGGCCCGTGCCCGCGGGCGAGACGCGCGCCGCCTGCCTGGCGCCGCCCGCGCCGCGCCGAGGACCGCGTCGCGCGCAGCCGGCGCCGAGCGCGAGCCTCGTCGTCCGCCGCGCGCGCCTCGAGGACATCGACGTCGATCTCGACTTCCCCGTGTGGGGCCTGTCGCTGCCGCACGCGCGCGCGACCGGGGCGCTCGCGCTCGGGACGCCCGGCGGGCCGCTCTTCACGTTCGAGGTGCGCGACGCGCGCGCGCCCGGCGGCGTGCTGCGCGCCGGGCCGGGCGGCGCCGCCGCGACGGCCGCGACCACCACGGCGCGCTTCGACGACGTCGTCATCGCGCGCGTGGGCGTCTCGCCCGACGAGCCCGCCGACCTCGCGCTCGAGGTCGCGCAGGGCGACACGGGCCGCTCGCGGCTCTCGGGCAAGGCCGTCTTCGAGAACGTCTTCGCCCCTCACGGGCGCAGCGGCCAGAAGAACCCGCCCGGCCTGGCGCTCGACGCGCGCTGGGAGCGGCTCGCCGACGCCGCGGCGCGCCTCGACGCTCCCTGGCTACCGCGCGAGGCGCTCGGCGAGGTCCTCGACGGCGCCCTCACGGCGCACGTGCGCGGTCCGTTCCTGGCGCTCTCGGGCGCGCTCTCGCTCGAGGGGCCGCGCGCCGGCCTCGAGGCGACCGTCGAGCGCGGCGAGCGCGCGGCCGTCGACGCGCGCGCGACCGACCTCGCGCTCGCGCCCTTCCTGCACGAGAGCCTCGAGCCCCTGCTCGCCGGCCGCGTCACGGGCCACCTGCGCGCCAAGCTCGAGCTCGGGCGGGGGCTGCGCAACGCCGACCTCGAGATCCCCAGCGCCGACGTGACGCTCGTGCGGGCGGGCCCGAACCGCGTGCCGCCGCGCATCGCGTTCCGCGTCGGGACGCCCGCGCGCGCGCGCGTGACCTGGAGCGATGCCGACGACACGCTCGTCTTCGGCCTCGAGGCGGCGCGGCTCGCGCACCGCTCGCTGCGCCTCGAGGGCCTCTTCGCGCGCTGGGCCGAGCTGTCGGCGCGCGGCGCCCTCACGCTCGACCTGCCGGCGCGTCCCCCCGGCGCGCCTGAGGCGCCCGAGCCGCCCGCGCGCATCGACGCCAAGGTCGCGCTCGCCGTGGCCTCGCTCGCGCGCTGGATTCCGCCCGCGACGGCCAGCGCGCGCGTGGGCGCGACCATGACGCTCGCGGGCCCCTTCGACCACCTGCGCGCGCGGCTGGCGTTCGCGCCCTCGACGACGGCGACCATCCTCGGTGAGCGCTACCGCGCGCCGGCGCCCGTCATCGCCGCGCTCGACGACGGGCGCGTCGTCACGCTCGACCGGCTGGCGATCGAGCGCGTGGGCGGCGGCCGCCTCGAGGTGCGCGGGCGCGCCGAGCGCGGCGGGCCCGTGTCGGGGCGGCTGCGGCTCTCCACCTACCCGCTCGCGGCGCTGCCCGGCCTCGAGAGCGTCACCGTGCCCGCGGCCCTCGCCGGTGGACGAGCCGCCACGCTGCGCGAGACGCTCGGCGGCACGCTCGACGCCACCGTCGTCGCCTCGGGCCAGGCAGCGCGGCCCGACTTCTCGGGGACGCTCGACCTCGCCGGCGTCGCCCTCGCGGGGCGGCACATCGGCGACGGCCGTCTCCGCGCGCGGGCGCGCGGGTGGACCCTCGCGCTCGAGGGGACGCTCGGCCCCGCGCTCGCGCTCGACCTCGGCGCGACGAGGCGCCGCGACGGCGTCACGGCCGACGCGAACCTGAGGCTGCAGGGCCTCGCGCTGCGGCCGTGGTTGCCGCCCGCGCTCGCCGGCCTCGACGTCACGGCCTCGGGGACGGCGCGCGTCGCCGTGGCGCCGCACCGTCCCTCCTCGGCGCGCGCCGACGTGCGCCTCGTGGGCGCCGCGGGGGAGCTGGCCCTGAACGCGCAAGGCGCCGGGAGCGACGTCGAGGGCACGGTGCGCGGCCGCCTCGAGCTCGCCGGGCTGCGCCCCTTGTGGAAGAGCGACCTCGCAGAGGCGGACGGCGCCCTCGGGCTCGACGTCGCGTCATCGCCGCGCCGGTCCGTCACGGGCACGATCTCCGTCGCGCGCGTCCTCACGCTGCGGCCCCTCGGCTGGCCCCTGGCCGTCGGCGTCGCCGAGGGCGGCCGCGTGCAGGTCGACGGCAC
>DASZWW010000167.1:0-3791 GCA_035546175.1 Polyangia bacterium
CCGGCTCGGGCGGCAGCGGGGGCGGCGCGTCCGGCAGCGCGGGGGGCTCGGGCGGCAGCGCGGGCGGCGCGTCCGGGGGCTCGGGCGGCGTGTCCGGCGCAGGCGGCGCGGCCACGCTCGTCTGGAGGCCGAAGGCGGGGACGACCTGGCAGTGGCAGCTCTCGGGCACGGTCGACACCACCGTCGACGCGCAGATGTACGACATCGATCTGTTCACGAACGACGTCTCGGTGATCCGCGGGCTCCACGACTCCGGGCGTCGGGTCGTCTGCTACTTCTCGGCCGGATCGTACGAGCCCGATCGGCCCGACTCGGCCGCGCTCGCGGCGACGGGCCTCGGCAAGGTGCTCGACGGCTGGCCCGACGAGAAGTGGCTCGACATCCGGTCGCCGGCCGTCCGCGACGTGATGCTCGCGCGCCTGACCACGGCGCAGAGCAAGGGCTGCGACGGCGTCGAGCCCGACAACGTCGACGGCTACGACAACGACAACGGCCTCGGCCTCACGATGGCCGATCAGCTCGACTACGACGCGTTCATCGCGACGGCGGCGCACGCCCGCGGGCTGTCCGTCGGGCTCAAGAACGCGCTCGGCCTCGTCCCCGCGCTGGTCGGCAAGTTCGACTGGGCCCTCAACGAGGAGTGCCTCAAGTACGACGAGTGCGACGCGCTCGCGCCCTTCGTCGCCAGCGCGAAGGCCGTCTTCCACTGCGAGTACGCCGCGAGCACGGCCGGCATCTGCGACAAGAATCCGGCCGGCTTCTCGACGATCGTCAAGCACCTCTCGCTCGACGCCTGGCGCCTCGCCTGCCCCTAGTCGGCCGGCGGCCCGCCGCGACGACGAGGCGACCGGGACCGGCTTCCTAGTAGCGCTCGATGACGCCGGGGCAGCGCCAGTGCGCGGGGTGCCAGCGCCCGCGCGGGCCGTAGTGGCCTTCGACCCACACGCCGCCGTAGCAGGGCGGCCCGGGCCGCGCCTCGCGCACGTAGCACGCGCTCATCGTCCCCCCGAGCAGCGCCGCCAGACCGGCCAGGCGCAGCGCCAAGCGCAAAACGCGTCGCATGAGATCATTGTAAGGCCGCGCGCGGCGCGCGCGAGAGATCCCGGTCACCGCGGCGGCGTCGCCGCGAACGATGCTATCCTGCCGCGCGCATGGCCAACACCGACGAGGACATCCAGGAGCTCATCCGCGAGATCCACGCCGACCGCGTCGCGGCGAAGGACAAGGAGAGGCGCGAGGGCTGGACGCGCTACGTGTCGCTCATGGTGGTCGTGCTGGCCGTCGCGACGGCGATCGGGTCGCTCAAGGGCGCCGGCTTCGGCAGCAGGGTCATGCTCAAGCAGTCGCAGGCCTCGGACACGTGGGCGCTCTACCAGGCCAAGAGCATCAAGCAGCGCGTCGCCGAGCTCGAGGCGCGCGGGAGCGATCCCGCGCTCGCCGCCAAGGCCGCCGAGGACGTGCGCCGTTACGGCGACGAGCAGAAGACCGTCGAGGCCAAGGCGTTGAGCCTCGAGGCCGAGCGCGACGAGGCGGCGCGCCACGGACCGCCGCTCGGCTTCGGCATCGCGAGCCTCCAGATCTCGATCGCGCTCGCGTCGGTCTGTCTCATCACCAAGCGCAAGGGCCTCTGGGGCGCCTCGGGGCTGCTCGGCCTCGTGGGCGTCGGCTACGTCGTGTACGGGCTCTTCTTCGTCTGATTCGTCCGACGCTCACGCCCAGGGGCGCCAGCCGCCGTGGACCAGCACGGCGACGATGGCGAGGCCGCCGAGCGCCCAGGCGATCTCGCGGCGCAGGCTGCGGCGCATGCGCGCCTTGAGCTCGAGCACGGGCGGCGGATCGCCGGGGGCGTCGCGGCGCCAGGCGCGCCAGAGCGCGAGCTCGAAGCGCGGGCCGGAGAGAAGGGCGAGCATCGGACGGCGCGCGTGGCGGGGCAGGGCCGCGCGCGCCTCGGCCGGCAGCGCCTCGAGGAAGCGCCCTTGCAGGCGCACCTGAAAGAACACCTCGACGACCCACGGCAGGAAGGCGAGGCCGGCGATCAACGTTCCGAGGAGTGAGCGGTCCATCGTTCGCCTTGGTTTAGCAAACGACCGGCCCGCGCGGGCCGCGCTAGCGACGCTTCTTGCTGCCCTTGGCCTTGGCGGCCTTCTTCATGGCGGCGGGCTTCTTGGCGGCGGCCTTCCTGGCGGCGGGCTTCCTGGCGGCGGCCTTCTTCTTCGCCTTCGCCTTCCCCTTGGCGGCGGGGCGGGCGGCCTTGGGCGCGCTCGGGTCGGCGTGGCACACGACCTCGATGTTGTTGCCCTCGGGATCGCGCACGAACGCCGCGTAGTACGTCGGGTGGTAGTCGAGCCGCACGCCGGGCTCGCCGTTGTCCGTTCCGCCCGCGGCGAGGCCGGCGGCGTAGAACGCGTCGATGGGCGGCCGGCTGTCGACGTTCAGCGCGATGTGCGTCGGGTTGAGCGGCTTGTCCGTCTGCATGAGCCACAGATCCGGCTTGCCGTCGGTGCCGAGGCCGACCGCGCCCGGGTACTCCATGAGCACCTGGTACCCGATGGGCGCGAGCGCTTCACGGTAGAAAGCCACCAACCTGCCGAAGTCCGAGACCCTCACGCTCACGTGGTCAATCATGGGCCGGACACTACCACCATTGCTCCGGAGCGGGTTGCAACGTTGTCGTGGCGAGCCATCGACTATGCTTGGGGAGCAAAATGGACGCCCCCATCGGCGCGCTCGTCGACCTCCTGGCGGGACGCCGCTTCGTGGCCCTCACGGGCGCCGGCTGCAGCACTGAATCTGGAATCCCGGATTACCGCGGGCAGGGGCGAACGGGGCCCCGCAACCCCATCCAGCACGACGCTTATGTGCGCCGGCCCGAGGTCCGGCAGCGCTACTGGGCGCGGGCCACCCTCGGCTGGGTGCGGTTCTCGGGCGCGCGGCCGAACGCGGCGCACCGCGCGCTCGCCGCGCTCGAGCGAGGGGGCGCGCTCACCGGGATCATCACGCAGAACGTGGATCGGTTGCACCACGCCGCCGGCAGCCGCCGCGTCGTCGAGCTGCACGGCGCGCTGGCCGACGTCCGTTGCCTGGGCTGCGGCGCCGTCGAGGCGCGCGCCGAGGTCCACGCGCGCCTCGTCGAGGAGAACCCCGGCTTCCTCGCGCGCGCGGCCCGTCCCTCGCCCGACGGCGACGCCGAGCTGCCCGACGAGGACGTCGCCGACTTCCGCGTCGTCCCCTGCCGCGCCTGCGCCGGCGTGCTCAAGCCCGACGTCGTCTTCTTCGGCGGCACCGTGGGCGAGGCGACGATGACCGAGGCGTGGGCGCTGCTCGCGAGCGCGGGCGCGCTGCTCGTCGTCGGCTCGTCGCTCGCCGTGTACTCGGGCTTCCGCTTCGCGCGCCGCGCCCACGAGCTCGGCCTGCCCGTCGCGCTCGTCAACGACGGCCCCACGCGCGCCGACGAGCTGGCCGAGGTCCGCGTCGCCGGGCGGGCCGGCGAGATCCTGCCGAGGCTCGCGGGCGCCCTCGCGCCGCCCTCGACGTGACCTGTGACCTCGGACACAAGCCGCTGGAATCGTTGGCCCTTGTATAAGATGAGACGCCGCTGCGCGTCGGTGATCGCGCGCGGCCGCCTCCAGGCGTGAAAGGTTTGGGCCCGCGCCCGTGACGGGCCTTGTGCATGCTGGCTCGAGCGGTCCCGGTCTCGCGTCTCGCGGTGGTCGCCCTCGCGGCGCTCGCGGGCCCGAGCTGCACCGGCCGCATCGCCGGCGGCGGGGCCGCGGCGGCACCCGGCGCAGGCG
>DASZWW010000168.1:0-10344 GCA_035546175.1 Polyangia bacterium
AGGCCCTCGAGCGCGCCGCCGCCGCCCGCCGCTGAGCGCGGACCGCCCGGCGCCGCGGCCCCGCGTCCCTCGGGCCCGGCCACGGTGGCCCGCGAGGGGACGGGTCAGTGGCCCTTGGGGTCGCTGAACAGGCCGGTGCGCTCGCCGGTCTGGTTGTGTCGCCAGGCGTAGTAGACGCCGGCGAGGCCAGACAGAGGGGCGGCGACGCCGAGCAGCGGCGCGAGCAGGAAGTGCGGCAGGAAGGACGCGGCCACGCCGAAGGCGATCGCGCCGGGGACCGCCTCGCGGAGGGGCGCGGCGTAGAGCCACCCGAGCGGACCGAAGAAGAGCGACAGCACCCCCGAGGCGACGACGGACTTGTGGTCGCCCCCGGGGCGCGCCGCGAGGCTCGTGGCCCGGGCGACGCCTGCGAGGGCGCGCGACGCGCCGCCGACCTCCGCCGAGAGGCGCTCGAGCTTCTCGAGCTCGGCGATCGTCGCCGGGCCGTGCGCGGGCCGCTCGGCGCCGCGCACCTTCCAGGTCATCTCGCCCTCGTCGTCCACGTCGAGGTCGAGCGCGCCCGCCGCGGTCATGGCGTCGAGCCACCGCTTGACCTTGTCGCGCGGCGCGCCCGTGAGGTGCTGGACGTGCGCCGCCGTGAGCGCGACGCGCGAGCGCACCCAGATCTCGAGGACGCGCCTCTCGAAGCCGTCTTGGTTCATCGTTTCCCTCAGTCGCCCGAGCGCACGGCCTCCCAGGGCGCCGAGAACGTTCGCCGGCCCTCGCGCGGGCGCAGGTCGACGGTCCAGCTCGCCGCGCTCGCGCCCGCCTGTAGGTCGCCGAGGCGCCCGGCGAGGCCGTCGTCGTGCGTCTCGAGCAGGGGCGCCGAGCCCGCGAGGTAGAGGTCGAGGCCGGCGCCGTCGGCGGCGTCGAACGAGGCGTCGAGCCGCGCCGCGAGCGCGTTGAGGCCCGTCGCGCAGGCCGTCACGAGGCAGCCCGCGGCCTGCCCGGCCCGGGGGCACAGCGCGGCGTCGAGGGCGACGCAGCCCGCGAGCTTGCCGTCGTCGCTGTGGGCGAGGCTGGCGATCGCGGCGACGACGCCGGTCGCGTCGGTGGGGAGGCCGCGCGGCTGCAGCGCCGTCAAGCCGAAGCCGACGCGCGCGGCCGAGCCGAGGCGCACCGTGAAGCCGTGCCGGGCGATCGTGAGGGTGTCGTCCGTGATGAGGCCGGTCGTCGCCGCCGAGAGCACGGGCAGGCCGAGCGTCACGAGCGGCACGTCCTCGGTGGCGCTCGGCATGCCGAAGGACACGCTCGTCAGCGTGTGGGTCACGGCGGCGTCCGCGAGCGTGTCGCCCGCGCGCACCTCGAGCGTCGAGCGCAGCTGCAGGTCGTCGAAGATGTGGGCCCCGTCGGCGCCCGCGGCGGCGAGCTGGACGAGCGTCGCCGGCAGGGGGCTCCCGAACATGCCTTGGAGGACGGCGTCGAGGCTGATCGCGCCGCCCGCCGTCCTCGAGCCGCGGCAGGCGGAGGCCGCGCCGTCCGGACCCGGGACGAGCGTCCCGCGCAGGGCGCCGAGCGCGTCGCCGAGCGCGCCGTCGCCGCCCGGCGTCGTCGAGGGCACGCAGTCGAGCGGGTCGTCGGGCCCGGCGGGGCCGAGCGCATCGATCGTGCAGTCGAGCCAGAGCTGCGCGGGGTCGAGCGGGCAGTCGGTGAGATCGCGCCACGTGGCGCCGATGGTCCCCGCGGTGGCCAGCGGCGGCGCGATGGGCAGGGGCGACGTCGCCGCGTAGGTGCCGACGGGATCGGGCCCGGCGTCGACGAGCGGCAGCGCGATCTGGACCGTCCCGCCCGGGACGAGCGCGCGCCCCGGCAGGTCGACGCAGCCGAGCGCGCGGATGCCGCCCCGGCCGTCGCGCGCGCGCCCCACGATCGCGAAGGCCGCGTTCGTGGCCAGGGACGTGAAGGACGCGACCGGGATGCCGCCCGGGTTCACGAGCAGCGACATGGGGCCCCGCACCGGCACGGGCGGATCGCGCACGTCGAGGTCGGCGCAGGAGCGGTTGTCGAAGAACAGGACGTCGATCGTCGCCGCGACGGCGGCGGCGTGCGCGCCGTCCGGCACGGGGAAGAAGGGCGCCACGTCGACCGCCCCGGCCTGCCCGGCGGCGATGACGACCACGAGCACGTCCGCCGTCGCGTTGGCGCTCGTCGCGCGCACGAGGAAGGCCGTGGCGAGCCCGCCGGTGACGCGCACGCCGCAGAGGCCCTGCGCGTCCGTCGTCGCGCTCGCCGAGGCGAGCGTCGCGCCCTGCGCCTTGGCGTCCGGGACGGTCGGGTCCTCGACGATCGCGAACGTCACCGTCGCGCCCGGGACCGGCGCGCCCGTGGGGCCCGTCACCTGGAAGCCGAGCGCCGTCGTGCCGCCGGGCGGCACCTGGATCGTGGCCGGCATCGGCGTCACCGTGCGCGGCGTCGTGGCCACCGGCGGCGCCGTCTCCGCGCCGCCGCAGCGGACCGCCGCGAGGGCCGCGACCGCGACCACGACGAGCGGGAGCCGGCGAAGAAGGAAGACCATGAACGACCGCGCCATTCTAGTGGGCGCGGGGCCGGCGGGCGAGGGGGACGCGCGCCCGCCCGGGCTGTGGGCAAACTGTGGTCAGCTCGCATCGAACCCAGGCGTCGCCAGGGGTTCCGAGGTTCTCCGTTCGTCCACAGCCGCGGGAGGTATAACGGTACGCCGGCATGGCCGAGTTCTCGCATCTCCACCTGCACACGCAGTACAGCCTGCTCGACGGCGCCATCCGCCTCGACCAGCTCTTCCCCAAGGTGCTCGAGCGCGGCATGAAGTCCGTGGCCATCACCGACCACGGGAACCTCTTCGGCGCGCTCGACTTCTACCAGCGCGCCAAGGCCCACGGGATCAAGCCCATCTTCGGCTGCGAGACGTACATCGCGCCCGATCGCCTCGACAAGACCGAGCGCAAGTCGAACCACATGATCCTGCTCGCCAAGGATCAGGTCGGCTGGAAGAACCTCTCGTACCTCAACTCGATGGGCTACCTCGAGGGCTTCTATTACAACCCGCGCATCGACAAGAAGCTCCTGCGCGAGCACAGCGAGGGGCTCATCGGCCTGTCGGCCTGCCTGGGCGGCGAGGTGGCGCAGACCATCATGCGGCGCGGGCCCGAGGCCGCCCTCGGCGTCGCCCTCGAGTTCCAGGACATCTTCGGCAAGGGCAACTTCTTCCTCGAGGTGCAGCCGAACGGCCTCGAGGAGCAGGAGACGGTCAACGGCCACCTCCAGGAGCTCTCGAAGAAGACTGGCATCGGCCTCGTCGCGACGAACGACTGCCACTACCTGAACCAGACCGACGCGCGCGCGCACGAGATCCTCATGTGCGTGCAGCAGAAGAAGACCATCCACGACGACAAGCGGCTGCACCATCGAAACGAGGCGTTCTTCGTCAAGACGCCCGCCGAGATGGACGCCTACTTCAAGCACCTGCCCGAGGCGATGGAGAACGCCGCCCGCATCGGCGAGCTGTGCAAGGTCGACTTCAAGCTGGGCGAGACGTTCTTGCCGAAGTTCCAGGTCCCCGACGGCATGACGGCCGAGAGCTACCTGCAGGCCGTCGCCGAGGAGGGCCTCAAGCGACGCTTCGAGGAGGCGAGCCGCCGCAGCCAGCGCGTCAACGAGGACGTCTACCGCGCGCGCCTCGAGCTCGAGCTCGGCGTCATCCAGAAGATGAACTTCGCGGGCTACTTCCTCATCGTGTGGGACTTCATCCGCTACGCCAAGGACCACAACATCCCCGTCGGGCCGGGCCGCGGCTCGGGCGCGGGCTCGCTCGTCGCCTACTCGCTGCGCATCACCGACATCGATCCCATCGAGAACAAGCTCCTCTTCGAGCGCTTCCTCAACCCGGAGCGCATCTCGATGCCGGACTTCGACGTCGACTTCTGCATGAACCGGCGCGACGAGGTCATCAAGTACGTCACGGAGAAGTACGGCAAGGACAACGTCGGACAGATCGTGACGATGCACCAGATCAAGGCGCGCTCGGGCGTGCGGGACATCGCGCGCGCCATGGCCATCCCCTTCGCCGAGGCCGACAAGGTCGCGAAGTTCGTGCCCGAGCCCGTGCAGGGCAAGAGCCCGCCCATCGCCGAGGCCATCGAGAAGGAGCCGCGGCTCAAGCAGCTCTACGACGAGAACCCGACCTACCGCGAGCTGCTCGACGTCGCCAAGGGGCTCGAGGGGCTCAACCGCCACGCCGGCAAGCACGCGGCCGGCGTCGTCATCGGCGACAGGCCGCTGTGGGAGTACGTGCCGTGCTTCCGGCCGGCGGGCGACGAGGACGGCATCGTCACCCAGTACGACAAGGACATGGTCGAGAAGGCCGGCCTCGTCAAGTTCGACTTCCTCGGCCTCAAGACGCTCACCGTCATCCAGACCTGCCTCGATCTCGTGAACAAGGAGAAGGCGGCCGCGGGCGAGCCGCCGCTCGATCTCGCGGTCATCCCGCTCGACGATCCTTCCGTCTACAAGATGATCTCCGCGGCCGACGTCACGGGCGTCTTCCAGCTCGAGTCGAGCGGCTTCCGGGAGCTGCTCAAGAAGCTCAAGCCCGACTGCTTCGAGGACATCGTCGCCGCGGGCGCGCTCTACCGGCCGGGGCCGCTCGAGGGCGGCATGGTCGACGACTTCATCGAGCGCAAGCACGGGCGCAAGAAGGTCGAGTACGACCACCCGACGCTCGAGCCCATCCTCAAGGACACCTACGGCGTCATCGTCTACCAGGAGCAGGTCATGCAGATCTCCTCCGCGCTGGCCGGCTACTCGCTCGGCAAGGCGGACCTCTTGCGCCGCGCCATGGGCAAGAAGAAGGCGGAGGTCATGGCCAAGGAGAAGGCCGGCTTCCTCGAGGGCGCGCGAAACAACGTCAAGAAGGTCGACGGCAAGATCGCCGAGCGCGTCTTCGACCTCATGGAGAAGTTCGCGGGCTACGGCTTCAACCGCTCGCACTCGGCGGCCTATGGCCTGCTCACGTACCAGACCGCCTACCTCAAGCGGTACTTCCCCGTCGAGTTCTACGCGGCGCTCCTCACCTGCGACAAGGACGACACCGACGCCGTCGTGAAGTTCATCGCCGAGGCGAAGTCGGGCGGCATCGCCGTCCTGCGCCCCGACGTCAACGAGTCGGACAAGGACTTCTCGGTCGTCGAGCAGGAGGAGAAGGAGAAGAAGAAGAAGGTCATCCGCTTCGGCCTGGGCGCCGTCAAGGGCGTGGGCGAGGGCGCCGTCGACGTCATCAAGGAGGCCCGCGACGCGGGCGGCCCCTTCCTGTCGATCTTCGACTTCTGCAAGCGCGTCGACGGGCGCAAGGTCAACCGCAAGGTCCTCGAGGCGCTCGCCAAGGCGGGCGCGTTCGACGGCGTCGCGCAGAAGAACGGCGTCACGCGCGCGCGGCTGTTCTTCGCCATCGACATGGCCACGGAGCGCGCCGCCGAGGCGCAGCGCGAGCGCGAGAGCGGCCAGACCAGCCTGCTCTCGCTCTTCGGCGGCGGCCCCTCCGACAAGAAGAACGGCAGCAACGGCAACGGCCACGGCCTCTTCGAGGACAAGTACCCCGAGGGCGACGAGTGGATGCCCAAGGAGCTGCTCGCCTACGAGAAGGAGTCGCTCGGCTTCTACATCAGCGGCCACCCGCTCGATCGCTTCGCGACCGAGATCAAGCGCTTCACCAACACGACCGCGCGCGCCTGCTTCGAGAAGGGCGAGCGCGCCGAGGTGATCCTCGCCGGCGTCGTGACGTCGTACCAGGAGCGCCCCATGAAGAACGGCAACGGCAAGTACGCCTTCATGACGCTCGAGGACCACACCGGCCAGGTCGAGTACATCGTGAACTCGAAGAAGGTCGACGACTACCGCGAGGTGCTCTCCGGCGACGAGCCGATCCTCGTCACGGGCACGGTGGACGCGCCCTTCGGTGAAGGGGAGTCCGTGCGCGAGCGGCTCCGGTTCCTCGACGCGAAGCTCCTCGCGCGCGTGCGGGCGGAGAAGAGCAGCCTGCTCGACATCCGCCTCAACGCCGACGCCGTCAAGGGCGAGCAGCTCCAGCTGCTCGAGAAGCTCCTGCGCGCGCACGCCGGACCCTGCCGCACGACGCTGCGCATGGAGATCCCCAAGCGCAGCGAGTCCGTCCTCGACCTCGGCGACGACTACAAGGTGGCCGCCTCTGACGACCTGCTCGCCCGCATCGAGCAGATCTTCGGCGACCGCGTCGCCGTCCTGCGCTAGGCCCGGCGTCCGGGCCCCGCCGCCCCCTATACTGTCGAGGTGCTCGCCCGGATGCGCCACTTTGCGGTCGTCGGCGAGGTCGTCGCGCTGGTCCTGCTCGCGGCCTCGGCGCTCCCGCTGCGCCGCGCGCTCGCCGAGGTGCGCGAGGCGAAGGGCGGCGGCCCGATCGTGGGGTTCGGCGCCTCGCTGTTCGCGGCCTGCTGCCTGGCGTTCGCCGCGCTCGTCATGGGCGCCCTGGCCGTCATGTTCCCCGGGCAGGCGTGCAGGCAGGGACCACCGGCGCTCGCCGAGCCCCCGTTCTGCGACGTCGTCACCGTCGTCGCGCTCGCGCTCGTGGGCGCGCTCCTGGCCCTGGCGCTCAGCTTCGTCGCGTGGTGGCCCTGGCGTCCGCCGCGCCGGGCGCAGGCGATCCGCGCGCTCCACGTGCTGGCGCTCCTGGCCATCGGCCTCGCCGCTCACCTCTTCGGGTACGACTGACCTCCCGCCCCGGAGGGGTGCCTGTCATGTCGCGGGCGCTCGACACCTTCTTTCGTGAGAGGCCCACGGCGGCTGTAACGGCGCCCGCGGCGGGGCATCGAAGCTTCCACGGAGGATCGAGTGACGCGCGAACCCCAGACCGAACCGTGCCCCTGCGAGGAAGCGAGAGCGGTGCCGGCCGGCGCCGGCGCGGCATTCTCGGGGTGGGTGACGGAGCTCGTGCACCAGCACCGGACGCGGCTCGTCTCGGTGGCGCGGCACGAGGGGCTGGGGGCGGAGGACGCGTTCGACGCGGCCCAGGAGGCGTTCGCGGCGTTCTTGATCCTGCCGCAGGCGCGCGAGCTCGCGCCGAGCGAGTGGGCGGGGCACACGCTGGTCGCGCTCGTGCGCAACGTGGCGCGCAACGCCCGGCGGCTCCACGCGGTCGCGCGACCGCACGCCTCGGACGCCGAGACGGTGGACGGCCTCGCCGACCGCGAGCCCGCGGCCGACGAGCGCCTCGCGGGCGCCGAGGAGCGTGGGCGGCTCGAGCGGTGCGTGGCGCGGCTCGCCGACGTGCAGCGCGCCGTCGTCACGCTGCGCATGCTCGACGACTTGCCCGGCGAGGACGTCGCGCGCGAGCTCGGCATCCGCCCGAACCACGTGGCCGTGCTCCTGCACCGCGCCAAGGCGCACCTGCGCGCCTGCATGAAGGACGAGGGCGAGCGCCCGCGAGACGAGATCGCCGCCTGAGAGAGAGAGGGAATGGAACAATGAACGCCGAAGCCGCAGCCCGAGACACCAAGAGCGAGTCCAAGGTCCTCGAGATCACCGACGACAACTTCGACCGGGACGTGACCCGGTCGCCCGTGCCCGTGCTGATCGATTTCTGGGCGGCCTGGTGCTCGCCTTGCCGCGCGATGGCCCCGCACGTCGAGGCGCTCGCCGCCGCCTATGACGGCCAGGTCCGCTTCGGCAAGCTGGACGCCGACGCGCATCAGGACACGGTCGCCCGCCTCGACGTGCGCAGCCTGCCGACCTTCCTCGCCTTCAAGGACGGCAAGGTGGTCGGGCAGATCGTGGGCGCCGTGCCGAAGAGCCGCCTCGAGGAGCTCGTCAAGAAGACGCTCGGCTGACCTGACCCCCTCGCCGATGCTATAGCGTCGGCATGCGCCGGCCCGCCCACGCCCTGGCCCTGGCGGCCGCCGCCGTCGCGGCGCTCGGAGCGGGCGGTTGCGGCTCGTCCTCGAACGAGCCGGATCCCGCGCCCATCTCGCTCGACGAGTTCCCGGCCGCCTTCGCGAAGGCGTACTGCCATCGCGTGTACTCGTGCTGCCGCCCCGAGGACCGCATCGTCGCCTCGCCCGGGGACGACGAGGCGACGTGCACGACCGAGATGACCGAGAACGCGAGCGACAACGCGCGGCTGCTCTTCTCCTTCGGCGGCGTCGGGTACTTCGAGGACAGGGCCCGGCGCTGCCTCGAGGTGCTCGCCTACGGCCCGTGCGGCGCGATCTTCGAGCCGGGGTACGGCTCGATCATCGCGTGCCAGGACGTGTTCGCCGGGACGCGCGCGCTCGGCGAGCGCTGCGAGGACTCGCACCAGTGTCTGAGCGGCGCCTGCGCCGGCGCCGAGTGCGTCGAGGCCGCGGCGTGCGGCGCCGACGCCGTCGTCGATCTCGACAACCAGTGCCAGCCGCGCGCGGCGCTCGGCGGCCCCTGCTTCTTCGACGCGCAGTGCCCGGCCACGGCGGCCTGCGTGGCCGACGTGTGCAAGCTGCGCGGCCCCGTGGGCGCCGCGTGCACGAGCCCCGCCGACTGCACGGGCACGTGCGCGCCCACGGACGCGGGCGCCCCGGCGTGCCGGGTCGGGTTCTGCGCGGGCGAGTAGCGCCGTCCCCCGCGTTTTTGCGCGCGCCTCCTCGCGTGCTAGCGTGCGGCTCCCACAACTCTGGAGGATCCCATGCGGCTCGTCTCCTCGGTCGGCCAGGCGGTCACGGGCGTCGCGCTCGCGGCGCTCGCGGGCAGCTGCATCGTTCAGGTCCCTGGTCCTGGATATGTCGCGACGGGCGCGGCGTCGCTCGAGGTGAACGTCAACAGGCCCGGCGGCGACTACCGCAACTTCGATCTCGCGTCGGGCCGGCCCGAGGAGTGCCGGGACACCTGCGGGATGGAGCCCCAGTGCGTCGCCTTCACGTTCGTGAACCCGGGCGTGCAGGGGCCGAGCGCGCGCTGCTGGCTCAAGGGCACCGTGCCGGACCCGACGCCGGACGCCTGCTGCGTCTCCGGCGTCAAGAACGCGCCGCCGCCCGTCGCGGCCGCTGGCGCGCCGCCGCCCGCGCCCATGGAGCCGCCGCCTCCCGCTGCCGCGCCGCCACCGCAGGCGCCCGAACCGGAGGGGGATCGCCGCGGCCTCGAGCACGACGTCAACCGACCGGGCGGCGACTACACGAGCTTCGATCTCCCTCAGCCGCACCCGCACCTCTGCCAGGAGGCGTGCATGCGGGATGGACGCTGCCAGTCGTTCACGTACGTCAAGCCGGGGATGCAGGGGCCGCGGCCCCGTTGCTGGCTCAAGGGCTCCGTGCCGGCGGCCAACCCCGACCGCTGCTGCGTCTCGGGCGTCAAGGGAGGCCACTGGACCGCGCCCGCCGCCGCGGGGCCGTTCGAGATGAACGTCGATCGCCCGGGCTACGACTTCCAGAACTTCGATCTGCCGCAGCCGCGGCCCGAGCTCTGCCGCGAGTCGTGCCTGCGCGAGGGCCGGTGCCAGGCCTTCACCTACGTGAACCCGGGCGTGCAGGGCCCGAACGCCCGCTGCTGGCTCAAGATGAGCGTGCCCCCCGCGACGCCGAACAACTGCTGCATCTCGGGCGTGAAATAGTCGCTCAATTTTCCGCGGCGCCCGACCGATGTGATCCCTCCGGGGCAAGAAGCCCCCGAGGAGCACACAGTGAGCGTATCCGCCGATACCCAGGAACGCTGGCGCCGCTTTTACGAGCGGTCGACCGGCCAGAAGGACCGCGACATCGCCGGGGAGCTGATCCAGAAGGCCGAGTCTCGCGCGTTCTGGCAGACCTGCTTCATGATCGGCTCGACCGTCTTCGTGGGCGGCCTCATGACCGTGTTCTACACGGTCCTGACGGCGTCTCACTAGGCGGCGGCACGGCCCGGACCGGCGCCCCGGGAGGCGCCGGTCTCGGCGCGCGCGCGCGCGTCACGGTTCTGACGCGCGCCCCTGCTGACGAGCCCTCGGACGGGAGGTCAGCGGCAGGTGTGGCCGTTCCAGCAGGGGGGTGGGGCGGCGTAGCGGCGGTCGGTCACGGGGAAGGGGTTCGCGGTCTGGCGCAGCTCGAGGTCGCGGTCGCAGCCTCGGTCGCCGCACGCGTCGAGGTCGCGGTCGACGTCGATGCCGAGCGCCACGAGGCCGTCGTGGTCGTTGTAGCGGGCGCCGAGCACGACGGCGGGCGAGCTCGCGTTGGCGCGCATGAACGACGCCTCGCGCACCGACGAGCCGACGGCCTCGCCGAACTCCGTGCCCAGGCCGGGACGGCGCGCCGGCGCCGCGTCGGCGTAGCCGCGCGGGGCCGCGGAGCCGCCGCCCGACAG
>DASZWW010000169.1:0-8283 GCA_035546175.1 Polyangia bacterium
GCCGGCGCGACGGGCGGGGGCGGCGCGGGCGCGGGCCGGGCCAGCACGAGCGCCGCGGCGCCCAGGGCCGCCGCGGCGAGCGCGCTCATCCCGAGAACGGCGGCACGGCGAAGCGCGAGACGGGGCTCTCGGCCTTGACGCCGTCGCTGTCGACGTAGATGTGGTCGGCGACGATGGTCACCGCCCAGCGCTGGCGCAGCTCCTCGCGCGCCGCGAGCCGCGTGACCGCGTCCCGCTCGATCGAGGCGATGCCCAGCTCCTCGAAGCCGGGCGGCCGCTTCTTGACGCCCCCGAGCTGGTGCAGGAAGCGCTCGAGCGGCGCCGGGGCGTCGAACAGCGTCTCCACGCGGACGCCGCGGTTGTGGGCGACGACGCGGCGGATCTCCTCGGCGTCGGCGGCCCCGCAGGCGATCCACGTCACCGCCTTCAGCTCGGCGCTCACGATGGCCAGGTCGGGGACGTCGCGGCGCGGCGGTCCGTCCGCGAGGCGCAGCCCGTCCTGGTGGAAGAGGCACCAGGCGAGCGCCCGCAGGATGACGTGCTCGGGGGGGGTCTCCGGGTCGCGGTCGACGATGAGCTTGCTCACGAGCTCGAGGCCGCGGTCGACGTGCGCCAGGGAGACGCGCAGCTGGAGCGGGCTCGGGGATGACATGGGCCCTAGATGTCCCTCGCGCCACACGTCCGTTGCAAGAGTTTCATTCGATCTTCCACGCCCCTCCTCCACCCGGTGTTAAGCTGGCGAGCGCCTGGATGGACCTCTCGACGTCGACGCTCGGCGGCCTGCGCGCGAGCGGGCACCTCTGCTTCCCCTACGAGACGGAGGATGAAAGACGCAGGACCGTCGTGGCCTTCGTGCGCGAGGGCCTGGCCCGCCGCGAGCGGTGCCTCTACATCGCCGCCGAGGCCGAGCAGCGCGCGTTCCGCGCGGAGCTCGAGGCGGCCGGGGTCGACGCCACCCGCGAGGTGGGGCGCGGCGCCCTCGTGCTGGCGGCGCAGGGCGAGACCTACCTGCGCTCGGGGCGGTTCGATCCCGACGACGCGCTCGCGCTGATGGAGAGCCTGACCGACCGGGCGCTCGCCGACGGGTTCGTCGGCCTGCGCGCGACCGCCGAGGCCTCGTCGCGCGCCCTCGACGACCTGTGGCCGCTCGTGCTGCGCTACGAGGCGCTGCTCAACGAGCGGCTCGCGCGGCGCCCCTTCGTGGGCCTGTGCCGCTTCCGCGCCGCCGAGCTCGCGCCCGATCGCCTGCGCGACGTGCTGCGCACGCACCCCGAGGTGCTGGTGCGCGGCGAGGCCTGCGCGAACCCGTTCTACGAGCACGCCGAGGTGGTGCTGGGCGGCGACGACCGCGCCCACCTCGACTGGCAGCTGCACCAGCTGCGCTCTTACCAGCGCGAGCGCAAGCGGCTCGAGGCCGGCACGCGCGCCGCGCTCGAGGCGCGCGCGCGCGCCGCGCGCGAGCGGGACCGGTTCCTCGCCGTGCTCGCCGAGGAGCTCGCCGACCCGCTCTTCGCGCTCAAGCGCGAGGTCCACGCCATGGGCGCGGCGCTCGACGAGACGCCGGCGGCCGAGCGGCTCGAGGCCGCGCAGCGCCACCTGCGGCGCCTCTCGGCCGCCGTGGACCACGCGCGCGAGGTGGCGCGCGCCGCGGAGGCCGAGGCCGGCCGAGACGAAGAGCCCGCAGAGGACGCCGCCGCGACGCCCCGGCGCCCGCGCGGCTGAGCCCGGCGCGACCTTGGCCGTCACGGGCACATTCGATCGCTTCGACATCGAGCGGCTCGTGGGGTCGGGCGGGATGGCGACGGTCTACCGGGCCGTCGATCGTCAGACGGGCGAGCCCGTCGCCCTCAAGGTCCTCCACGGGCGCACGACCGAGCAGACGGAGCGCTTCGAGCAGGAGGCCGAGCTGCTCGCCGAGCTGTCGCACCCGGCGATCGTGCGCTACGTGGGCCACGGCACGACGCCCGTGGGCGAGCGCTACCTGGCCATGGAGTGGCTCGACGGGCAGACGCTCGAGGACGCCCTGGCGAGCGGCCCGCTCACGATCGGGCAGAGCGTCGATCTCGGGCGGCGCGTGGCGGAGGCGCTGGCGAGCGCGCACCGCCGCGGCATCGTCCACCGCGACATCAAGCCCGGGAACCTGATCCTGCCGGGCGGCGCGCTCCCGGGCGTGCGCGTGCTGGACTTCGGGCTCGCGCGCCGCGTGCTCGACCAGCGCCGCATCACGCAGTCGGGCGGCATCATGGGCACGCCGATGTACATGGCGCCCGAGCAGGCGCGCGGCGAGCCGTACATCGACGCGCGCGCCGACATCTTCGCCCTCGGCTGCGTGCTCTTCCAGTGCCTCACGGGCCAGCCGCCCTTCACGGGCCCGACGGCCATGGCCGTGCTCGCGAAGATCTGCCTCGACGAGCCGGTGTCCGTGCGCGAGCTCTGCCCCGGGCTGCCGCCCGACCTCGAGCAGTTCCTCACGCGCATGCTCGCCAAGGAGCGCGGGGCCCGGCCGCCCGACGCGACCGGCGTGGCCGTCGAGCTCCAGCGCATCGCCGAGCGCCTCGCCGACGCCGAGGGCAAGCCCGCGCCCGCCCCCGGCAGCACGACCATGCGCATCGAGCGCGGCGCCCTGACCTCGGGCGAGCAGCGGGTCGTGTGCGTCGTGCTCGTGACCCGGCCCAAGTCGGGGGCGGCGGGGACGACGTCCGCCGCGCCGCGCACGCTCGAGCTCCCCGGCGACGCGGCGGCGGCCGCCGCGCTGGCGGCCCGCCCGCCGCTCGAGACCGAGACGATCATCCTGCGCACCGACTCGCTCTTCGATCCGGAGGACGTCGATCAGCTGCGCGCCGCCCTGCAGCCCTACGGCGCGCGGCTCGAGCGCCTGCTCGACGGCTCGATGGTCGTGTCGCTGTCGGGCCGCGGCGCGCCCACCGACCAGGCGACGGCCGCCGCCCACTGCGCGCTCGTGCTGCGCGGCGCGCTGCCCGACGCGGCGCTGTCGATCGCCACGGGGCGGGCCGTCATCTTCGGCCGCCTGCCCGTGGGCGACGTCATCGATCGCGGCGCCGAGATGCTGCGCGGCGCGGTCCCGGGCGTCGTGCGCCTCGACGAGGTGACGGCCGACCTCCTCGGCGCGCGCTTCGAGATCGCCGGGGCGGGCGGGTCCGCCGAGGGCGACGCCGGCGCGCGCCGGACGCTCGTGGGCGAGCGGCAGCGCGGCGATCGCCCGCGCACCGTCCTCGGCAAGACGACCGCCTGCGTGGGCCGCGAGCGCGAGCTCGACCTGCTCGAGGGCACCTTCGAAGAGTGCGTCGAGGAGCCCGTGGCGCGCGCCGTGCTCGTGACGGCGCCCGCGGGCGGCGGCAAGTCGCGCCTGCGCCACGAGCTCCTCGACCGCCTGCGCCGCGGGCGCCGCCGCTTCGAGCTGCTCGTGGGCCGCGCCGACGCCATCGGGTCGGGGTCGCCCTTCGCCCTCCTCGCCCCCGCCGTGCGCGGCGCCGCCGGCATCGCCTCCGACGAGCCCGAGGCGCGCGCCCGCGAGAAGCTGAGCGCCCGCGTGGGCCGTCACCTCGCCGGCGACGCCGCGCGCCGCGCCGCCGAGTTCCTCGGCGAGCTCGTGGGCGTGAGCTTCCCCGCCGACGAGAGCCCCGCCCTCCTCGCGGCGCGCGCCGACCCGCGCCTCATGGGCGACCAGCTGCGCGCCGCCTGGCTCGACTGGCTGGCCGCCGAGTGCGACGCCGGCCCCGTGCTGCTCGTGCTCGACGACGTGCACTGGGGCGACCGGCCCAGCCTGCAGTTCGTCGAGGCGGCGCTGCGCGCGCTGCGCGAGCGCCCGTTCATGGTGCTCGCCTTCGCGCGCCCGGACCTCGACGAGGTCTTCCCGGGGCTGTGGCGCGAGCGCGACGTCCAGCGCGTCACGCTGCGCGGGCTCACGCGGCGCGCCTCGCGCGAGCTCGTCCAGCAGGTGCTCGGCGACGGCCTCGACGACGAGACGATGAGCTGGCTGCTCGAGCGCGCCGACGGGAACCCGTTCTACCTCGAGGAGCTCATCCGCGCCGTCGCCACCGGCGCGCGCGCCTCGCTGCCCGAGACGGTGCTGGGCATGGTCCAGGCGCGCCTCGACGCGCTCGGCGAGGACCCGCGCCGCGTGCTGCGCGCCGCCAGCGTCTTCGGCGAGACCTTCACGCGGGCGGGCGTGAGCGCGCTGCTCTCCGACCGCGACCGGCAGATCCTGCCCATGTGCCTGGACGTGCTCGTCACGCGCGAGCTCGTCTCGCCGCGCGAGGGCGGCGGCGCCGACGGCGACGGCGACGCCGACGCCAGCGGCCGGGAGTTCGTCTTCCGCCACGCGCTCCTGCGGGACGCCGCGTACGCGATGCTCACCGAGGGCGACCGGGCCCTCGGGCACCTCCTGGCCGCCGAGTTCCTCGAGAAGTCGCACGCGCGCGACGCCATCGTGCTGGTCGAGCACTTCGAGCGCGGCGGCGACGCCGCGCGGGCGGCCACCTTCTGCCGCGACGCCGCCGCGGAGGCCCTCGAGGCGAGCGACCTCGGCGCCGCCATCGCGCGCGCGCGGCGCGGCGCGGAGCTCGGCGCGGCGGGCGACCTCCTCGGGCGGCTGCACCTCATCGAGGCGCAGGCGCAGTTCTGGCGCGGCGAGTACGTCCTCGCCGAGGCGGCGGCCACCGCGGCGGCGCAGATCTTCGACGGCGCGACGCAGCCCTGGTTCGAGGCCCTCGGCGAGCTCGTCACGGCCCTCGGCCAGCAGGGCAAGTACCCCGAGGTGAGCCGCTGGGCCAACGTCGCGAGCGCCATGCGCGCCGCGGACGAGGCGCGCGTCGCGCAGCGCCGCTGCCTCATCCGCGCGGCCGCCTACCTCCTGCCGGGCGGCCGCTACGAGGCCGTCGAGGCGATCCTGGCGCGCGTCGCCGCCGAGAGCGACCAGTTCGCGACGCTCGAGCCCGTGGCCGCCGCGAAGGTCCACGCCGTGCGCGCCGCGCGCGCGCTGCACGCGGGCGACCAGGCGGCCGCCATCTCCCTCTACGAGCAGGCGCTGGCCGCCGCCGCCGCCGCCGGTGACGCCCGCGCCGTCGCCGAGATGCACGGGAACCTCGCGGCGACCTGGGCCGACCTCGGGCAGCTCGACCAGGCCGAGGCGGGGCTGCGGCAGGCGCTCGCCGACGCCGAGCGCCTCGAGCTCGGACACATCAGCGTCTGGGCCCTCCTCAACCTCGGCACGGTCCTCACCGGCAGCGGCCGGCTCGACGAGGCGCGCCGCGTGCTCACGACGGCCCTCGAGTTCGGCCGCAAGCAGGGCGACCAGCGCCTCGAGGGCGCGGCCCTCCTCTATCTGTCGACGGTGCAGTACCTCGCCGGCGACCTGCGCGACTCGGAGAGCCGCGCGCGCATGGCCAGCGAGATCCTGCCCACGCCGCTCCAGCCGGCGGCGCTCGCGGCGCTGGCGCGGGCCGTCCTCGCCGCCGGCCGCGTCAAGGAGGCCCTCCAGCACGCGCGCATGGCCAACGAGCTGCTCGCCACGATCGGCCACGTCGAGGACTACGAGTCGCTCGTGCGGCTCGTCCTCGCCGAGGCGCTCGCGGCGGCCGGCGAGGTCGAGCCGGCGCGGGCCGCCCTGCGCGCCGCCCACGACCGCCTCATGGCGCGCGCCGAGCAGATCGCGAACGCCGACTGGCGCGCCGCCTTCCTGACGCGCAACCTCGACAACGCCCGCACCGTCCGCGTCGCCCGGGAGTGGGGCTTGGTCTAGTTTCATCTTTGTCAACCCGCGTCGGCGGTCGGGCGATCGAAGTTGCAGGATTCGCGCAGAGACGATATCGCTTGATCCGATGCACATCCTCGTCAACACCGGCGGCGGCGACGCCCCGGGCCTCAACGCCGTCATTCGAGCCGTCACGCTGTCAGCGCTGCGCCGGGGGTGGAAGGTCACGGGGATCAAGCGCGGGTACCATGGCCTGCTCGAGCCGTCGGGCACGGGCCTCGTCGAGCTGACGCGCGACAAGGTGCGCGGCATCGCCCACCTCGGCGGCACGATCCTGGGCACGGTCAACAAGGGCCACCCGTTCGAGTTCATCGTCACGCGCGACGGCAAGCAGGTGACGATGGACATCTCCGACCAGATCATGCAGCGGTTCAAGGAGGTGAAGGCCGACGCGCTCATCGCCATCGGCGGCGACGGCGCCTTCCGCATCGCCAGCCGCTTCGTGGCCAAGGGCATGCCCATCGTCGGCGTGCCCAAGACCATCGACAACGATCTGTCGCACACGCAGGCCACCTTCGGCTTCGACACCGCTGTCACCGTGGCCACCGAGGCCATCGACCGCCTGCACAGCACGGCCGAGTCGCACGAGCGCATCATGGTCGTCGAGGTCATGGGCCGCTACGCGGGCTGGATCGCCATGCACGCCGGCGTGGCCGGCAACGCCCACGTCATCCTCCTGCCCGAGATCCCCTACGACATCGAGAAGATCGTCGCGCGCATCAAGGCCCGCTACTCGGGCGGGCGCCGCTACTGCATCGTCGTCGTCGCCGAGGGCGCCATCCCCAAGGACGGCACCCTCAGCACGATCGGCGAGGAGCTCGGCCGCGAGGTGCGCATCGGGGGCCTGGCCGAGAAGGTGGGCACCGAGCTGGCGGCGCGCACGGGGTTCGAGATGCGCTCGCTCGTGCTCGGCCACCTGCAGCGCGGCGGGAGCCCCACCCACCGCGACCGCCTGCTGGCCCTGCGCTTCGGCGCGGCCGCCGTGCGCATGGTCGAGCAGGGCAAGTTCGGGCACATGGTCGCCTACCAGCCGCCGCACATGGTCCCCGTGAGCATGGAGGACGCGGTCGCCGTCATGAAGACCGTCCCCCTCGACTCGGACACCGTCCAGACGGCGCGCGACCTCGGCATCTGCCTCGGCGACTGACCGGCGGCCCGCGCCCGCGCGCTCACACACGTGAGCGGATGTAGCGAACGAGCGTCCAGAATTTTCGTACGGGCGCGCCGACAGGAACTTCCCGTCTCACCGTTCGTTTCCCGGAGCGTGGCGCGACGTGACGGGCCCTTGCCGCGGCGGGAGCCGACGCCGGCGCCCACGCGCGCGTATTCCAGATTCGAGGTATCATGCCGCTCGGCGTCGCCCAGGCCTATGCCTCCTCAGGAACAAGACCCGAACCTGTCTAGCTTGGACCCCTTCCCTGGTCGCCTCATCGCCGGAAATTTCCGGATCGAGCGGCTGATCGGGCAAGGCGCGATGGGCAACGTCTACAAGGCGGAGCAGCTCTCGCTCGGCAAGGCGGTGGCCGTCAAGGTGCTGCACGCGCACCTCATGGACGACGAGAAGCTCGTCGGCCGCTTCAAGCGCGAGGCGAAGAGCGCCTCGAAGCTCAACCACCCGAACTCGATCCAGATCATCGACTCGGGCCAGGACAAGGACGGCACGCTCTTCATCGCCATGGAGCTGCTCGACGGGCGCGACCTCGCCCAGGTGATCCGCGACGAGTTCCCCCTCTCCCTGCCCCGCGTCGTCAGGATCATGACGCAGGTCATGTCGGCGCTCGACGAGGCGCACGCCCAGGGCGTCATCCACCGCGACCTCAAGCCGAGCAACATCATGCTCATCGAGCGCCGCGGCGAGCGGGACTTCGTCAAGGTCTGCGACTTCGGCATCGCCAAGGCCACGTCCACCGACGGCAAGGACGACGATCGCCAGCAGATGCTGACCATCCAGGGCCTCGTCTGCGGCACGCCCGAGTACATGTCGCCCGAGCAGGCGCGCGCCGAGGTGCTCGACGGGCGCGCCGATCTCTACTCCGCGGCCATCATCCTCTACCAGCTCGTGACCGGCGACATCCCCTTCCGCGCCGACTCGCCGATGGGCATCGTGAGCCGCCACCTCGCCGAGGTCGCCCCGCGGCCCTCGGAGCGCCGGCCCGACCTGCCCATCCCGAAGGCGCTCGACGATCTCGTCATGCGCGGCATGGAGAAGGAACGGCAGCGGCGCTTCCCCACGGCGCTCGAGTTCCGCGCGGCGCTCGAGGCCATCGTGAGCCCGGCGGGGGGGCAGGTCACGCCCTTCCCGCCCGGCGTCCCGCAGGCGCAGATCCCGACCACGAACGCCATGAGCGGCGCGACGGCGATCGTGCCGCCGATCCCGGCCGCGGAGAAGTTCGGCTCGACGGCCGACATGGCCTCGCGCAAGGCGGGCCAGCGCGGCCCGCTCGTGGGCGGGCTCGTCGCGCTGCTGCTCGCGGGGCGCGACCTCGCGCAGGTCATCCGCGACGACTTCC
>DASZWW010000170.1:0-1687 GCA_035546175.1 Polyangia bacterium
AGCGCCGCGGGCGCGGGCGGCGCGGGCGGCGCGGGCGGCAAGACGGCGACCGGGATGGCCGGCGCCGGAGGCAAGGCCGGAGCAGGCGCCGCAGGCAGCACGGGGAGCGCCGGCAAGGGCGGTGCCGGCGCGGGCGGAGCCACGGCGGGCGCGGGGGGATCCCCGCCCCCAGATTCCGGGTCCAACGACGACGCCGGGCAGGACTGAGCGGACGCGCGCCCGGGGAACCGGCCCCCGCCCGCCCGCTCCAGCCGCCGCGAGCCTCGAGGTGCGCGTGAAGCCGCGCAAACTTGTGGGACCGCGAAGTCTCGTCGTACACTGCGCCCAACTCGAAGTCTAACTTCCCCCCGTGGAGGCGCCCTGCATGCTCAAGAGGCTCTTGGTCCCGACGTTGGTCCTGACGCTCGCCAGCTTCATGGGCACCGGATGTCACGACAGCAGCGGCAACGGCAAGAACAAGGCGATGCCGCCGGGCTCGGCGGGCTCCATGGGCACGGGCGGTACGGGGGGCCAGAGCGACGCCGGCGACGCCGCCGCCGAGGACGCCCCGAGCGACACCGCCCCGAATGACACGGCCGGCGCCGACGCCGCCGCCGGGACGGGCGGGGCCGACGCGTCGGACGCGTCGGACGCGTCCGATGCATCCGACGGCGGCTGACGTCTGCGGTGAGCTTCCCGGCAACTCGCGCGCGTCGCGGGCGAGAACCTGTGCGATGGTTCCGCCCGAGATGCCCGCCCGACGTGTCCTCGCGCGCGCTTGCGCCCTCGCGCTCCTGCTGAGCGCGCCCGGGGCCGCGCGCGCCGACGACCCGGACGCGCTCATCAAGCAGGGCGTCGAGCTGCGGCGCGCCGGCAGGGACGAGGCGGCCCTCGAGCAGTTCCGGCGCGCTTACGATCTCGCGCCCACGCCCCGCGCGCTCGCGCAGATGGGGCTCGCCGAGCAGGCCCTCGGGCGGTGGATCGACGGCGAGACACACCTCTCGCGAGCGCTCGAGGGTTCGCAGGATCCGTGGATCGTGAAGTACCGGGTGACGCTCGAGGGCTCTCTCGCCGAGATTGGCAAGCACCTCGGCTCGCTCTTCGTGACGGGCGGCCCCGAAGGCGCCGAGCTGCGCGTCGACGGACAGGCCGTCGGCACCCTGCCCTTGCGGCGCCCGCTGCGGCTGCCGCTCGGCACGTTCGCGCTCGAGGCGAGCGCCGGCGGGCACGTGGTCGTCGCCCGCGCCGTCAGCATCGCCGCCGGCATCACCGCGCACGAAGATCTCTCGGGGCCCGCGCCGCCGCCGGTCGCCCCGTCCAGCGCCCCGACGCCCGCCTCCGTCTCGCGGGAGGCCGCGCGCGACGACGAAGCCGGCGCCGCGCACGCGGAGGCGGCGCGCCGGACGCTGGCGTGGGTCGCCACGGGCGGCGCGGTCACGCTCGCCGCGGCCGGCGGCATCGTCCTCTTCCTCGGCGACCGCGACGCCCGCTCGTACAACGCCACCTGCCCCGCCGAGCCGGCGGGCGGCGGCTGCTCGGACCTGGCGACGCGAGGACGGCGCGAGCAGCTCGCGGGCGTCGCGGCGCTCGTCGCGGGCGGCGCCCTCGGCGCGACGGCGGCGTGGCTCTTCTTCTCCGAGCCCGCCCGCGCGAGCGGCGAGCGGCGCCTGGCCTGCGCGCCGGCGCTCGACCGCTGGGGCGGCGCCTG
>DASZWW010000171.1:0-3602 GCA_035546175.1 Polyangia bacterium
GCCGCCCGAGCCCGCCGCGCTCATACCCGCCGCGCCTGACCCTGCGCCGGCCATGCCGCTGCCCGCGCCGCCCTTGCCCGCGCCGCCCGACGAGCCTCCCGCGCCGCCCGACGAGCAACCCGACCCTGAAGACATCGCCGACACCGCCACCACCAGACCGAAAATTCGCAGGCCCGTGCGCGTCACCGTCATTTCATCTCCTCGGCAGTCGAGGCGCCAGCGTCGCGCGGGCGCCCGCGCCCATGGTGCATCCTCGAATCCCGCGCTGCAACGCCCGCGACCGTTCCCCGGCCGCCGGCGCGAACCGTTCGTGGTAATCACGATCCGAGCTCTCCTGCCGGCGACGGCGGTGGCGTTCGGGGGAGCGTCACCGCCGGCGCCGCAGGATCTCGTTGTCCCGCGAGAGCGCGAGAGTCCGGGAATCGGACTATCATGCGCCATGGGTCCGTGCCTCCGTGGCCGCATCGCCGTCTCGCTCTCGGCGTGCCTCGCCTGTGTCTCCGTCGGCGGCGCCGCGTTCGCGCAGGCGCCGGCGACCGCTCCCTACGCGCCGCCTCCGCCGTCCCCACTCCCCGCGCCCGCGGCGGACGCGCCCCCCGCGCCCATGACCTTGCCGCTGCCGCCCGCGACGACCACGGTCGATCCGCAAGAGGAGGTGCTGCGCCGCCTGCTGCGCTCGGGGTGCCACGACGGCCTGCGCGAGGCGCGCCAGCTCGCGGCGAGCGGCGGCGCTCCCTGGGCCGAGACCGTGACGCGCCTCTGCGGCGAGATCCTGCGCGCGCAGCCCGCCACGGCGCCGCTCCCGCCCCGGCTGCGCGCGGAGCGCGACGGGCGCGGCACGATCGTCGTGTACTCGACGTTCTACGGCATCTGGGTGGGCGTCGCCACGGACGTGCTGTTCTCGATCGACAACGTGCGCGGCTCGATCCTTCCGCCCCTGCTCGGCATGGGCGGCGGCCTCGCGCTGTCGCTCGCGCTCACGAGCGAGCGCCCCATCACGAACGGCCAGGCGTGGGCCATCGCGACGGGCATGGACTACGGCACCATCAACGGCGCGCTGTGGGCGGGCGCCTTCAACTTCAAGGCCACCGACGTCGTCGGCACCGCGCTCGCGACGGGCGTCGCCTCGACCGCGGCCGGGCTGCTCGTCGCGACGCAGCTCGCGCCGAAGCAGGGCGACGTCGAGGTGGTCCGCTCGTCGCTCTTGTGGGGCGGCCTGGGCGGTCTGTTCGGGATCGCGGCGTTCGGATCGAACCCCAGCGACACGACTTACTTTCGCGGCATGGCCGTGGCGCAGGACCTGGCGTTCCTCGGGGGCCTCGCGATCTCGTCGTCGTTCGACGTGTCGCGCACGCGCGATCTCATCATCGACGCCGGCACGCTCGGCGGCGCCGTCGCCGGCCTCGGCGTCACGGTGCTCGCGCTGGGCACGAACGGCACGCGCCACGCCGTCTTCGCCGGCGGCCTGCTGGGCATGACCGCCGGCATGGTCACGGCGATCCTCCTGACGCGCGACATGGACAGCCCCGACGAGGATCAGGGCTCGCCGGTCGCCGCGCTCGTGGGCCGCGACGCCCGCGGCCGCTGGCGCCTCGGCTCGCCCGGCGCCAGCCCCGTCTTCGACGGGCTCGGCCGCCGCGTCGTGGGCGCGACGTTCACCGCCCTCGGCGGGGCGTTCTAGAACCGGGCGTCAGGGCGCCGCGAGCGTCTGCAGGAGGCGCCCCACGATGGCGTCGAGGGCGGGCTGGTTGCGTCCGCCCTCGGGCACGACGAGGTCGGCGAAGCGCTTCGACGGCTCGACGAAGGCCAGGTGCATGGGCCGCACGGTGTCGGCGTACTGCTCGGCGATCTGCGCGAAGGTGCGGCCACGCTGCTCGATGTCCCGGTGCATGCGGCGCAGCAGGCGCACGTCGGCGTCGGTGTCGACGAAGATCTTCAGATCCATCTGCGCGCGCAGCCGCTCGTCGGCGAGCACGAGGATCCCCTCGAGCACGACGACGGGCGCAGGCTCGACGCGGCGGGTCTCGCGGCGGCGGGCGTGCTCGCGGTAGTCGTACTGGGGCACCTCGACCGCCCGCCCCGCGCGCAGCGCGACGAGCTGCGCCTCGAGGAGCTCGGTCTCGATGGCGTCGGGGTGGTCGTAGTTGATGTGCTCGCGCGCCGCGGGCGGCAGGCCCGAACGATCGCGGTAGTAGGCGTCGGAGGCGATCAGCACGGCCGCGCCCTCGGGCAGCGCGGCGATGACGGACTCGGCGATCGTCGTCTTGCCCGACCCCGTGCCGCCCGCGATGCCGAGCACGAACACGCTCACCGGCCGGGCAGCGCCTTCTGCGCGCGCCGCTCTTGCTTGAGGCGGCGGTGCGCGTCGCGCTCGCTCTCGCCCGGCAGGCGCATCTTGATCTCGACCGAGCCCATGACGGCGAGCCCGCGGACGCGCAGGAGGGGCGCGTCGGGATCGGGGTGGGCGGGCGCGCGGTCGAGGTGCTCGAAGCTGCCCATGATGGCCATGCCCTCCATCTCGACGGCGAGCCCGGGCGGGACGATGATCTCGGCGCTGCTCATGACGGCGCGCAGATCCACCTCGACGGGGCCCGCGGGCAGGCGCGCCTCGCGGAAGTCGAGCACGGTGGAGCTCATCGTCGCGCGCACGAGCACCTTGCGGGGCACGATCCACGGCCCGCGCCGCTCCGTGCTGCTCATGATGGCGCGCAACGTCTGGGTCGGCCGCACCTCCTCGGCGGGCACGAGCGCGGCCTTCGGGGCGCGCCCCGGCGCCTCCGCGAGCACGGGCAGGTCGTCGAGCAGCGCGAGGATGGCCTCCTGCGACTCGGAGACGTGGGCGAGGGTGACGCGCCGCTCGAACTCGTCGACGTCGAGCGCGTCGTGCGCGAAGTGCTCCTGCAGCGCGCCGATGACCTTCTCGCGCGTCTCCTGGGCGCGCGAGAGGGCGAGCCGCGTCTCGCGAGACGGTGGCGCGGGCGTGGTCACGGGCGCAGCATACCGGGGCCGCCCGTCATGAGCCAGCCGCGCCCGCTCACGCTCTCCCACGCGCTCGCGCTCGTCGTGTCGAGCATGGTGGGCACGGGCGTGTTCACGACGGCGGGGCTCATGCTCGGCGCGCTGGGGTCGCCCCGGCTCGTGCTCGCGACGTGGGCGGCGACGGGCGTGCTCGCCCTCGCGGGCGCCGCCGTCTATGCCGAGCTCGGGGCGATGATGCCGCGCGCGGGCGGCGAGTACGTCTACCTCACGCGCGCGTTCCACCCCGTGCTGGGCTTCCTGTCGGGCTTCGTGGCGCTCGTCGTCGGCTTCGCCGCGCCCGTGGCCGCGGGCGCCCTCGCCTTCGGCGACTACCTGCGGGCGCTCGCGCCCGGCGTCCCGGCGCGCGCGGCCGCCTTCGCGCTCGTCGGCGTCACGACGGCGCTGCACGCGCGCGACGTGCGGCGCGCGGGCCGCGCGCAGGCGGTCGTCACGGGGCTCGTCGTCGTCGTGATGGTCGTCTTCGTGGGCGCGGCGCTCGCCTCGGGCCGCGCCGACTGGTCGCGCCTCGCCGGCCCCGGGGCGGCGGGCCAGGGCGGCCACGGCGCCGGCGCGCTGGCGGTCTC
>DASZWW010000172.1:0-7309 GCA_035546175.1 Polyangia bacterium
CGGGGCGGCGAGCCAGGGCGCGGCGGGCGACGGCGGCGCCTCTGGCGCGGCGGCCGCGGCGGGCGTCCCGCGCGGGCCGAGCGCCGGCTGCAACCTGCCGCCCGCGTCGACCGACTCGTCGACCACGTGGGTCAAGCACGACATCACCGTCGCCAACGTCGACCCCGCGTTCATGTCGGCGCACCCGCCCGATCCCGCGGGCGGCGTCTACACGTGGACGAAGCGCAACTACTACCTGAAGCTCCCCACGCCGTACGACCCGTCGAAGCCCTACATGGTGAGCCTCGGCGGCACCGGGTGCAGCGGCAACGACACCGTCGGCGTCGGCGGCGGCTACTCCCTCGGGCAGTACGTCGCGGCGAGCAAGAGCCAGGTCCTCGACGTCTCGCTCAGCTACGTCGTCTACACGAACACGGCGAAGCCGAGCTGCTTCGCCGACGACTACGTCAACAGCCCCGAGCCGCAGTACCTCGACGCGATCCTCGCCGATCTCGAGAGCAAGTACTGCGTCGATCGCGGCCGGGTCTTCCTGCACGGCCACTCGAGCGGCGCGTGGGAGGCGCTCACGCTCGGCTGCGCGCGCGCCGACGTCCTGCGCGGCGTCGCGACGCAGGTGGGCGGCGGCCTGCGCATGCACCGCCCCCCGTGCGAGAAGACGCCCGTCGCGACGATCTACGTCGAGGGGCTCAAGGACGTCGACAACCCGATCGGCCCGCTCGCGCCGACGGATCCGGTCGCCATCGACCTCGACAGCCTCGGCTCCGCCCCCGCGCGCGACGATCTCCTCGCGCGCAACGGCTGCATGGGCGCCGCGACGAAGGTGTGGGACGCGGCCTATCCTGCGTGCGTGCAGTACACGGGCTGTCCGGCCGCCGCGCCCGTCGTGTGGTGCGCGATCGACTCGGACCACAACATCGGCGCCAACCCGACGCTCGGCAGCCAGTACGCCTACAACGCCATCTGGAAGTTCTGGACGACCCTGCCGTAGCGGGCGGCGTTCAGTACGTGTGGGGGCTCGGGCTGAAGTAGACCTCGTCGAACCAGGTCGCGCAGGTCGGCCCTCCGTAGGGCGCCGACGTCGAGCAGGTGAGGAGCGCGCCCCGCGCCTCCGCCGGCGCCACGATGGGTCCCGAGTCCATGAAGTCGGTGAAGGGCGTGCCGCCGTTCTCGGGCATGTCGGAGGACTCCGTGACGTCGGCGCCCGTGCAGTTGCTGGCCTTGAAGAAGTTCACGGTGCACCAGCCGTTGCCGCAGGTCGACTGGATGCGGAAGCCGAACTCGTAGCTCATCCCCGCCGTGACGGGCACGCATTGCGTGATCGCCGGCGGGGTGTAGGTGGGCAAGGTCGTGTCGTAGAAGAGCTGGGCGGAGCCCGAGTACGAGCAGTTCGTCGCGTCCATCGTCGACCAGGTCACGGTGTGCATGGTCCCGGGCGGGATGACGGCCGTCCACCCGGTGGTGACGTCCGTGTCGAAGCCGGCGTTGGTGAGCAGGTTGTTCGCGCTCGGCTGCGGGCAGGTGCAGTTGAGCGCGGTCGTGGGGCAGCAGCGGCCGCCGCAGTCGCCGCTCACGCACTCTTCGTTTGCGACGCAGACGTCGCCGTCCGCCGCCTTGCCGCACGTGTGGTCGCCGAGGCAGTGGTAGGGCGGCTGGCAGTCGGCCGTGGTGGCGCAGCTCGTCCTGCAGTCGCCTACGGTCGTGTCGCACCCGTAGTAGATGCACTGGTTCCAGCCGCTGCCGACGCACGAGCCGGCGCCGTTGCAGGCCGACGGCCTCGTCGCCGAGCGCCCGTCGGCCGCGCAGACGCCCGTCTGGCAGATCGTGTTGGCGGGCCACACCAGGCAGCCGCCGAGGCCATCGCACTCGCCGCTCGTGCCGCACGAGCTCTTGGGCGACGCCGTGCAGTCGGCGCCGTGCGCCGTGTGCGCCTTGACGGCCGCGCACGTGCCGTCCGGCTGGGTCGTGTTGACCTCCACGCACGAGTAGCACTTCGACGCGCACTTGTTCTCGCAGCAGACGCCCTCGACGCAGCTCCCCGTCCCGCACTGCGACGAGTTCGTGCAGTGCGCGCCGCGCGCGAGGCCCGTGCAGGCGCTGCCCGCGCAGGTCTGGTCCGCCGGAGCGTCCACCTTGCCGTCACCGCCGTCGGCTCCGGACGGGCCGTCGACCGCGGCGTCCGGCGCGCTCGCGCCGCCCTGACCGACGGTGCCAGCGCCCCCGGCGGTCTGACCGGCGGCGCCCGCCCCGCCCAGGCCCTGACCGGCAGCGCCCGCGCCGCCGAGGCCCAGACCCCCGGTGCCGCCGTTGCCCGCCGAGGCGGCGGCTCCGGCCGCGCCTACGGGAGCGCCGCTCATTCCGGCCGCCGCGTTCCTGCCGGCAACCCCCGACTGCCCGCCGGCGTCTGGGTCGTAAAGCTGACCCTGCTCGCAGGCGGCGATCAGACCCGCGCAAAGGGCCGCGACAAGTAGACCGTGCGAAGCCCTTTTCACTGCGGCAAAAAACCTATCTCGGATGCGAACGCGTGTGAAGCGCCGAAAGCACAGGAAAACGCAGGGAGCGACGAAACGCCGCACTCAAAAGCGGAGGGTGCATCCCGCCGCCGGACCGCCGCGCTCCGTGAGCGCGGGGAGGCACTCGAGGCCGGCGGTTTGCGGCGTTCGAGCGGACGGCTCGGTCAGCCAGAGAACGAAGCCCGTCGCGGCCAAGACGCCCGCTGCGATGAACCCTCCGACCGCGATCGTCGTCCCCGTCTCGTAGGCGGACTTCAGGTCGTCACAGGCCGGGTCATGTTTCCCGGTGTTTTGGTTCACCGCGATGCCGTCCAGTGTGATGCCGCAGGGGTGACTGTCGAAGTCCGACCTGTCCACATGGTTGGAGACAGCCCCATAGACGCCGAGGCCGACCGCGGCCGCTCCGACGCCCCAAGCGATCCACTTGAGCGCGAGTCGTTGCCTTGTGGCGGCAGGAAAGTCGTCGTGGTGCTTGTCCTCGACGTTGGCGACGACAGGGGCCGGCGAAGGAGCGGGTGCGACGACGACCGGCGGTGGTGGCAGCGGCGCGGCCGGCGCGGCGGCGACGGGTGGCGGCTCCGGCTCGTCTTTGTGGGCGCGAAGGAAGACGCGCTGGTACTGCCCCGGCTCGAGGCGCATCGTCTTCGTCTGCCGGACGTAGCCCTCCATGCGCAGCTCGACCTCGACCTCGCCCTCGGCGACGCGCACGGGCGCAGCGAGCGGCAGCTTGCCGACGTTCGTCCCGTTGACCCAGACGTCGGCGCCCTCCGGCTCGCCCGAGATCTCGAGGCGCGCGACGTGCGACTTGACGATCGCGAGCGCGTCCTCGAGCGTGCGGCGGTTCTTCTTCACCCACGGATCGTGCGTGGCCTTGAGGGCGTCGGTGAGGTAGGCCTCGGCGTCGACCCAGCGGCCGAGCGCCTGCTCGCAGAGGCCGAGCTGCCCGGTCGCGCGCGGCTCCTGGCCCATCCCGTAGGCCTGGAGGAGCAAGGCGAGCGCGCCCTGATCGTCGCCGTCCCGTCGCAGCGCCACGGCCTTGTCGACGAGCGCGTCGGCCGCGCTGGGGCCCGCGGCGCGCGCGCGCCGCGGCGGAGCGCTCGCGAGGAGCACGAGGACCGCGACGAGGAGACCGGGGAAACGCCTCACGGCGCCCGCAGGCTATCACAAGAGCGATCGCGGCCATGAGCCGCGAGCCGTTTAGTCGATGACGGGCGCGCCGTTCGGGTTGAGGCTACGCCGCCCGTCCGGGCGCTTGCGCGGCGGCTTCGCGGGCCCGCTCGGGGCGCGGCGGCTCGCCGGAGGCGGACCCTCGGGCGCGGTCTTCGCCGTCGGCGCCGCCTCGACCTTGGGCGCGGCGGTCGTCGGCGCGGGCGTGGTGGCGGTCGGGCCGGGCGTGACGGGAGCGTTCGCCGGGGCCGTCTCGGCCGCGGGCGCACGCGGCGCGGCCGGCGCGGCCGGCGGCGGCGCAGCCGTGACGGGCGCGGCCACCGGCGAGGGCGCGAGGTGGTGGCCACGCGTCGACACGAGGGCGATCGCCACGGCGACGGCGATTCCGACCACCGCGCCGCCGACGATCCAGGCGCGCCGACCGAGCCCGGGCACGCGCTCCGTCGCCGTGACGGCGGGGACGAGCGTCCCCTCCGAGGACACCGGCGAGCGCGGCATCGGCTGGGGCTGGGGAGACGGCATCGGCGTCGTGAGGCTCACGGGGTGGCGCACGGCGGCCTCGGCCGGCGCCGCCTGCGCCTCCGCCGACGTCCGCTCCGCGAAGGCGTCCTCCCAGATGACCCGCGCCTTGGGCGAGGCGAAGCGCACGAGCTCGCGCCCGAGCGCCTGTATGGACCCGTACCGCTCCCACGGCAGCGGGTTCATGGCCTGCGCGAGGACCTCGGCGAGGCCCTCCGGCAGGTCGGGCCGCCGCTCCGCCAGCGGCACGGCCTTCGAGCCGACGATGGCCTGCATGATGGCGAAGACGCTCTCGCCCGCGAAGGGGTTCGTGCCCGTGAGACAGCGATAGAAGATCACGCCGATCGAGTACTGATCGCTCGCGGCGCTGGCCGAGCGCGCGTCCTGGATCTGCTCCGGCGCGAGGTAGTGCGGCGTGCCGATGACGGCGCCCGTCCCGGTGAGGGAGGCGTACGACGCCTCGTTGTCGTTGCTCTTCGAGATGCCGAAGTCGAGCACCTTGGGCGCGACGCCGCCCGGCGCCGCGGCGAGGAAGATGTTCTGCGGCTTGAGGTCGCGGTGGACGATGCCCGCGGCGTGCGCGGCCACGAGCGCCGAGCAGACCGGCAGCATGAGGTCGACGAGCTCGGACGGCACCATGGGCCCCGTCCGCTCGAGCCGGTGCGCGAGGTCCTCGCCGACGAGCAGCTCCATGACGAGGTAGGCGATGCGCCCCTCGGTCCCCATGTCCGTCATGTCGACGATGTTGGGGTGGCGCAGCCGCGAGGTGAGCTGCGCCTCGCGCAGGAAGCGCTGCCGCGCGCCCGCCACCGCCGCCACCGCGGGGGCGAGCGTCTTGATGGCGACGCGCTTGCCGATCTCGACGTGCGTCGCCTCGTACACCGCGCCCATGCCGCCCGAGCCGATCAGCCGGACGATCTCGTACTTCCCGAGCCGCGCGCCCGCCGGGAGGGTCGTCTCCTCGTCGTGCGGGGACGCGGGTGAGCTCGGTTCGTCCACCATGTCGGGCCCTGGCTACATTTTATAGGGGCCTGCGCGCGCGAGCCAAAGCGAAGAGGGCCCGGCGCCCGCCGAGCCCCTTCCTCGCGTGAGCGGATCGCCGCCTCAGTTCCCCGCGATCTTGTGGTTGGCCATCATCTCGAGCGCCTGCGCCATGCCCGAGTGGTCCTTCTTCGCGCCGCCGTTCGCGGCGGCCATGTTGAAGAGCTGCTGGCAGATCGCCGTGACCGGCAGGCTGAGCGCCATCTCGCGCGCGCCGGTGAGCGCCAGGTTCAGGTCCTTCTGGTGCAGCTCGATGCGAAAGCCCGGCTCGAAGTTGCGCTTCACCATCCGCTCGCCGTGCACCTCGAGGATCTTCGAGTTCGCGAAGCCGCCCATGAGCGCCTGGCGCACGCGCGCCGGATCGGCGCCCGCCTTCGAGGCGAAGAGCAGCGCCTCGCTCACGGCCTCGATCGTCGTGGCGACGATGATCTGGTTCGCGACCTTGCAGGTCTGGCCGTCGCCGTTGCCGCCCACGAGCGTGATGTTCTTGCCCATGAGCTCGAAGATCGGCTTGACCGCGTTGAACGCGCCCTCGTTGCCGCCCACCATGATCGTGAGCGTCGCGTTCTTCGCGCCGACCTCGCCGCCCGAGACGGGCGCGTCGAGGTATTCGCAGCCGAGCTCGTTGATGCGCTTGGCGAACTTCTTCGTCTCGCCGGGCGAGATCGACGACATGTCGACGACGATCTTCCCCTTCGAGAGCCCCAAGGCGACGCCGCCGTCCCCGAAGAGCGCGGCCGCGACGTGCGGCGTGTCGGGCACCATCGTGATGATGACGTCGCTCTTCTCGGCGACCTCCTTGCCCGACTTGCAGGCCACCGCGCCCGCGCCCGTGAGCTCGGCCGGGATCGGCGAGAGGTCGTAGACGTGGAGCGTGTGGCCGCCCTTGATGAGGTGGCCGGCCATGGGCTTGCCCATGATGCCGACACCGATGAATCCGACTTTGCTCATGACTGACTCTCCTTGGGTCGCCGTTGCGGTTGCGGTGGACGTCGCTACTGGGTCAGCAGCGGGGGATTTTCGAGCAGCTTGATGAAGGCGGAGAAGCCGGGGTTCGCCACGACCTCGTTGCCCGCGTGCTGGTTGCCGGGCAGCGCGCAAACGACGACGGGCGTGAGGGCCGGGCAGCCCATGATCCTCTTGCAGGTGGAGTCCTGGTTGCCCGCGCCGATCGGGAAATCCTCGGACGGGGCGTCCGGGAAGCCCGTGCCGAGGGTGCAGCCGTCGACCTTCATGGCGCGAGCGATCGCGGCCTCGACGACGGCGAAGGGCGCAGCCCCGTCGCCCGTCTGAGCGACCCACATGCCGGCCATCGGGCTGCTCGTGCACGTGGGCATGATCGCCGACGCCTCCGGCGAGAAGCCTCCGGCGTTCGCCATCATGCCGCGGATGGGGCGCCTGGCGTCGCCGGCGTACTTGCAGCCGAGCTCGTTCGCGAAGGGCGCGCCGCCGCTGGCCGAGCCGACGACGAACACGCGGTTCGTGTCGAAGCAGAGCTGCCCGGCCAGGTGATCGTGGAGCGTCTCGTAGAAGACCCAGTCGACGGAGCTGTCGCCGTCGGCGTAGTCGAAGCAGCCTTGACCTGGCCGCGTCGCGTGCCCGACGGCGTTCGGCGGCGGCGTCAGGCCGACGCGGATGACCGTGTTGTCGACGTTGTTGTCGGCGGCGAGCCCGTTGTTGAGCGCGTTGAGGGTGTAGACGTTGGTGCCCGTTCCCCCGCATCCCACGCCCTCGAAGACCAGCGCGTACGGTCTGTTCGGGTCGTAGCCGATCGGAAGCGTGAGGAAGTACTGGCGGGTGTACGCCCAGGGGCCGCAGACGCTGTCGGCGCAGCCGGCGGGCTTCGTGCCCGAGGTCGCGATCGTGTAGGCGACGGTCGCGCCGGGCGCCTGCCCCGCGGCCGTGCCGCAGCCCGCGGTCGGCGCGACGGTGATCGAGTAGCCGAAGCCCACCGCGTCGCCGGCCTGGCTCCCGTCGCTGGCGTCCGTATCGCCGCCGTCCGTCGCCGCTCCCTCGTCGCCGCCCGCGCCGCCGGCGCCCGCCGTCGACTGGCCGGCGGCGCCCGCGGCGCC
>DASZWW010000173.1:0-1732 GCA_035546175.1 Polyangia bacterium
CTCCGCGGCCGCCGCGACGGCGCGGTTCACCTCGGGCGTCGCCGAGGCGACGACGACCCACGCGCCGTCCACGTCGGCGTCGGCGAAGGGCCGCGCCTGGAGGGTGAGCGCGCCGGCGGCCGCCAGCTCGCGCAGCTCGGGCTCGGCCTCGGGCGCCACCACCGTGACGCGCGCGCCCGCCTCGACGAGCGAGCGCGCCTTCGAGGTCCCGATGGGCCCGGCGCCCACGACGAGCACGTCGCGCCCGGCGAGCTTGAGGAACAGGGGGTACAGCATGTCGAATCGACGACTATAGAAAGGACGGTCCGAGGGGGTCAAGGCCCGGTGGACATTTTGTCAGTATAATAGACAGAACCGAAACACGCCCGACACGCGGGGCGCCTTCATCTGATCAGGGGTGGGGGCGCGCCGCGGCGGAGTCCGCTAGACTGCGCGCCCGCATGAGAACGCTCGCCCCCGCCTCCGAGATCAACGAAGCCGCCGCCCGGCTACGCGGCGCGGCCCCGGCCGCCGTCGTCCAGTGGGCCGTGGAGCGCTTCGGCGCGCGCATCGCCGTGTCCTCGAGCTTCTCGGTCGAGGACTGCGTCATCATCGACCTCGTGCACAAGGCGTCCGGCGGGAACGCGCGCGTCTTCGCGCTCGACACGGGGCGCCTGCACGACGAGACGTACCTGACGGCCGAGCGCGTGCGCATGAAGTACGGCGTCGAGATCCAGTGGATGTTCCCGCGCCGCGAGGCCGTCGAGGCGCTCATCCGCGGCAAGGGCCTGTACAGCTTCCGCGACTCGCTCGACGACCGGCACGAGTGCTGCGGCATCCGCAAGGTCGAGCCGCTCGGCCGCGCGCTCGCGGAGCTCGACGCCTGGTTCACGGGCCTGCGCCGCGAGCAGTCCGTCACGCGCACGGACGGCGCCGAGGTCGAGGTCGACCTCGCCCACGGCGGCATGACGAAGGTGAACCCCCTCATCGCCTGGACGATGGCCGAGGTGCGCGCCTACGCGAAGGCGAACGCCGTGCCCGTCCACCCGCTGCACGACAAGGGCTTCCCGTCGATCGGCTGCGCGCCCTGCACGCGCGCCATCCAGCCCGGCGAGCACCCGCGCGCCGGCCGCTGGTGGTGGGAGGATCCCGAGAACAAGGAGTGCGGGATCCACCTTCCGGCGGGCTGAGCCGCGCTCACTCGAGCTGGCCGCGCCGCGCTGGCGGGCGAGGCTTCGCGGCGGGCCTCGCCGAGACGAGGCGCGCCTCGAGCTTCATCGTCTCGTCCTTGAAGTAGAAGGTCTTCTTCCACGGCAGGTACCGCGGCAGCGTCGCCTCGACGTGGACGGTCTCGAAGCGCCACGTGCCCATCCTGCGCGGGGCGGGGCCGATCTCGACCCCGTTGACGGTGAAGACCGCGCGCGGCGGCGTCGACGCGAACAGCAGCGTCCCGTTCGGCCGGCGCAGCCGTTCGGAGACGACGAGCGGACGCGACGGGTCGGCGGTCACGGCGCGCGACACGTCCTTGTAGCGCTCGTGGCGCAGCACGAGCGTCCCGGGCCCGCACGGCACCTCGACGCCGTCGAGCGGCGCGTGGCCGAGCGACCGCCCGCCCCACGAGACGATCGCGTCGGGCGGATCGGTGGTGACGCGGACCGAGCACGCGCCCTCGGCCGCGGGCGCCGCACGCGCCGCGGGCGCCACCGGCGACGCGGCGGCCGCAGCGGGAGCCTCGGCGGCCGGCGCGGGAGCT
>DASZWW010000174.1:0-7937 GCA_035546175.1 Polyangia bacterium
GGCGACGGCGACGGGCGCGGGCGGCGACGCGGGCTTGACGACCGCGGGTGCGGCGATCGGGCCCGAGCCGCCCGGGCGGCCGCCGGGCATGAGCTGCGTCGCGACCCGCCCCGGAGCGGCCGCGGGCGGCTCGGTCAGACGCGCGAGGACGGCGGCCATCGACTGGGGCCGCTTCTCCGGAGCCTTGGCGAGCATCTCGGCGATGAGCGCGTCGAGCTCGGGCGGCACCGTGGGCTCGAGCGACGAGGCGCTCGGCGCCGGCTCGTGCAGGTGCGCGACGATGACCTGCGCCGGCCCCTTGCGCACGAAGGGCGGCTGGCCCGTCGCGAGCTCGAGCAGCACGCACCCGAGCGCGTAGACGTCCGTGCGGTGATCGATCGTCTTCGCGCCCCGCGCTTGCTCGGGCGACATGTAGAGCGGCGTGCCGAGGATGTGGCCCGTCTGCGTCTGGGAGTGCTCGCCGCCGTCGCGCCGGAGGAGCTTGGCGATGCCGAAGTCGACGATCTTGACGGCCGGCTCGCCCCCGTCCTTGCCCTCGACGAGGAAGATGTTCCCCGGCTTCAGATCGCGGTGGACGATGCCGGCGGCGTGCGCCGCCGCGAGGGCGCTCGCGAGCTGCCGCCCGATCGAGCGCAGCGCCGGCCACTGGCCGGCGAACGAGCCGCGGCTCGAGAGCCGGTGCGCGAGGTCCTCGCCCGCCAGGTACTCCATGACGATGAACGCGCGCCCGCTGCGGTGCAGGTCGCAGTCGAAGATCTCGACGATGCCGGGGTGGCGCACGGCCGCGGTCGCCCGCGCCTCGGTGAAGAAGCGGTTGACGACGTCCGGCTCCTCGGTGAGCTCGGCGCGGAGCACCTTGATGGCGGCGTCGCGGCCCATGTGCCTGTGCCGCGCCTGGTAGACCTCGCCCATCGCCCCGGCGCCGAGGCGGCGGATGATCGTGTAGGGACCGACCGTGTCGCCGTCGTTGAACATGCGCCCCCGCGATCAGGATAGAGCAGGCGCCCGGGCGAAGCGAGCGCCCGCCGTGGCGCCGCGCGTCTCGTTACCGGCTCGACGCGATTCGCCGGTGAGCTCGCCTTTCCAACGAGATCCCCGCCATGGCCTCGACGGGTGCACGAACCCAGGCAACGGGCGTGTAAAATTGCGCGCCATGCGCACCCTCGCTGTCACCCTCGTTCTCTCGTCGATCGCCTCGACGGCCCTGGCCGCGGGGTCCATCCAGGGCACGGTCACGATCGCCAAGCCCGCGCCCCCCACGCCGCCTCATCCCGTCGTCAAGGACGGCAGCGTCTGCGGCAAGGAGGCGCCGAACGAGGCCGTGGTCGTCGACAAGAAGGGCGGCTTGCAGAACGTCGTCGTGTTCGTGAAGGACGCGAAGTTCGCCGGCAAGCCGGCGCCCGTCGAGAAGGCCGCGCTCGACCAGCGGCAGTGCCGGTACTTCCCGCACGTGCAGGCGCTCACCGTGGGCACGCCGCTCTCGCTCATGAACAACGACGCGATCCTGCACAACGTCCACGCCAACGACACGGGCATGACGGTGTTCAACGTCGCCATGCCCATCAAGGGGCAGAAGCTGCCCATCCCGATGCGCAAACCTGGGCTCATGAAGCTCCAGTGCGACGCCGGCCACACGTGGATGAACGGGTGGATCTACGTCTTCGACCACCCGTACTTCGCCGTGACCGACGAGACGGGCGCGTTCACCATCAAGGACGTCCCGCCGGGCGAATACACCGTCGAGCTGTGGCACGAGCCCGCCAACGGTCAGGGGTCGGGCGTGCGCACGACGGCCAAGGTCAAGGTCGGCGACGGCGCGCCGGCGAAGGTCGCGCTCACGATGAAGCTGTGAAGCTCCGCCAGGGCCCGCCGACCCCTCTCCCGCCTCGCGACGCTTCGCGGGGGAGGGTCGGTCGAGGAGGCTCTCACTTCTTTTCGGGAGCGGGCTTCTCGGGGGCGGCGGCGGGCGGGCCGCCGTGGTGCGCGTGCGCGGCGTCGAGCATCTCGATGAGCTTGGGGTGCACCTTCATCATGCCGTCGATGACCGGCTTCGGCACCTTCGGATCGGCCACGGGGTTGTGGATGGGCGGGATGGACTTCAAGAAGGCGAAGATCGCCTTGAGGTCGTCATCGGTGAAGTTGCGGAACTCGGGCCAGGGCATGGGCGGCAGGATCGGCCGGCCCTCGGCGCCCAGGTGCATGCCCGTGCGGATGGCCTTGATGAACATCTCCTCGGTCCAGTTCCCGAGACCGGTCTCCTTGTCGGGCGTGAGGTTCGCCGAGTAGACGGTGCCGAACGGCATCTTGAACGTCGTGAAGTCGGCGCCGATGAACCCGAGGTCGGTCCTCGGATCGACCTTCGCCGACGGCTCGGGCCCGGTCGGCGGGTGGCCGGAGAGGAAGCGCGTCATGTCGGGCACGGGCATGCCCAGGTCCTTGTTGAACACGTACGGCGTGTGACACTCGTTGCAGCCCGACGTCGACACGATGTACATGCCGCGCATCACCGGATCCATCTTGGCGTCCTTGCCGTCCTTGCCGCTCTTGGCATCCTTGCCCTTGGCGGCGGCCACGCCCGCCGTCGCGAGCACGAGCCCCATCGACAGCCCGAGCACGCCCTGAACGATCTTCCGAGATTCGGTCATCTTCCGTCCCCCCTTGGTTGTTTGTGCGAAGAGCGAGCGGCAAAGTGGCAGGCTCGCGCCTTCGGTGTCAACAATCGCTGACGTGGGTACGAGCAGCGACGTCGATCGGATCACGCGCGCGCCGCGAGCGATCCGCGTCATTCGGTGCGCCGGCGCGATCGTGGCGGTCGTGGGCTGCGCGCCCGCGTTCCCGTCGATCGCGGTGCGGACGCCCGCCGGGCCGATCGCGGCCGACCCCGAGAAGGTCACGGTCGTGATCGTGCAACCGGAGTCGCGCCTGCGGGCCGTCAGCATCGTCGACGGCCGCGGTCAGCTCGTCGCGCAGCTCGACGGCCGCTCGCACACCGTCATCCACGTCCCCGAGGGACCCACGCTCCTCTACGCCGTCGCCGAGAACCGCGCGGAGACGGCCGATCGGATCGAGGGCACGCTCATCGCCGGGCGCGTCTACTACGCCACCGTGGCCGAGCGGCCGGGCGGCGGCGTCGCCCTGCTCGCGCTCAACGCGCGCAGCCCCGACGGGCGCTGGCGTCACAAGGCCGAGTACCTCGCGGCGACGCCGCGGATGACGATGAACCCCGACCTCGTCGTGCGCGAGGCCAACGAGTTGGGCGACACGGCGGCCCTGATGAGAGCCGCCGACGCGCACGTCGCGACCCTGGACGCCGGCCAGGCCGCCGAGCACACGATCCAGGAGAGCGACGGGTTTTGAGGCCGCCTAGACCGTCAGCGTCTCGCCCTCGACGGCGCCCGTGACCTCGATGCCGCGCGCGCCCGCCTCGTCGAGCAGGCGCCGCGCGCGCGCGACGAGCGCGTCGACGTCGGCGTCCATGTAGTCCTGATCGTAGTGGAAGAGGACGAGGCGCTTGACCTTGGCGGCCACGGCCGCCGCGACGGCGTCGTCGACCGAAGAGAAGCCGCGCTCGAGGTAGCGCTGGCGGTCCTCGGGCGTGTACGTGCTGTCGTGGACGAGCACGTCCGCGCCGGCGTAGAGCTCGAGCGACGCCTTCGGCGCGCCGCCCTTCGGGTAGCCGGCGTCGCTGGCGTAGACGAGCACCCGACCCGCGTCCTCGACGCGGAAGGCGAGGGCGCCCGAGCGACCGTGCGGGTTCGTCCGCGCCGTCACGCGGCAGCCCTCGACGGAGAAGGGCTCGCCCTCCGCGATGGCGACGATCTCGATGCTCGCCCCCATGTTCTTGAGCGTCTGCACGGGGAAGTACTGGGGCGCCATCTGTCCCTCGAGGATGCCCTCGAGCATGGGCGAGCTCTTCGCGCCGCCGTGGATGTGGAACACGTTCCCCTGGATGTAGAGCGGCACGAAGAACGGGAACCCCTGGATGTGGTCCCAGTGGGCGTGCGAAAGGAGGATGCTCGCCTCGCCGCCGCCCTTGCCGAACGCGCCGCCGAGCAGCGTGTTGCCGAGGTTCCGCGCGCCCGTTCCGCAGTCGAAGATGATGAGCCTCCCGGCGCTCGTGCGCAGCGACACGCACGAGGTGTTCCCGCCGAAGCGCACCGTGCCGGGCCCCGGCGCCGGGATCGAGCCGCGCACGCCCCAGAATGTCAGCTCCATCAGTCGCGCCCCAGCGAGATGTCGAGGCCCTCGTAGGCGGCGACGATGTCGAGCGCGATTCCCTCGCGCTTGGCCGTGGCCTTCGTCTCGGCGAGGATGGCGTCGACCTCGGCGTCCGAGCGCTCCGGCGCGTGGTGGAACAGCGCGAGCCGGCGGGCGCCGGCCTCCTGGCAGATGCGCAGCGCGTCCGAGGGGCGCGAGTGGCCGAAGTGCGGGATGCGCCTGTAGTCGTCGGGCGTGAACATCGTGTCGTACACGACGAGGTCGGCGCCCTCGCACAAGCGCACGACGCCCTCGCGCATGCGCGCGAGCTTCTGAAGATCGGCGACGGGGAGCTCGGCGCCCGGGCTCGGCGGCTGGGCGATGAACTCGTCCTCGAAGAGGATGTCGGAGAACGGCGCCGTGTCCGAGACGTAGACGACGCTCGCGCCGTCGACGCTGAGGCGGTACGCCGTCGCGATGTACGGGTGGTTGAGCCGCGCGCACGCGACCTTGACGTCGGAGACCTCGAACTTCGCCGAATCGGACAGCTCGCTGAAGGCGACGTCGGCCTTGGCCTCGTCGAACGAGACGGGGAAGTAGGGATCGTCGGTCTGCGAGGCGAAGACCGCGCGCAGGTGGAGGTCGTCGCGCTTGCGCGCGTAGACGTGAAGGCGATTTCCCTTTTGGTAGAGCGGCGAGAAGAACGGCAGGCCCTGGATGTGGTCCCAGTGGGTGTGGCTGATGAGGAGGTGAACCTCCGTGGGACCGTCGGCCTCGGCGGCCAGCTCCTTGCCGAGCTTGCGAATTCCGGTGCCGGCGTCGACGACGACGCGCGTGCCCGACTGCGAGCGGACCTCGACGCAGGACGTGTTCCCGCCGTAGCGCTCGGTCTTGCGCCCGGGCACGGGGAGTGAGCCGCGCACGCCCCAGAACTTGACCTTCATCGAACGTCCACGCCCGGAACGTCCACGACCCACGCCTGCGCGCGCCCGCCTGGCGCGGGTTCGACGGGCGCGCACGCGCCCCGTCGACGCAGGCGACCGCGAGCGCGCTCGAGCATGGCGTCAGAATATCACAGCTGCCCCGCGGGAAAGCGGGCCCCCGCGGTTTCGGTTCTACAACCGATGCGCGGCGAAAAAGCGCCGGGCCAGCCCATCGTCAGCTCCATTGGGGGGGGGAATCGGACAGGCTGGCCCGGCTATGAACTCGTGAGCGCAAATTGAACGACGTACGTCGAGACCTCGGGCGCCGCCGTGAGCGTCGCGCCCAGGTTGGCGGCGAGCTGACGCGCGAAGGAGAAGCGCCAGGAGCGAGACCCCGCGTCCAGCCGCGCGCCGTCGCACGAGATCTCGATCGCGAGCTCGCGCCGCCCGATGTCGGCGTCGACGCGGACGAGCGGCGATCGGCCCGCGTCATCGCCCGCCTGCGCGCTGGCCGCGGCGTGCGACGTCGCGAGATCGATGATCAGCGCCGCGAGCAGACGCTCGAGCGCCTCGCCGCGATTCTTCACGCCCGCGGCGCGAGGAACGCTGATGACGATCGCGGTGCGGCGGCCCGACGCGGGCGCGGCGAGGCGGACGGCGCGATCGACGATCGGACCGAGAGGCGCCACCATCGGCTCGCACGGCTCGAAAGGCTCGACCGAGCGCCCGGCGTCGCCCGAGGCATCCAAGAGCGAGCCCAGCGAGGTCAAACCGCGAACCTTGCGCTCGGTCTCGCCCCGGTTGTTTCGAAACTCGTCCAAAAGTCCGTGCCAGACGGGTGACGCCGGATCGACGCGATTGGCGTCCTCGTCGTCTCCGACCGCTGGATCCGAAGCTGGGCTCCGTGTCGTCTTCGTAAACGTCATCTTCGCGCTTCGCCGTCGAGGGCAGGAGTTACAAGAACCGTGCCGCGACCGCGCGCGCTGGAACGTAAACGCGGGTTACGGTATGAAGCTGCCCGTGCAACGGATCCTCCGCGCCCTCCACTGGAGGCTGGCGTCGCTCGTCGTCGCCGTCGTTCTCGGCGGCGCGTGCAGCCACGAGATCGGCGACGCGTGCAAGTCGAGCGTCGACTGCGATCCGAACGGGACGCGCTCGTGCGACCTGTCGCAGCCCGGCGGGTATTGCACCGTCGTGGGCTGCGACACCACCGCCTGCCCGAGCGGCTCGACGTGCATCCGCACGTTCCCCGAGACGTTCCTCGCCCTCGCCGCGAACATCACGGTCATGGGACAGACGTGTGACCCCGCGCCCGCCATGAGCGCATGTCCGACGGACAGCGTGTGCGCGTCGTTCGGATTCTGCGTGCGGTCGTGCGATCCCACCGCCAGCCCGACCACGTGTCCCGGCGGCCAGCTCTGCTCGTCGATGGGCTACTGCGCGCAGTGCGATCCCGCCCTCGAGGACATCCCGTCCGCCACGGGCCCGACGCAGGACAACTGCCTCGCCGACGAGACCTGCCTCGACACGGGGTTGTGCGCGAAGCAGTCGTTCGAGCAGCGCGAGTGCGCGAAGTCGTGCTCGAGCAACGGCGACTGCCGCAGCGGCTACGACTGCCGCAAGACCGGCGCCCTCGGCAGCATGGTGCTCGCGACCGACCCGAACGCCCGCACCGCGTTCTGCGCGCCTCACGTCACGCCGGTCGTGCCTCCCGCGCCGTAGACGCGCAACCGCGGGCGCCCCCGTCCGACAACGGGGTGTGCGCGCGCTCGCCTGCGTCCTCTTGCTCGGCCTTCTCGCGCCGGACGCGCGCGCCGGCGGCAAGGCCGTCGAGGGCGCCGTGAACCTGAACACCGCGCCGCCCGAGGTGCTGGCGCTCCTGCCCGGCATCGGGCCCGCGAAGGCGCAGAGCATCCTCGCCTACCGCAAGCGCCATCCCTTCCGGACCATCGACGAGCTGGTCCGCATCAAGGGCATCGGCCGCAAGATGGTCCGCCGCCTCCGCCCCCACCTCGCGGTGGGCGGCCCCACGACCGCGACGGCGACGCTCGCCCCCGCGGCCGCCCCGCCCGCCCCGCCGCCGCCACCGCCACCGCCAAAGCGCCCCCCGCTTCCGCTCGTCTGTCCCCGCACGTTGGCCGCGCGGCCCGCGCGACCGCCGCACCGCTCGATGCCGACCCACGGCGTCTGCGCCGCGCCGCCCTGACCGCGGGGAGCTAGCGCTTCTTCGCGGCGCGCTTGCGGGCGGCGGGCTTGCCGGCGTGCGCGCCTGCCTTGCCGGCCTTGTTGGGCGCGGCCTTGGCGGCGGGCGGCGCCGCCTCGGTGGGCGCGACCGCCCCCCGGACCGGAGCTCGTTCGGCGGCGGGCACGGGAGCGGCCGCCTTCGCAGGGAGAGGCTCGAGGCTCGGCGCCTCCTTCTCCAGGCGCACCGTCGTGGCGAGGGCGACGGCGCCGTCGTAGCGGATGGTCCGGCGCGCCGGGCGGTAGCCGGGGGCGGCGACCTCGAGGAGGTGGTCGTAGCGGTCTCGGCGGACGGTGACCTCCGTCGGCGTCGGCGCGGCGAGGGCGGCACCGTCGAGCTTCGCGGTCGCGCCGGCGGGCTCGGTGGCGATGGCCAGCGTCGCGGGCTTGCGCCAGACGGCGAGCACCTCGAGCGGCACGACGAAGAGGTGGACGCCGCCCGCGACGAGCAGCAGCACGGCCAGGAGCGCGAGGGCGAGCGGGCGCCACGTCGCGCCCGAGCGGAGGACGACGCGCGCGGTCTCGCGGCGCGGCCGCGGCTCGGGCGCGGGCGGCGCGACGGGAGGCAGGCGCTCG
>DASZWW010000175.1:0-4952 GCA_035546175.1 Polyangia bacterium
GCTGCCCGACGCCGGGCGTGACCCGCGCGGCCACCTCGTCGAGGCCGCGGGCCTGCCCGCGTGGCTGGCGGCCCTCTTGCTCGCGGAGCTCCCGCAGCCGGACGCGCTGGCCTTCGGCGAGCGCGTGGGCGCGCCGGCGCCGCTCGCGCTCCGGGCCAACACGACGCGCGCCTCGCGCGACGCCCTCGTCGAGCGCCTGCGCGCCGAGCGCCCGGAGGCCAGGCTCGAGCCCTCGCCCTTGGCGCCGGACGCGTTGCTCGCGCGCGACCTCGACGCGCCCGCCGCGACGGACGCCTTCCGCGAGGGGCTCTTCGCCGTCGAGGACACCGGCGCGCAGGTGGTCGTCGAGCTCTGCGGCGCGCGCGCGGGCGAGCGGATCCTCGACGCCTGCGCGGGCCTGGGCGGCAAGAGCGCCCACCTCGCGAGCCTGGCGGGCGGCGGCGCGCGCGTCGAGGCCGTCGACCTCGCGCCCGGGAAGCTCGCCGAGGCGCGCCAGACGTTCGCGCGGCTCGGCGTCCGAGGCGTCACCACGACGGTGGCCGACCTGACGCGGCCCTTCCCCGAGCCGGGCGCGCGCTTCGATCGGGTGCTGCTCGACGCGCCCTGCAGCGGCCTCGGGGTGCTGCGCCGCCACCCCGAGGCGCTCGCCCGGCGCTCGTTGGACGACCTGCCGCGCCTGGCCGCGCAGCAGCGGCGCATGCTCGACACGGTCGCGCCGCTCGTCGCGCCGGGCGGCGTGCTGGCGTACTCGGTGTGCACGTTCGAGCGCGTCGAGTGCGAGGACGTCGTGGCCGCCTTCCTCGGCGCGCACCCGGAGTTCCGGCTCGAGCCCCCGCCGCCGTCGGAGCGCGTCCCCTGGGCGCGGCTCACGGACGCCGCGGGATGCGTCAGGACCTGGCCCCATCGGGACGACGCCGACGCGTTTTTCGCGGCGCGGCTGGTAAGATTGCCGGCGTCATGAGCGCCTCCCTCAAGGTCGCCCCCTCGATCCTCTCGGCGGACTTCGGCCGCCTCGCCGAGGAGGTGCGGGCCGTCGAGGCGGCGGGCGCCGACGTCATCCACGTCGACGTCATGGACGGCCGCTTCGTCCCCAACCTGACGATCGGACCGCTGGTCGTGCGCGCCGTGAGGGCGGCCACCACGCTCCCCCTCGACGTGCACCTCATGATCGTCGAGCCCGAGCGCTACGTCGACGACTTCGCGCGGGCGGGCGCCGACCTCATCAGCGTGCACCTCGAGGCCTCGCCCCACCTCCACCGCACGGTCCAGCACATCAAGGGCCTCGGCAAGAAGGCCTCGGTGGCCGTCAACCCGCACTCGCCGCTCGACGGGCTCGACGTCGTGCTGCCCGACCTCGACATGGTGCTGCTCATGTCGGTGAACCCGGGCTTCGGCGGCCAGCGCTTCATCGAGGCCGTCGTCCCCAAGATCGCGGCGCTGCGCGCGACGATCGAGCGCCGCGGGCTCGCCACGGACATCGAGGTCGACGGCGGCGTCGCGCCCGACACGGTGGCGCGCGTGGTCGGCGCGGGCGCGAACGTCCTGGTCGCGGGCTCGGCGATCTTCGGCGCCCCCCACCACGACTACCGCGGCGCCATCCAGGCGCTGCGCGACGGGGCCGCCCGGGCGCGCGCCGCGCAGGGCCGCTAGAGAAGGGAGGGTCGTGCCGAAGTCTCCGGAGCCGCGCCCCGCCTGGTGGGCCCGCGGACCGCACGCCCAGACGATCTGGGGCCGTTACGGGCGCTCCACGCGCCTCGTCATCTACGAGCGCGAGCTCCTCCCCACGCCCGACGGGGACGACCTGGTCATCGACCACCTCAACGGGCCCGCGGGCGCGCCGCGCGTCGTCGTCCTGCACGGCCTCGAGGGCAGCTCGCACGCCGTCTACGTCCAGGGCCTCGCGCGCGGCCTCGCGGGCGCGGGGATGAGCGTGAGCGTCCTGAACTTCCGCTCGTGCGCGCTCGACCCGGCGACGGGCAAGCGCGTGCCGCCGCGGCGCCCGCGCCTCTACCACTCGGGCGAGACGCGCGACCTCGACCTCCTCGTCGAGACGCTCGCGGGCCGCGACCCGCGCGCGCCGCTCTGCGCGGTGGGCTTCTCGCTCGGAGGCAACGTCCTCCTCAAGTGGCTCGGCGAGCAGGGCGCCCGCAGCCGCGTCGAGGCCGCCGCGACGATCTCCGTGCCGTACGACCTCATGGCCGCCTCGCGGCACCTCGAGCGGGGCTTCTCGCGCGTCTACGTCTCGCACTTCCTCAAGCAGCTCAAGCGCAAGGCCGCGGACGTCCTCGCGCGCTTCCCCGGCGAGACGGAGCACATCAACGGCGACCGCATCCGGTTCGCGCAGACGTTCTACGCCTTCGACGACTCCGCGACGGCGCCCATGAACGGCTTCAAGAGCGCGACCGACTACTACCGCAAGTCGAGCGCGCTGCGCTTCCTCTCGGACATCGAGGTGCCCACGCTGTGCCTCAACGCCGAGGACGACCCGTTCCTCCCGCGCGAGGTGCTGCGCGCGGCCCGCGACGCCGCCTCCGAGGACGTCAAGCTCACCACCATCCCCTGGGGCGGCCACGCCTCGTTCGCCATGGGGAGCTGGCCCTGGCGCGCGCGCTACTGGGCCGAGGAGCGCGTCGTGAGCTGGCTCGCCGAGCGGCCCGCCTGACCTCCTCGACGTCGCTCGCCTCGCGCTCGGGCCTCGAGGACGCGGGCCGCGGCGCTCAGGCCGCGGGGGGCGCGGGCGGGCGCTGGCGACGGAAGAAGGCCGTCGCGAGGACGGCCGCGATGACGAGCTGAAAGAGGAGCCCCACGAGGAGCGTGGTCCACGCGAGCATCGGGCCGAGCCCGCCGTGGAAGGACCCGGCGCCGCGTGGCCGGAGGAGCTGGCCGAAGGTCGGGTACCAGAGGGCCGTGTAGCCGGCGACGACGGCCCCGAGCCACTCGGCCATCCGCGCGCGCGGCCAGAGGCGCCCGACGGCGTAGCCCGCGAGCTGAGGCAGCGCGAACACCAGCGCGACGACCGCCAGCACAATGACGAGATGATAGCAGGCGCTCGCAGCTCAAAGCGGGCAGGAGCGGTACCCGCACGGCTCGAGCGTCGGGGCGGCCTGCCAGGCGCCGCCCGTGCACTGGAGATCCTCGCCCACCGAGACGCTGCAGTAGGCGCCGTAGCGGCACACGAGGCCTTCGCCGTCGCAGGGCGCGCCGGCGTCCGGCGCGCGCGCGGGGCACCCGTTGCCGCCCGAGTCCCAGCGCCGACACGCCCAGGCGTAGCCGAAGGCGGCGGCGCCCATCTCGCAGATGAGGCAGCCGCAGCGGCCCTCCGGGTAGTCGCAGGCCGTGAGGACGCTGAAGCAGGGCGTGCCGTCGGCGCGCCCCGTGAACGAGGCCGGGCAGCCGAGACCGACGCCGGTCTCGTCGCCGCCGAGCTCCGGGCCGGCGTCGTGGGCCTCGAGCGGGGCGTCGGCGGCGGCGCCCGCGTCGGCCCAGGCTCCCGTGGGGCCGTTCGGCGAGGAGCCGCAGGCGCCGCCGAGGGCGAGCGCGAGCGACACCGCCAGCGTCGAGATCGCGCGCGCGGACGTCCACATGGGGCCGCGACTATACGGCAAACCGGCGCGCCGCTCAGCGCGGGTCGTCGCGCAGCGCGCGGCGCGAGATCCACATCAGCGTCGCGGAGAAGGTCACGACGATGACGTGGTTGACGAGCGAGGCGACGCGCGCCATGGGCGGCACGTCCCCGGACAGCGAGCCGGACCCTTCGCGGTGGTGCCAGGGGAAGAGCTTGGGCAGCACGGGCAGGTGCAGCCCGAGGTGCCGGTCGAGATCGCGCGGGACGTGGTCGATGAGGTCGGGCAGCTCCGCGCCCAGGAACGCGATCGCCAGCAGCAAGCGGTAGCGTGGGCGGATGAACAGCATCCAGGCCGCGACGAGCCCCGTGGTCCACAGCGTGTCGCCGAGGGCGCGCAGAGGGTACTCGTGCGGCAGCCCGTCCAGCACGCCGTGCGACATCACGCAGAGCAGGAACGTGTAGGCCGTGACGCGCGCGTAGCGCGCCCGCCCGTCGTCGGGCGCGCCCGGGGGGCGCTCCTCGTGCTCGGCGGCGACCAGCCGGGCGGCGGCGGTCTGCCCGATGGCCAGCCCGGCGAGGGCGTGGAAGGCGGTGTTCAAAAGCGCCGCTCCGCGCCGACGGAGATGGTCGGGCCGTACGAGAGCGCCGTGCCGCCCGGGCACGGCACGACCGCGTTGAAGTTGCAGATCGTCCGGTCGGAGACCCAGGCGAACCCGAAGGCCCCGCTGCCGTACCAGGTGCCGGGGCCGCCCGTGCCCACGAAGCGCTCACGCAGGCCCAGCGTGCCGTAGACCCAGACGTCGGTGCTCACGCCGCCGTCGAGGAGCAGGGCGAGCCGCGGCGCGAGCGGCACGTTGAGCGTGCCCGTGACGTTCGAGAAGCCCAGCGTCGGCTTGCCCGTGTCGTGGTTGCGCGCGATCGAGTCGTCGTAGACGAGCCGCAGGTTGAGGCCGTCGAGCGGGCCGAGGCGCAGCGTCGGCGCGAGCGTCACGCCGTCGTCGGTGCCGTAGCGGCGGAGGCGCACGCCCGCGCCGAAGCCGATGGCGAGATAGTCCGTCGTCCAGGCCGCGTGCAGGCGCAGGTGCGCGATGGCGCCCGTGCCGTCCGCGGCGTGTGCGACGGCCAGCGGCGCCAGCTCGGCGCCCAGCAGGAAGGGGCGCCAGAAGTAGTGCTCGACGCGCGCGTCGGCGATGCCGCCCCAGGTGTTGCCGGTGAGGCCGAAGAACGGCCGCACGAAGACCTCGACGCGCGTGAGCTGGCGCGGCCTTGGCAGGTTCCACAGCGACGGCGCCGCCGGCGGGCAGCGCCCCGCGTCCGGGTCCGGGGCTTCGGCCTCGGCGGCGGCCGCGCGCGGCGCGAGGACGCCCGCCACGACGACGGCGACCAG
>DASZWW010000176.1:0-8189 GCA_035546175.1 Polyangia bacterium
CGCGGCCAAGGCGCTCGCGCCGGCGGCGGCGCCCGTCAAGCTGCTCCCCGCGGCGACGGCCCGCGCGATCGAGCTCGCGGCGGTCTCGGTCACCTCGCTCGACCGGCTGCTCGCGAGCGGCGCGCGGCTCGTGGCGAAGGCGGTGCCGCTGCCCATCGACCCGGCGGGGCTGCGCGACATGCTGCTCGGCCAGGCGGGGCTCTCGCCGGAGATCTCGGCGAACCTCGACCTCGGCGCCCCGAGCGGCGCGGCGGTCGTCTCGACGGGCCCCAACGGCGCGACGGGCGCGGTGATGGCGGTCGCGGCGCGCGGCAGCGCCGAGGCGGCGCGCGTCCTGCAGCTCCTCGGCAAGGTCATCGAGACGCGCGGCGAGGTCGTGCTCATCGAGAACGGCATGGGCGGGCGCGGCTGGCTCTACCGCGACGGCGCGGTCATCGTCTTCTCCGACGACGTCGAGGCGCTCGCGCGCGGCGCGCGCCTCGCCGAGGACGCCCGCCACGCCGTGACCGAGGACGTCACGGCCGTCCTCTACCCGGACGCCATCGCGCGGGCCAACGGCACCGACGTCAAGTCGGCGCTCGCGATGCTCATGGCGCAGATCCAGGCGGCCCAGGCCGCGCAGACGCCGGGCATCTCGGCGCACCAGCTGGAGAGCTTCGAGGAGATGGTCGCCTTGCTCGGCGACGCCGAGGCCGTCGAGCTCGGCCTGGCCGTCGATCCGGGCAAGGGCCTCACGCTGCGGGCCCGGCTGCGCGCCCGCGCCGCCTCGAAGCTCGAGGCGGTGGCGCGCGACACCCACCCCTACGAGCTCGACGACACGCTGCTCGCGCTCGGGAAGGCGCCGCCCGCCGTCGTCGCAGCGTCGAGCATCGGGGGCTTCATGCGCGGGCAGATGGCCCGGCAGCGCGAGCACCTCGCGGCGAGCAAGGCCAAGGGCGTGGCCGCGGCCCTCGCGTTCCACGACGCCATGCAGGCGGCGCTGGGGGGGCAGACGGGGTTCACCGTCGGGTTCACGAAGGAGGCGCCGCTCTTCGCGGGCCAGCTCGCCTACCCGCTCAAGGACGGGGCGACGGCCGCCGCGCTGGGCGACGCCCTCGGCAAGCTCGACAAGGACGCCGCCGTCGCCCTCCTCGAGGCGCAGGTGGGCCAGGTGCCCTTCTTCGACTGGACCGTCAAGAAGGAGACCGTCGGCAAGCTCAAGGCGCTGCACTACGGGCTCGCGCTCAAGAAGGACGTCGGCATCGATCAGGAGATCGTCAAGAAGCTCTTCGGCAAGGTGCTGGACGTCTACGTGACGGTCTCGGGCACGCGCTTCCTCACGACCTTCGGGCGCGAGGCCAAGGCCAACCTGGGCAAGCTCGCGGCGGCGAAGCCGGCGCCCCCCACGGGCCCGCTCGTCGAGACCCTCGCCGCGACCAAGGGTCGCGACTCGTTCTTCCACTTCGATCTCGGTCCGGTGATCACGCTCGTGTCGCACGCGATGAGCGACAAGAAGCCGGCCAAGAGCAGCAAGGAGAACGGCAAGGAGAGCGCCAAGGACGACAAGGCCCAGAAGAAGGTCCTCGCCGAGCTCGCCAAGGGCGAGGTCCCGCCCATCCCGATCTACGGCTCCGCGGGCGGCGACGGCGTGGGCAAGATCTGGTCGGTGGACATGACCTTCCCGCCCACGGCCTTCGCGAACGCCGGCGGCGTCATCAGGGAGATCATGAAGGCGAACGCCGCCAGCCAGTCGGCGGCGCGATAGCGACGGGGCCCGCTCACTGGAGGTCGTCGAGGAGCTGCCGCACCTCCTGCTCGGCGGGCTTGCCGCGCGGCGTGTAGCCCGTCGTGCCGGCGCCGCCGAAGCCGTACCAGTTCCACACGTAGACGCCGCCGAGCAGGGGCGAGCCGGCCCAGGCGCGCCGGAAGGCGGCGAAGGCCCGGCGCTGCTCGTCGAGGTCGGGAACGCCCGGCGCGCCCTCGTCCCAGGGCGTCGCCGTCGTCCCCGCGCGTGACCGGTAGCCGAGCTCGGTGAAGAGGAAGCCGCGCGGCGAGCCCTCGTGCCAGGCCTCGAGCTCGCGCCGGACGCGCCGCCAGCCCGCCTCGATGGTGGCGTCGTCGGCGGGCGCGCTCGGCTCGCGCAGGTTGAAGTAGCCCGTGACGCCGTCCTCGTCGACGAGCTCGCCGAGCCGCGCGTCCCGGTAGTGGTCCCAGTTCGCCGAGTAGACGAGCGCGCCCCGGAAGAGGCCCCGCACGCGCTCGAGCAGCGGGCGCCAGCGGGGCAGGGCGTCCGCGCCGTCGAGCGTCGACAGCTCGCTGCCGACGACCAGCCGGGTCGCGCCCGTCGCCTCGGCGAGCGCCGCCAGATCCCCGAGGAGCTCGCCGTAGCTGTGGAACCAGGCCGCGGGATCGCGGGGGGCGAGGGTGCCGCGCCACTCGCCGGGGCGCGGCGCCGAGAGGCGCACGATGGGAAAGAGCGTCACCTCGAGGCCGTCGCGGCGCGCCGCGCGGATGGTCTCGGCGACGAGGGGCAGGGTGGGCGACAGGCGCGTGTCGAGGTGGAGGTCGTCGGACGCGCCGTCGGTCTGGTAGAGGGGCACGACGAGCGCGACGTGGGTCGCTCCCACGGCGACGATCTCGGCGAGGAGCTTGCCATACGAGAAGCTCACGTCCTCGGCGAACAGCCCGAGCGCGACGCCGCGCTGGCGCGCCCGCGGCTCCGCGGGGATCCCGGCGTCGGCCCGCCGCGGGGCGCGCGGCGCGCCCAGCGCCCCCGGCTTCTCGACGCGCGGCTCGAGCTTCGGCCCGATGGCCCAGGCGGCCGTGGCCGCCGTGCCGAGCGCCGCCAGCGCGAACGCCGCCAGCCTCAGCGTGAACAGTCCTTCCCGGCGTTGCGCTTCTCGAGCTCGGCCGTGAGCGGCGCGAAGTAGGCCATCATGGCGCGCGGCGAGATCGGCTCGCCCGTGGCCTGCTTGATGACCTCGCGCCAGTCGCGCGTCGCGCCGAGCTCGAGGATGCCGCGCAGGAAGTCGCCGACCTCCTTGCTGCCGAAGTAGTTACAGGCGTGCACGTCCTGCTTGAGGATCTTCGTGCAGACGTGGTCGTGCAGCTGGTAGCGGATGAGCGTCGCGAGCGCGTAGTCGTAATAGCTCGCCGGGTCGTCGATGAGGTGCGTCTTCGTGCAGGCGTCGCACAGGTCGTCGGGGCGGGCGCCGGGCGGCACGACGCCCTGATACTCGGCGACGTACTGCCACCAGCGCCTCTGCCACTCGGCGGGCGGCAAGCCGCCGTCGTAGACGTCGCGCTCGAAGTGGCTCATCGTGCCGGCCGAGAACGACGTGAAGACGATCGACTCCATGAGCGCCGACTGCAGGAGCCAGCCCACCGGGTTCGGCTCCTTGCCCGCGGGCATGACGCCCACGCGCACGAGGTAGGGCGGCTGCTCGCTGGCCAGGCGCGCGAGCTCGCCGATCGCCTCGTGGAAGGCGCGGTTCGCGCCCTGGCGCAGCAGGAACGGCACCTCGGGCCTGCTGTACGAGAGGAAGTAGTAGATGTGGCCGAGCTCGTGGTGGGACGTGCTGAACCACTGCTCGTTCGGCTCGACGCTCATGAGCGAGCGCACGTCCCCGTCGTAGTCGATGTGCCACGCCGACGCGTGAGCGTTCTTCTTGCGCGGCAGGCCCGCGGGCACGGGGTAGAGGTCCGACTTCTCCCAGAACGACGGCGGCAGGCGCGGGAACCCGAGCGAGACGTAGAAGCTCTCGGCGCTCTTGACGATGCTCTCGGGCGAGGCGCCCTTGAAGAGCGGATCGAGGTTCGTCTCCTCGACCAGGCCCGGCCAGTACTGCGCCCAGCGGTTGCCGATCCAGTGCGCGGGGATGAGGCGCGGCACGCTCTTCTGCTTGTAGCGCGCGGCGAGGGTGTTCTTCGCCCAGCAGTGCAGGCCGTCGAAGAGCGGCCTCGTCGTCGCGAGCGTGTCGTCGAGGAGCTTCATCATCTCGTCGACGGTCATGCCGTAGTCGGCGACCTTGAGCGCGAAGTACGACCGGTAGCCCATCTCGCGCGCGACCTGGTTGCGCAGGCCCACGAGCTCGGCCAGCCCCGGCTTGAGCGGCTTGCCGATCTCCTTGGAGGCCGTCCACACGCGCTGGCGCTCGGCGAGATCCCTGGACTTGAGGAGCAGCTCGTCGAGCCCGTTGGCCGTCGTCGGCTTGAGGCAGCCGCCGCCCGGCTTGGGCTGCAGGCAGAACGTGTAGCCGTCGAGGACGCTCGAGAGCCTGGCCTCGGCCTCGACGCGCCTGGCGACGACGTCCGGGATCGTGCCCGGGTTCTCGGCGGCCGACAGCAGGAGCCGCCGCAGCTGGCGCACCGTGACCTCGTCGAGCTGCTTCTCCTTGCCGAGGAAGCCCTTGGTCTTCTCGATGATGGCCTTGCTGCCCACGAGCGCGGCCAGGGCCTTGTCGGCGCCGGCGCGCTCGGCCGTGTGCTCGGGCGTGACGTCGGTCGAGGCCACCCAGTCGACGTTGTTCGTGGCCGTCGCGACGGGCTGCACCAGGCTGGACACGGACTCGAGGAACGCCTCGGCGTCGCGCTCGAGGGCCGACTTCTTCTTGGCGCCGCCCGGCCGGGCCGTGCCCGCGGCCCCGAGGATGAGCGCCCCCGAGGCAACCAAGACGCCCGCCCCACGAATCAAAGGTCGCATGCGGGGAACGTACCTTATCTTCCGGGGACGCGGCTGGTCTTTACCAAAGCGCGCACGCGTGGTAACCCAACGCCCGCCCATGGTCTCCGCCTGGATTCGAAATCGCTCCTCGGCCGCGCTCCTCGCGCTCGGCGCGCTCGCCCTCACGGGCTGCAAGCAGGACATCGGCGAGCGCTGCGAACAGAACAGCGACTGCAGCAGCGGCCTGTGCGGGGACGGCGCGGACATGGCGTCGGCCCAGGGGAAGAAGTGCGTGTCCACCCTCACGCCGCCGATGAATCAGACCGACGCCTCCGACGCGCCCGTGGACCTCGGAACGCTGTACGACGCGCCACTGGCGGTCGACACGCAGGCGGCCGAGCTCCACGAGGAGGCCGCCGCTTCGACGGAAGGCGGCGGCGCCGCCGCCGCGACCGAGGCCGGCGCCGACTGACGTCGAGCCGTGAGGTCCGGCGCCGCTACTGCGGCTCGAACTTCACCGTCGTGATCTGATACTCGCGGGTGCCCTTGCCCGTCTTGAGGGTGACGGTGTCGCCCTCCTCGCGGCCGATCATGGCGCGCGCCAGCGGCGCCGAGACGGCGATGCGCTGCTGCTTGATGTCCGCCTCGTAGTCGCCGACGATCGAGTACGTCGTCTCGTCGCCGCTGTCGGTGTCGGTCAGCTTGACCGTGGCGCCGAAGACGACCTTGCTGCCCGAGAGCTTGGCCGGGTCGATGACCTCGGCCTGCGCGAGGATGGCCTCGATCTCGCGCGAGCGTCCCTCGATGAAGCCCTGGCGCTCCTTGGCCGCGTGGTACTCGGCGTTCTCCTTGAGGTCGCCGTGGGCGCGCGCCTCCTCGATGTCGCGCACGTTCTTCGGGCGCTCCACCTCGCGGAGCCGCTTGAGCTCGTCCTTGAGGAGCTGCTGACCCCGCGGCGTCATGGGGAACTTAGGCATGGCGCTGGTACTCCTGGAGGGACCGTACGCCCATCTTGCCCGCGCGGAGCTGGGCGATGGCGCCCACGGCGGCGCGCGCCGCCGAGATGGTCGTGTAGTAGGGAACACCCTTCATGAGGGCGGTGCGGCGGATGGGGAACGAGTCCTTGATGGCCTCGGTGCCCGAGGTGGTGTTGATGACGAGCTGGATGTCGCCGGAGAGCATGCGGTCGATCGCGTGGGGCCGGCCCTCGCGCACCTTCTTGACGAGCTCGACCTCGATGCCCTGGGCCGCGAGGTGCGCGTGCGTGCCGGCGGTCGCGACGATCTCGAAGCCGAGGTCTTTGAGGCCCTTGGCGACGGAGACGGCGCCCGCCTTGTCGCTGTCCTGGACCGAGAGAAAGACGCGGCCGTGCGCGGGCAGGCGCGTGCCCGCGCCGATCTGGCTCTTGCCGAAGGCGGCGGCGAAGGTCTGGTCGATGCCCATGACCTCGCCCGTCGAGCGCATCTCGGGCCCGAGGATCGTGTCGACGCCCGCGAACTTCGCGAAGGGGAACACGGCCTCCTTGACGGCCACGTGCTTGGGCGTGACCTCGACGACGCCCAGCTCCTTGAGGGTCTTGCCCGCGGCGATGCGCGCCGCGATCTTGGCCAGCGGCACGCCCGTGACCTTGGAGACGAACGGCACCGTGCGCGAGGCGCGGGGGTTGACCTCGAGGATGAAGATGCCGCGGCCGTCGCGCGGCACGGCGAACTGCACGTTCATGAGGCCCCGCACGTCGAGCTCGCGGGCCAGCGCGCGCGCTTGCTGCTTGATGGCCTCGACGGTCGCGGGCGGCAGCGAGTAGGGAGGCAGGCAGCAGGCCGAGTCGCCCGAGTGGATGCCGGCCTCCTCGATGTGCTCCATGACGCCGCCGATGACCACGTCCTTGCCGTCGGCGACGACGTCGACGTCGACCTCGATGGCGTCGGGCAGGAACTGGTCGATGAGGATGGGCGCGTCCTCCTCGCCCGCGCGTGATGCCAGGGACTCGCGGCGCGAGGCCTCCATGGCCGTGTGCACGAAGTGCTCGAGGCCGGAGGGATCGTGGACGATCTCCATGGCGCGGCCGCCGAGCACGTACGACGGGCGCACCATGACGGGGTAGCCGATGCGGTCGGCGATCTCGCGCGCCTCCGCGAGGCCCTTGGCCGTGCCCCAGGCGGGCGCGCGGAGGTCGAGCTTCTTGAGCAGATCGCCGAAGCGCCTCCGGTCCTCGGCCCTATCGATGGCGTCGGCGCTCGTGCCGAGGAGCTGCACGCCCGCGTTCTGCAGCGGGACCGCGAGACGAAGCGGCGTCTGCCCCCCGAACTGGACGATGACGCCCTCGGGCTTCTCGACGTCGAGGATCTCGAGGACGTCCTCGCGCGTGAGCGGCTCGAAGTACAACCGATCGGAGGTGTCGTAGTCGGTCGACACCGTCTCCGGGTTGCAGTTGATCATGATCGTCTCGTAGCCGTCCTCGCGCAGCGCCTGAACGGCGTGCACGCAGCAGTAGTCGAACTCGATGCCCTGGCCGATGCGGTTCGGGCCGCCGCCGAGGATGACGATCTTCTTCTTCCCCGTGGGGCGCGCTTCATTCTCGATACTGACGATCGGCTTGCCGTCGACGGTCTCCTCCTGCGGCACCTCGTAGGTCGAGTACATGTACGGCGTCTGGGCCTCGAACTCGGCGGCGCAGGTGTCGACGCGCTTGAACACCGGGCGGATGCCGTGCTTGAGGCGCGCCTGGCGCACCTGCTCCTCGGACGTGCCGGTCACCTTCATGAGGCGGCGGTCCGACATGCCGAGGCGCTTGCGCCGCGCGAGGGCCGCCGCGTCGTCGAGCAGCTTGGCGCCGAGCTCGACGCCCGCGTCGCGCGCCGCCTCGTCCTCGTCGACGAGCGTGCGCAGCTGCGCCAGGAACCAGGGATCGATCTTCGTGAGCTCGAAGGCCTCCTCGTTCGAGAGGCCCGCGCGCATGGCCTCGCCGAGCTGCCACAGGCGCTCGGGGCCGGGACGCACGATGCGGCGCTTGAGCTCGGCGAGGTCCGGGACCGGATCGAGGTCGAAGCCCCAGCGCCCGATCTCGAGCGAGCGCATGGCCTTGCCGAGGCTCTCCTTGAAGGTGCGCCCGATGGCCATGACCTCGCCGACGGACTTCATCTGCGGGCCGAGCTCGCTGTCGGCGCCCGGGAACTTCTCGAAGGCGAAGCGCGGCACCTTGGTGACGACGTAGTCGATCGACGGCTCGAAGCAGGCCGGCGTCTCGCGCGTGATGTCGTTGGGGATCTCGTCGAGCGTGTAGCCGACGGCGAGCTTGGTGGCGATCTTGGCGATGGGGAACCCCGTCGCCTTCGAGGCCAGCGCGCTCGAGCGCGACACGCGCGGGTTCATCTCGATGACGATCATCTGGCCGTTGACCGGGTTGACGGCGAACTGGATGTTCGAGCCGCCCGTCTCGACGCCGATCTCGCGGATGACGGCCAGCGCGGCGTCGCGCATGACCTGGTACTCCTTGTCGGTCAGCGTCATCGCGGGCGCGATCGTGATCGAGTCGCCCGTGTGCACG
>DASZWW010000177.1:0-3803 GCA_035546175.1 Polyangia bacterium
CACGCCGAAGTCGAGCAGCTTCACGAAGTCCCGCCGGCCTTCGCGCTGCACGAGGCGGACGTCCTCCGGGCAGACGTCGCCGTGCACGACGCCCTGGCGGTGCAGGGCGCCCAGGGCCGCCGCGAGCTGCTGCACGATGCCCTGGCTGCGGTCCCACAGGATGGGTCCGTCCTGGGCGATGAGCGCGGCGAGGCTCGTGCCCTCCAGGGGCTCCATGGCGACGAAGACCGCCCCGCGGGGCGTGCGGCCGCCGTTGAGCAGCTCGACGACGTTCTCGTGCCCCACGCGCGCGACCGTCCGCGACGTCTCGAGGAAGCGATCGACGGCGGCGGCGGGCGCCGCCGCCGCGTCGACGATCTCGACGGCCACGGCGCGATCGCCCTGCAGGTGCCGCGCCAGGTAGAGGCCCGCGCCGCGGCGCGACTCGAGCTTGCGCTCGACCCGGTAGCGCTCGAGGACGACCTCGCCGAGCAGCGGATCGCCGCCGCCTGTGTGTCCGTCGGGGGGGGACATGATCGACATCGGGAGACGCGAGGCGCCTTCAAAGTAGGGCGTCCCGCTCCGAAAGGCAAACGGCCCGGGGGCCAGGCCCGCCGCGGTCACTGCGGCAGGACGCGAACGTCCGTGATGAAGTACCTCGTGTCGCCGAAGCACGAGCTCGGGAGGCCCTTCTTCTCCTCGTAGTGCAGCGAGACCTTCTTGCCCTCGAGCTCGTCGAGCCTCTTCGCGACGCCGGGGTCGGGCACGGTGAACGCGAAGATCGTCGGCACGGCGCCGGGGACGGGCGTCATCGCCAGCTCCCCCTCCCACGTCCGGCAGACCCAGCCGCGGCGCGAGAGCTTCTGCACGTAGCCGACGCGGTCGCCCATGGAGAAGCTGAACTTCAGCGCCGCGAAGATCCACAGCCACGCTCCGCCGACGCCGGCCGCCAGGATCCCGAGGAGGACGATCCTCACGCGGTGGCGCCGGAAGAGGCCCTGCGGGGCCGCGGGCGGCGAGGGCTGCGCGGCGACGTCGGTGGTCACGGCCGAAACCTAGCCGGGAAGGCGCGCGTTGCCAAGCGCCCGCACGCCCTCCCACTCGCGCCAGAGGTCGGTCAGCGTCGCCGTCGAGGCGGCGTCGTGCGCGGCGTGGAACAGGCGAAAGAACACGGCATACCGGATGTGCGGGCCGAGGTTGGGCGCCGCGCCGTGCGCGAGCTGGTAGTGGGCGAGCAGCACGTCGCCCGCGCGTGCCCGGAGCTGCCGCGGCGGCGGCAGCGCGACGGGCGGGAAGCCCGTGAGGAGGCCGCTCGTGCCGTGCGCCGCGAAGTGGCGCGCCAGCGACGCGTGCGTGCCCGGCCACACGGTGAAGTTCCCACGGAAGGGCTCGTCGACGTCATTGAGGAAGACCGCCCCCAGGGCCGTGAAATGGAAGATCGTGTTCGGCGTGACGCCGTTGAGCGGCCCCGGCATCCCGTCGATGTGCGGGTAGGGATCGCGCGGCGCCTGCCCGGCGGGGAGGGCCTGCGGGAAGCGCAGCGCGATCTGCCCCGACGCCGGGGCGCGGACCTTCCCCGCGCCGAGGGCCGCCTCGGCGAGCGCCGCCAGGCCCGTGCCGCCGTAGAGATCGAGGATGGGCGGCGCGCTCACGAGCTCGGGGCAGAAGGTCTGCGCGCGCATCGTCCAGAGCGCGTCCTTGGCGATGCCCTCCTCGCCGAGGGAGTGGTTGATGGCGCGCAGGGCGGCCTCGACGCGCTCGCGCGTGACGAGGCCCGGCACGAGCAGGTACCCTTCGTCGACGAGGGCGCGTTCCTGATCGGGGGCGAGCGTCACGAGCGAGGCAGAGCTTAGCAAGGCGCCGCGGGGCGGCGAGGAGATCGCAGCGCATGAGAGAAAAGGTGCAGTTCGGCGTCGTGGGCACGGGGCAGATCGCGGCCGATCTGGCCCTCTCGCTCGAGCGCTCGAAGCGCGGGCGCATCGTCAACGCCTGCGGGTCGTCGCCCGAGAAGGCGCGCGCGTTCGCGGCCAGGTGGGGGCTGCCGCGCTCGTCGTCGTCGCTCGAGGACCTGCTGGCCGATCCGGCCGTGGACGTCGTCTACGTGGCGACGCCGCACCCCGCGCACGAGGCGCAGGCGCTCGCGGCCATCGCGGCGGGCAAGGCCGTCCTGCTCGAGAAGCCGCTCACGATGGACGCGGCGGGCGCCGCGCGCGTCGTCGAGGCGGCGCGCGCGCGCGGCGTCTTCCTCATGGAGGCGTTCATGTACCGCTGCCACCCGCTCGTGCGCGCGCTCGTGGAGCGGCTGCGGGGCGGCGCCGTCGGCGCCGTCCGCCACGTGCGCGCCGAGTTCGGCTTCCGGAAGGCGCGGGATCCGGCGGGGCGCCTCTACAACCTCGCCCTCGGCGGCGGCGCCATCCTCGACGTCGGCTGCTACCCGGCGTCGTTCGCGCGCCTCGTCGCCGGCGTCGCCGCGGGCAAGCCCTTCGACGAGCCCACCTCGCTGCAGGCGACGGCGCAGCTCGGCCCCACGGGCGCCGACGAGCAGGCCTCGGCGCTGCTCACGTTCGCCTCGGGCGTCACGGCCACGCTCGGCACGGCCATCCACCACGCGACCGGGCGCAGCGCCGCGGTCTTCGGCGAGGAGGGCTCGATCGTCATCCCCGATCCGTGGGCGCCCGAGAGCCACCGCCACGGCCGCAGGACGAGCTTCACGATCCACCGCGACGGCCGCGAGCCCGAGCTCGTCGCCTTCGAGACCGAGCTCGACTCGTACGCGCTCGAGGCCGAGCTCGTCGCCGACGCCCTGCCGGCGCTCGAGGCGCCGTGGCCGGCGATGACGCCCGCCGACTCGCTCGGGAACATGAGGCTGCTCGACGCCTGGCAGGCGGCGGCGCGCGCGTCGGCCGCTACTTCGGCTCGGGGATGACGTTCTGCCACAGCCCGCGCACGCCGCCGTCGCCGACGAGCAGCACGAGCTCGCGCGCCTCGTCCTCTCCGTGAACGAAGGTCGAGATCGCGCGCACCCCGGGCGTCAGCGCCTTCGCCCACGGCTGCGCCCAGGGCGGCAGCGTCGCCCCGTCGATCGCGACGAGCCGGGGCTCGGGCGTCGCCGAGAGATCGGCGTGGAACGTCTCGTCCTTCGCGAGGCACCTCGTGACGGTCGCGGCCGCGGCGCGCGTCGTCGCGGCCTTGGCGCCGCACCTCTTCTTGCGCGAGACGTCGCGGAAGTCGAACGGCACGACGGTCTTCTCGAGCACGGCGCCGGGGTCGCGCTCGCGGAGCGCGTCGATCCAGGCGAGGGCCGCCTTCGCGTCGGGGGAAGGCGCCTCGGCGGGCACACCCGGCGCGGCGGCGGGCGCGGCGGCCCGCGCCCTCTCGACGGGCGGCGGCGCGGCGGGCGCCGTGGGCGGAGGGTCGTGCTTGCAGCCGAGCGCCGTCACCGCGACGAAGAGGGCGACGACGCGCCCCGGCGCGAGGAGCCGTCCCCGATCGGCCACGGTTTGCCTGGTGCGTCGGGCTTTCTCGCGCCTTCGTTGGTTGCGGGCCAGTGGCGTCATCCGGATAATCTCTATCATGCGCAATTTGCTTAACCGCACCTCGGGCCTTCTCTGCGTGGGGGCGCTCGTGGCGCTGCTCGCTCAGTGCGGCAGCGTCACGCCCGCCACCAGCGACGGCGGCACGGGCCCGACCGGCCTCGGCGGGAGCAAGACGGGCGGGGCCGGCACGGGCGCGAGCCGCGGCGGCTCGACCGGTCAAGGCATCGCCGGGTCCGCGGCTTCGGGCGCGGGCGGCAGCACCGGGACGGCGGGCGCGGCCAGTGGCGG
>DASZWW010000178.1:0-35221 GCA_035546175.1 Polyangia bacterium
GTCGCCGCTCGTCTATCCGGCGCAGCTCATCCCGCTTCGCTTCGACCACGTCCGCCACCTCAAGCTGGGCGCGCGCTGCGACGCCTGCCACGTCTCGGCCCCGCAGTCGACGACCGTCTCCGACGACCTGGTCCCGGCGGAGGCGGCCTGCCGCTCGTGTCACGAGATCGATCGGGCGCGCCCCGACAAGGCGGTCCCCGCCGGCGCGCCGGCCGCGCGCTGCGACGCCTGCCACCTCGACGACGCGGGCGCGCCCTGGATGCCCAGCTCGGCGTCGGCATCCACGAAGGCGTCGCGCGAGCCGGCGCGCGTCCGCCTCGCCGACCCGAACCTCAAGTTCAACCACAAGCTCCACGTCGGGCGAGGCCTCGGCTGCGAGCTCTGCCACGGCGGGGTCGCCGGGGAGGCGCTCGCGACGCGCGACGACCTGCCGCGCATGCCCCTCTGCCTCGGCTGCCACGACGGCAAGCAGGCGACGAACCGCTGCGGCGCCTGCCACCTCACGGAGCCCGACGGGCGGCTCCGGACCAACCTCGCGAGCTCCGCCACGGCGGCCACCGGCCTCGTCGAGGGCACGCGCCCGCTCACGCCGTCGGGCGTGCTGCGCGGCTTCGACGCGCACGGGCCGGACTTCGCGCGCCACCACGAGCAGGCGGGGCGAGAGGAGGGCTACTGCCTCTCGTGCCACAAGCGCAGCGAGTGCGTCGACTGTCACGGCGGCGTGGTGCGCCCGTTCGACATCCACCCCTCGGACTACGTCTCGCTCCACGGGAACGACGCGCGGCGGAACACGCCCGACTGCTCGTCCTGCCACCGCACGCAGTCGTTCTGCGTGGGCTGCCACCAGCGGGCGGGGGTCGCGCCGGACGCCACGGGCGGCCAGGTGGGCGTGCAGGCGCGCAACCCGTTCGGCACGGGCACGCAGCTCAAGGCCTTCCACCCGCCGGGGTGGGTCAACGAGGGCGGCGCGACGAGCGGCCACTCCCAGCAGGCGCGGCGCAACATCCGCACGTGCGTCTCCTGCCACCGAGAGGAGAGCTGCCTCGCCTGCCACTCGGCGGACCCGTCGCGCGGCGGGGGCGTCTCGCCGCACGGGCCGGCGTTCGCGGGCACGGCGCGCTGCCGGGCGCTGTCGTCGCGGAACAAGCGCGCCTGCCTCAAGTGCCACGCCGTCTCCGCGCCCGAGCTCGACTGCGAGATGCCCTGACGCGCGCGCCGTCGGCGGCCCGACCTGCGCGTCGCGACGGCGATCACGACGCCCGCGCCGTCGGTGCGAGCGCGCCTCACCTCTCGCCGCCTCGTGGCGAGAAACGCAAATTTTTTCCAGCTGGCGGGCCGCGCGCTTGCGAGAACGATCTTGGTTGACGCGGCCCGCACCTATATAATCTTGAGGTGCTCGCTTTGTTGACCGTGCTTGCGTTTGCGCCCGCCAGCGCACCCGCGCCCGACGTCGCGCCGCCGACGCCAGCGGTCTTCGATCCCATCTTCGATCCAGTCGTCGCGCGCGGCGAGCACGTCGCGCCGGGCACGGCGCGCGAGCTGTCGAAGAAGGAAGCGTGGCTGCGCGACAAGGAGCTGCGGCCCGACTACCACACGACCGACGCCGACCTCGCGCGCGCGCAGGCGCTCCAGACGAGGACCGAGAAGGCCGCGCGGTCGCACGCGCCGCTCGCGCGCGGCAAGCGCGAGGTCGCCCTCGGGACCGACCCGACGTCCGTACCGGGTGAGCGCATCGAGCCGGTCACGACGCTCTTCAACGTGTGGACGCACGAGGCGCTGCCGCTGCTGCCCGGCCAGACGCCCACGACGCTCGGCAAGCGCTTCTGCATGTTCCTGCGCGACCACTTCACGAACCAGCCGACGAACATGGACACGCGCCTCATCGGCGTGCTCGAGCACGTCGCCGGCAAGTTCTCGGCGAAGCGCATCGAGGTCGTCTCGGGCTACCGCTCGCCGAAGTACAACCTCATGCTGCGCAAGAAGGGCCACCAGGTCGCGCGCCACAGCCAGCACATGGAGGGCAACGCCGTCGACTTCCGCATCCGCGGCGTGGCGACGAAGTCCGTCCTCCACTACGTCAAGTCGCTGCGCCTCGGCGGCGTCGGCTACTACCCCAACTCGCAGTTCGTGCACAGCGACACCGGCCCCATCCGCTACTGGACGGGCTCGTAGCGCGGGGGCGCGAGCGCCTTCCTGCTCCCGGCGCTTTGCCCAAGGATTCTCCTTGAGACCTGAATCGCTGGGCAGGGGTGGAATTGCTGTGCAATCGGTTCGGCGCCGCGTTGTCTCGCCGAAGGCGTCCCGATAGGGTAGTTCGATGGACGATCCGGGCTATCGCAAGAAGAAGCGAGCGGGGGCCCTTATTCTTCTCGCGTTCGTCTCGTGGCTTGCCGATAAAGTTATCGGGTTGAGCGGCGTGCAGACGCCGTTCTGGGTGAATTTCGGACTAGCCGTATTGACGGCGGCGCTTGCAGTGGTGGGATTGTGGGATCTGTGCAGTCATCTAGAAGAAACGCGGCTCCGGTTGTTTCGCTATCCGTGTGCCGCGGCTCCGGCTGTTCTCCTCGTCATTTTCATCCTGCGGATAGCGCCATCCGATGCCAGAGTGTCGCGGCCCATAGAAGAAGACATTTCGAATGGTCCTGGTTCTAAAACGTGGGAAAGCGTCGCCGACAACGTCTACAACGAATGGGACTCGGAACGTCAGAAGATTAGCCTTTGCGGTACGGCCTTCGACTGCAAGGTGGAACGGTTGAAGCATCCGATCCCCGGCTTTCAAAACGACACCGACTACCCGCAACTCGCGGGCGTACCTGCATATGTGATATTGGCCGCGGTTCCGCGCGATCCATCGGGCGCCATTCGCCCGGTCACCCTCGAATATCACGTTAGATTGGGTGCGGGGACTGGCGGCGCCCAGGAGAGGCCGTACTGGTTTGTTCTTCTTCGCGCCGATGGCTCTCATCGCATCTGGGCACCTCAAGGCCAAACCGTGGCCGGCCATAAGATGCAGGAATTCGTAGGTCCAGTTGCGAACGCATGGGCGGAAGCCGTCGTGGCTGCTGGTGCTGCGACGGCGCGCTAACGTCCGCAATGCGGGCACGTCCCCGCGGCGGGAACCTGCCGCGACGTCGAGGGACCCGGAGGCGCGGCTCCGCCGCGCCGGCTCGCCTTACGAAGCCACGGGGAGGGTCCGCGGGAGGGGCGAGCCTGGCGCGAGCCCCTTCTGGCGGCGAGCGCCTTCACATGCAGCAGCTGTCGCGGTAGCCGCAGCGCAGGCAGCGGTAGTGCGCGTGCTCGGGCTGCATCGCGGTGCCGCAGGTGGGGCACTGGATCGAGAGGTCGATCGGGCAGGACTTGACGGCGCCGAGGGTCTCGCTGACGGGGCGCGCGTCGGTCTGGGCGGCGGGCTTCACGTCGGTCGGCATGGCTCGCATCGTAACTCGCGCGCGTCGCTCGTGAACGTCAATCGCACGCGGCCTCGCGCGCGCGAAGCGCTGCGGCGCCGTCAGCGCGACGAGGACGGCCCGGGCCGGCGCCCGAGGCCCACGAGCTGGTTGAGCGAGCCCGACGAGAACCCGGCGAGGTCGAGGGCCACGAAGGTGAAGCCCTGCCGCCGGCCGAGCGCCACGATCGCCTCGCGCGCCTCGAGCGCGCGGGGCATGTCGGCGGGCGGCACCTCGAGGCGCGCGACGTCGCCGTGGTAGCGCACGCGGAGCTGCCGCAGGCCGAGCGCGCGCAGGCCGTCCTCGAAGCGGTCCACGCGGCGCAGGCGCTCGGGGGTGATCTCCGTGCCGTAGGGGAAGCGCGACGAGAGGCAGGCGAGCTGGGGCTTGTCCCAGGTCGGCAGGCCGAGCGCGCGCGACAGGGCGCGCACCTCCGGCTTCGTGAGGCCGGCGTCGACCATGGGGTGACGCGCGCCGCGCTCGTCGGCGGCCGCGAGGCCCGGGCGGTGATCGCCGAGGTCGTCGACGTTCGTGCCGAGGAGCACCTCGGCGAGGCCGAGGGCGCGCGCGCGCGGCGCCGCCAGCTCGAGCAGCTCGGCCTTGCAGTGATAGCAGCGGTTCGTGGGGTTCTGCGCGAAGCCCGCGCGCTCGAGCTCGTGCGACTCGACGACCTCGAGGCGGGCGCCGACCTGGGCGGCGAGCTCCACCGCCGCGCGGCGCTCGCTCTCGGCCATCGTCACCGACACCGTCGTGAGCGCGACGCAGCGGTCGCCGAGGACGTCGTGCGCGACGCGCAGGAGGAGCGTCGAGTCGACGCCGCCCGAGAAGCAGACGAGCGCCGAGCCGTAGCCGCCGAGCAGCGCCCGCAGCCGCTCGTGCTTCTCGGCGAGGGCCGCCGGGAGCGGAGCGTCGGGCGCGGCGGCCAGCGCGGGGGGCGTCATCGCCGGGGAGTATGCCTCACGCCACGGAGATGCGCTCGGCGCCCCTGACGGCGGCGTCGACGATGGCCGCGACGTCGAGGTCGGCCTCGACCCTCTCGGCGTCCTGCGCGCGGGCCTTGGTGGCCGGGTGGCGCGGGACGAAGAGCGAGCAGCAGTCGTCGAAGGGCAGGATGGAGGTCTCGAAGGTGCCGATGCGGCGCGCGAGATCGGTCGTCTCCGTCTTGTCGTAGGTGACGAGCGGCCGGATGATGACGCGCCGGCACACCGCGGCGATGGCGGTCATGTTCTCGACGGTCTGGCTGGCGACCTGGCCGAGGTTCTCGCCCGTGACGAGGGCGCTCGCCTCGAGGCCGTCGGCGATCCGGTCGGCGATGCGCATCATCATGCGCCGGTAGAGCACGACGGCCAGCTCGCCCGCGCCGCCGTCGACGAGCTTGCGCTGCGCGTCCGTGAACGGCACGACCGTCACCGAGCGCAGCGCGCCCCACCGGGCGAGGATGCGCCCCAGCGCGAGGACCTTGTCCTTCGACTTCTCGCCGATGAACGGCGGCGAGTGGAAGTAGATCGCGTCGAGCGCGAGCCCGCGCTTGGCGGCGAGCCAGCCGGCGACGGGCGAGTCGATGCCGCCCGACAGGAGGAGCAGCCCCCGCCCCGAGACGCCCACGGGCAGGCCGCCCGGCGCGGGGCGCGTGCCCGCGTAGACGAAGGCGCCGCGCGAGGTGACCTCGACGCCGATGCGCAGCTCGGCCGTGTGCAGGTCGACGGGCAGCCCCGTGGCGGCGACCACGCGCGCGCCCACGCGGCTGCCGAGCTCCATCGACGGGATGGGGAACGACTTGTCGGCGCGGTTGGCGTCGATCCGGAACCGGACCTTGGGCGCCGACGGCGCGCGGGGCGTGCGCTCGAGGGCCGCCTGCGTCTCGGCGACGGCGGCGTCGCCGATGGCCGCCTCGTCGGCGGCGACGACGCGCGCCACGGAGAGCGAGACGAGCCCGAAGACGCGCTCGACCCGCGCCGCGGCCTCGTCGACGTGGGCGCGCGGCACCCGCACGAGCAGGCGGCCGTGCGGCGCCTCGACGCGCGCGTCGGGCAGGCCCGCGAGGGCGGCCTGCACGTTGCTCACGAGCATGCCCTCGAAGCGCCGGCGGTTGCCGCTCTTGAGGAACAGCTCGCCGTAGCGGCAGAGGAGCACCGACTCGCCTTCGATTCCCATCGGGGGCGCTGTTTCTACACGCGCGAGGCGCTCTTGGCGAGCGGCGCGAGCTCCTCGACGGCCCCGGCGAGCGCCTCGACCGCGGCGACGACGTCCGCCGGCGTGGTCGTGCGGGAGAGCGAGAAGCGCAGCACGGCCGTGTGGTCGTCGACGCCGATGGCCTTGAGGACGGCGGAGGGCCCGCGCGTGCGCGAGGCGCAGGCGGACCCCGCCGAGGCGTAGACGCCGCGCGCCTCGAGCGCGTGGAGGAGCGGCTCGGCCGGCAGGCCCGGGAAGGCGAGGGAGGCGATGTGGGGGGCTCGCGCCACGCCCTCGACCGTGCGGCGCGCGCCGCGGATGAGCTCGGCGACGGCGGCGAGGCCCTCGCGCTCGAGGCCGTCGCGCTCGGCGGCGATGGCCTCGGCGGCGCCCGACTCCTGGGCCTCGACGGCCAGCGCGGCCGCCCGCCCGAGGCCGACGGCGCCGGCGACGTTCTCCGTGCCCGAGCGCAGCCCGCGCTCCTGCCGGCCGCCGTCCCACAGCGGCTCGACGCGCGCGCCGGCGCGGATCCAGAGGGCCCCGACGCCCTTCGGGCCGTGGAGCTTGTGCCCCGAGAGGGCCAGCGTGTCGGCGCCGAGGACGCGCGGCCGCACACGCAGGAGGCCGAACGCCTGCACGGCGTCGACGTGCAGGTGCGGGCGCTTCTGGGCGCGCGGCTCGGCGGCGGCCAGGGCCCGCGCGACCTCCTCGACGGGCTGGAGCGTGCCGAGCTCGTTGTTGACGAGCATGAGCGCCACGACCGCCGTGTCGGGGCGTACGGCCGCGACGACGTCGGCGGCGGACACGACGCCGGTGCGCGCCGGCGCCACCACGCTGAGCTCGTAGCCCTGGGCCGCGAGCCGCTCGGCGGTGCGCGCGACGGCCGGGTGCTCGAGCCCGCTCACGACGAGGTGGCGCCCCCGCGCCGCGCGCGCCGCGCCCAGCAAGCCGAGGGCGTTCGCCTCGGTGCCCCCGCCCGTGAACACGATCTCGCCCGCCTCGGCGCCGAGGGCGCTCGCGACCTCGGCGCGCGCCCCCTCGAGGGCCCGGGCCGCCGCGGCGCCGAGGCCGTGCGCCGAGGCCGGGTTGGCGAAGAACGCGTCCTCCACGGCGCGCGTCGCCGCGAGCACCTCGGGGGCGGGCCGCGTCGAGGCGGCGTTGTCGAGGTAGATCACGCGCGAAATATACAGCGGCCCCGCGCGCCGCCGCGCCGCGTTTCCGCCGGTCGGGACGGCGATCGGTGATGGCCCGCCGCGCCGTCTTGCGGTAAATCTGGGACGTGGACATCGGCGCCCGCGCCAAGAAAATCCTGCACGCCGTCGTGTCGGAGTATCTGGCCACCGGCGAGGCCGTCGGCTCGCAGACCGTCACCCGACGCTACGGCCTCGACGTCTCGGCGGCGACGGTCCGCAACGTCATGGGCGATCTCGAGGACGTGGGCCTGCTCAAGCACACGCACACCTCGGCCGGGCGCATCCCCACCGAGCGGGGCCTGCGCTACTACGTCGACACGCTGCTCCGCGTGCGCAGCCTCAGCCTCGGCGAGAAGGACGACATCCGCGAGCGCATCGCCGCCACGCCCGGCGAGGCGACGGTCCCCGAGGTCATGCAGCGCACCTCCCGCCTGCTGCGGGAGCTGTCGCACCTGACGGTCGTCGTGCAGGCGCCGCGGCCCGAGAACGACGCCGTCCAGCACCTCGAGTTCGTCCGCCTGCGCGAGGGGCAGCTCCTGGCCGTGCTCGAGACGGCGAGCGGGCAGGTGCAGAACAAGCTCGTGCCGGTGGACTTCCCCATCGACCCCGCCGAGCTCGACCATATCAACAACTACCTGCACGAGCTGGCGAGCGGGCTGACCCTGGACCAGCTGCGCGTGCGCCTCGTCGAGGAGATCGCCAGCGATCGCGCGGCCCACGACGCCCTCACGGCGCGCGCCCTGAAGCTGGCCTCGGCCGCCGTGCCCGCCGAGGCGCCGCCCGAGGTGCTCGTCGACGGTCAATCGAACCTGCTCGCCGGCGAGGCCGACCTCGAGCGCGCCAAGACGCTGCTCCGCACGCTCGAGGAGAAGGACCTGCTCGTGCGCCTGCTCGATCGCACGCTCACGGCGCCCGGCATCTGCGTCTTCATCGGCGCCGAGGCCAACCTGGCCGATCTGACCGACGTCTCGGTCGTCGCGGCCCCCTACGGCGCCGAGGGGCGGCCGCTCGGCACGATCGGCGTCATCGGTCCCGCGCGCATGAACTACTCGCGTGTGATACCACTCGTGGACTTCACGGCAGAGATGATCGGCGAGGCATTGACGAAGCCGTGACGAGGATCCAGAGCGAGGTGACATGAGCGACGAGACGGAAGCCCAGAAGAGCGGCGATGCCGCCGGAGCGGCCGAGCCCCCCGCGGGGCTCCCGGCCGAGACGCCCGAGGAGCGCATCGCGAACCTCGAGGCCGAGCGCAACGAGGCCAGGGACCGCATGCTGCGCATCGCGGCCGAGTTCGAGAACTGGAAGAAGCGCGCGCGCGTCACGCAGGCCGAGGCCGAGGCGAACGCGCGCGAGAAGGTGCTGCGCGACGTCCTCGACATCGCCGACAACCTCGAGCGCGCCGCCGCGCACGGGGGCGACGGGGCCGCGGACGGGGCCTCGATCCTCAAGGGCGTGACGCTCGTGCTGCGCCTCTTGCAGCAGAAGCTCGAGCGCCACGAGGTGCGTCCCTTCGAGTCGAAGGGGCAGGCGTTCGACCCCCGCGTGCACGAGGCGATCTCGCGCGTCGAGAGCGCGGACGTGCCCGCGGGCGTCGTCGCCGCCGAGCTGCAGAAGGGCTACAAGATCGGCGAGAAGCTGCTGCGGCCGGCGATGGTCTCCGTCTCGACGGGCCCGGGCGGCGCGGAGAAGTAGCGAGCCGAGGAGGGGGATCCGCTGCCTCGCGATTATTACGAGACGCTGGCCGTCGAGCGCCAGGCGACGGACGTCGAGATCAAGGCGGCCTACCGCAAGCTCGCGCTCAAGTGGCACCCCGACCGCAACCCGGGCGACAAGGCGGCCGAGGAGCGCTTCAAGGAGCTCGCGACGGCGTACTCCGTGCTCTCGGATCGCGACCGCCGCGAGCGCTACGACCGCTTCGGCGCCGACGCCGGCGCGGGGCCCTTCGGCGCCGCCGACGTCGCCAGCGCCACCGACTTCTTCGACACGATCTTCGGCGACCTCTTCGGCATGTCGAGGCGCCGCTCGGCGACGGGGCGCGACCTGCGCTACACGCTCGAGCTCGACTTCGAGGAGGCCGCGGCCGGCTGCGACAAGGTCATCGTCTTCGAGCGCCCCGAGGACTGCGAGGCCTGCCGCGGCTCGGGGGCCGAGGGCGGCGCCGCCGGTATGGTGACCTGCGCGCGCTGCAACGGCGAGGGCAGCGTCCGCTCGAAGGTGGGCTTCATCCCGGGGCGGCGCGAGTGCCTCGGCTGCGGCGGCACGGGGCAGGTGCCGCGCGTGCGCTGCAAGGTCTGCGAGGGCGCGGGCCTCGTCGATCGCGAGCGCCGCTACCGCGTGCGCATCCCGGCCGGCTCGACGGGCGGCACGACCCAGCGCGTGCCGCGCGAGGGGGCGCCCGGGCGGCGCGGCGGCCCCGCGGGCGACCTGCACGTCATCACGCGGGTGCGGCCGCACCCGTTCTTCGGCCGCGAGGGCGACGTGCTCACGATCGACCTGCCGCTGTCGCCCGTCGAGGCGGCGCTCGGCACCGAGGTCGAGATCCCCGTGCTCGACGGCCGGGTCCACATGCGCGTGCCGCCCGGCACCCAGGCCGGCTCGGTGTTCCGCCTGCGCGGCCGCGGGCTGCCGCGCGACGGCGGCGCGCGCGGGGACGCGCACGTGCGCATCGTCGTCGAGACGCCCGCCGCCCTCGGGGACGAGGCGCGCGCGCTGCTCGCCCGCGTGGGCGAGCTGCTCGACGACGAGGCGCTGCCGCGGCGGCGCGCCTTCCGCGAGGCCGCGCGCAAGGCGGCCGGCAAGGGCGAGGGCGAGGGCGGGGCCGGGAGCAGCGCCTCGTGAGCGACGACGGGCCGCCCGAGGGAGCCCCCGGCGAAGCCTCCGACGTCCGGGGCGGCGAGCCGCTCGCGCCCCGCGCGGCTGGGAAGCCCTGGCGCCCGCCGCTCATCGTGCACGCGGCGCTCTTCCTCGCGACGTTCCTCACGACGACGATGTCGGGCGCCATCCACGCCCACGCGACCGGCGACATCGCCCCCATCGGCGACGGCCTGTCGTACTCCGTCCCCCTCATGCTCATCCTGCTGTGCCACGAGCTCGGGCACTACTTCGTCGCGCGCTGGCACGGCGTCGACGCCTCGCTGCCCTTCTTCATCCCGTTCCCGCCCTGGTTCGGCCTCGGCACGATGGGCGCCGTCATCCAGATGCGGCGCGCGACGACCGACCGCAAGAAGCTCATCGACGTCGGCGCCGCGGGGCCGCTCGCCGGCCTGGCCGTCGCCGTCCCGGTCCTCCTCTGGGGCCTGGCGCGCTCCAAGGTCGGGCCCCTCCTGCCCACGGGCGCGCTCGAGGGCAACTCGCTGCTCTACGCCTGCCTCAAGCACGCCTCGAAGGGCCTGTGGCTGCCCGACGGCCACCAGGACGTCTACCTGCACCCCACGGCGTACGCGGGCTGGGTGGGCCTGCTGGTCACGATGATCAACCTCCTGCCCATCGGCCAGCTCGACGGCGGGCACGTGGCGACGGCCTACTTCGGCAACCGCTACAACGCCTTCGCGCGGCGCCTGCACGCCGTGATGCCGCTCGTCTCCGTCGGCGTCTTCTTCTGGGTGCGCCACCTCGTGCGCGTCGAGATGGGCGCGCACTACCGCGAGGGCGTCGCGGTCTCCATCGCCTTCTTCGCGTCGATGCCCTGGCTCGTCTGGTACGGGCTCGTGGGCGCCGTGCGCCGCGCGAGCGGCGGCGTCAACCACCCGCCCGTGCAGCCGCGGCCTCTGCCCGCGAGCCGGCGCGCGCTCTTCTGGCTGATGGTGCTGGTGTTCGTGGCGATCTTCATGCCCGTGCCGTTCCGCGAGTCGATCACCGGCGAGGGCGCCGCGCCGGGCGAGACGACGGCGGTGGCCCCGTGAAGGTCGAGCCCTTCGCCATGCCCCTGGAGGAGATCCGCGGCAGCCTGGCGGGGCTGCGCCGCCCGCTGTCGGTGGCCATCCTGCGCGCGCGCAACCCTTTCAACGTGGGCGCCATCATCCGCGTCGCGCACTCGTTCCTCGCCCGCGAGATCATCCTCGTGGGGACGGAGCCCTACTACGAGCGGGCCTCGATGGGCATGGAGCGCTACGAGACCATCGTCGCCCTCCCGGACGAGGCCGCCTTCCTCGCTCACGTGGAGCAGGCGCGCGCGCGCGGCCGCAAGCTCGTCGTCTTCGAGAAGGAGGCGGCGCGCGTCGACCTGTGGCACGCCGACCTGCCGGAGGACTGCGTCATGCTCTTCGGCAGTGAGACCACGGGCGTGCCTCCCGAGCTCGTCGCCGCCGCCGATCTCGTGGTCGGGATCCCCATGTACGGCATCAACCACTCCTTCCCCGTCACGGTCGCCGCCGGCATCGCCATGGCCGAGTGGACGCGCCGCCACTTCGTCCCGCTCGGCTAGCTCGGCCCCGACGCGCCGCGCTCTTCGCCGGAACCCGCGCCGCCATTCGACAAAGCGGGCTGGAAGAGGCGGTCGCCCATCGCTGCGACCGATCGCCGCAGCGGCGCGGGCGCCTAAACGAAAAACCGCCGGGGAACAGGCGCACTCCCGCGCGTTGATTCCATTAAGATAGTCGTCGTTCGGACGGCCTTCTCCTTTTTGAACGAGGTGGACATCATGGGGCGGCATCGCATCATCATCCTCGCGTCGTCTCTCGGGCTCGTGGCCTGCTTGCCGACGTCGTCGGATCGCGGGCTGACCTCGAGCTTCGGGGGCGCCGCCCCGACCGAGACGACGGGCGCCGCCGGGGAGCAGGGCGGCGGCGCGGGAGCAGCGTTCTTCGCGCCCGACGGCGGCCGCGAGGGCGTCGACGGCGGCTCGACGTGCGTCGGCGGCGTCGCCACGGCGCCGCCTCACCCGCCCGGCCTCGAGGGCCCGCAGCCCGTGATCCCGTCGACGCCCACGACGGCCGCGACGCCGGTGCCGCCCCTGTCCGGCGGCACGCTGGCCGTGCTCGCCGACGGCAAGACGGCGGTGGCGAGCGATCCGGATCGCGATCAGGTGTACGTCGTCGACCTCGGGGGCGGGACGGTGCGCGCGGCGGTGCTCCAGCCCGGCGACGAGCCCGGGCGCGTCGTCGAGGACGCCGCCGGCCGCGCTCACGTCGTCCTGCGGCGGGGCGGCGCCATCGCGTCGATCGATCCGGCGACGGCGGCGATCGTCGCACGGCGGCCCGTGTGCTCGGCGCCGCGGGGCATCGCCTACCAGGCCACGGGCGGCCCGGCCAACGACGTCCTCGAGGTCGCGTGCGCCGGCGGCGAGCTCGTCACGCTGCCCGCGGGCGGCGGCGCGGCGCTCCGCACGGTGATGCTCGAGCGCGATCTGCGTGACGTCGTCGCGGGGCCGAACGGGACGCTGCTGGTCAGCACCTTCCGCAAGGCGCAGGCGCTGGTCGTCGGCGCCGACGGCAAGCAGATCTCGGCGCTCGTGCCGGGCGCGGGCCCGGTGCCGTCCGTCATCGGCCCGCCGCAGAACATGACCCCGTCGGTGGCGTGGCGCATGGTGCCCTACGACACGACGGTGGGGAGCGTGGTCATGCTCCACCAGACGGGCGTCACCGACATGATCGATCCGGCGGCCGGCGGGTACGCCGGCGTCAAGGGCTGCGGCGGCATCGTCCAGCCGGGCATCTCCGTGCTCGCGCCGGGCGCGTCCCCGCCGCCCGTCGCGGGCGGCCTCGGCGACCTCTCGGTCGTGGTGGACGTCGCCGTCTCGCCGGACAAGACGCGGATCGCCGTGGCGGCCGCCGGCAACAACCAGATCCCGGGGCAGCCCACGCTCGTCGAGTCCGACGTGGCGCACATGACCGAGGACGCGGCCATGAGCCCCTGCACGGGAGGCGTCGGGGCCGTGCCCAACGCGCCCGTCGGGCAGGTGGTGGCCGTCGCCTACTCGCAGTCCGGCGAGCTCTTCGCGCAGACGCGCGAGCCGGCGAGCCTGTGGCGCGCCGACGGGACGACGATCACCCTGGCGTCCGACTCGCGCGCCGACACCGGGCACCTCATCTTCCACTCCAACGCGGGCGGCGGCCTGGCGTGCGCGTCCTGCCACCCCGAGGGGGGTGAGGATGGCCGCATCTGGACCTTCGTGTGCGCGGGCGAGCGCCGGACGCAGTCGATCCGCGGCGGCATCTCGCAGACCGCGCCGTTTCACTGGGACGGCAGCGAGCACGACTTCTCGCACCTCATGGACGACGTCTTCTCGGGCCGCATGGCGGGGCCTATCCTCTCGCCCGACCAGAAGACCGCGCTGCAGAGCTGGGTCGACACGATCCCCGCCATGCCTCAGACGGCGAACCTGGACGCGGCGGCCGTCGTGCGCGGCGCGATGCTCTTCGACGACGCCAAGGTCGGGTGCGTGACGTGCCACGCGGGCACGCTGCTCACGAACAACACGACCGTGGACGTCGGGACGGGCCAGGCGTTCCAGGTCCCGTCGCTGCGGGGCGTGTCCTGGCGCTCCCCGCTCATGCACAACGGGTGCGCGCTCACGCTCGACGATCGCTTCACCGACCCGGGCTGCGGCGGCGGCGACAAGCACGGCCTGACCTCGACGCTGACGCCCGCGCAGATCAGCGATCTGACGACCTACCTCGAGTCGCTGTAGCCGCGGCCCGCCCGCCAGCGCCGGGCTAGACGCCGTCGGCGACGGCGAGGGCCTCGACGTGCGGCGTGTGGGGCAGCATGTCGAAGGGCGTGACGCCGCGGACGCGATAGCCCCGCTCGGCCAGCGCGGCGAGATCGCGGGCGAGCGTGTCGGGATCGCACGAGAGGTAGGCGACGACGCGCGGGCGCAGGCGGGCGACCTCGAGGAGCACGGCGGGGCCGCAGCCCTTGCGCGGCGGGTTGAGGACGACGACGTCGGCGCGCGGGACGTCGCGCAGGCGGACGGCGACGTCACCGGCGACGAAGCGCGCGCGCCCGGCGCCGTTCAGGGCGGCGCTCGCCGTGGCGTCGGCGATCGCGGCGGCGTGCTCCTCGAGGCCGAGCACGTCGATCTCGGCGGCGCGCGCGAGCGTCAGGGCGATGCCGCCCACGCCGCAGTAGGCGTCGACGACGCGCTCGCCCGGCCGCGGCGCCACCTGCCGCGCGATCGCCGCGTAGGCGAGGGCGGCGACCTCGCGGTTGGCCTGGAAGAAGGCGCGGGGTGACAACCGGAGCCGGACGTCGCCGACCTGCTCCGCGAGCGTGCCCGCGCCCTCGAGGACGCGGTCGGCGCCCTCGTCCGCGCCAAAGATCGCGTTGCCGCGCGTGCGGTTGACGTTCTCGACGACGCCCGCCACCTCCGGGTGCTCGCCGCGGAGGCGCCGCGCGAGGGCCGCGACCCCGGGGGCGTCCGGGCGCGCGACGACGAGGACCGCCAGCACCTCGCCCGCCCGGTTCGCGCGCAGCACGACGTGGCGCAACGTGCCCGCGAACGTCCGCTCGTCGTAGGGCGCGACGCCGCCCTCCCCGAGGAGGACGCGCAGCGAGGCGGCGAGCGCCTCGAGGGGCGCCTCGGCGACGCGGCACCCCGAGAGGTCGACGACGTCGTGCGAGCGCGGCGCGAACGCGCCGAGGACGACGCGCCCGCCCTGCGCCGCGCACACGAGCTTGCTCCGGTTGCGGTAGCCGAGCGCGCGCGGGGAGGGCACGCCCGCGTCGACGGCGACGCCCGCGAGCGCGGCGTGGCGCGCGAGCGCGCGGCCCAGGCGCTCGCGCTTCCAGGCGAGCTGCGCGCCGACGTCGAGGTGCTGGAGCACGCAGCCGCCGCACGAGCCGAAGGCGGCGCAGGCGGGCGCGCGCCGGTCGGGCGAGCCTTGCTCGATGGCGTCGAGGCGGGCCCAGGCCTCGGGGCGGTGGGACGAGACGTGCGTCACCGTCGCGACGACGCGCTCGCCGGGGAGGGCGGCGGCGACGTGCACGCGCGCGCCCGCGTGCGTGGCGAGGCCCGCGCCCTCGTCGTCGAGGTCGTCGCAGGCGAGGGCGAGCGCGTCGCCCTCCCGCGGCGCGCCCGGCCGTGACGTCGACGTCACCGCGCGACCGTCTCGGCGCCGATGGCGGACGCGAGCAGGGGCAGCGAGACGTCGTAGCGGTAGGACGTGCCGCGGTGGCCGTCGTCGAACTCCTCGTGACGGAAGGGCACGCCCAGCGCGCGCAGGCGCGCCGCCAGCACGCGCGCGCCGAGATCGAGCGCGTGCTCGTCGCGCGTCCCGGCGTCGAGGTAGAGGACCTTGAGCGCGCGCAACGCCTCGACGTGCTTCGCGACGAGGTCGATGGGATCCCAGGCCTTCCAGCGGCGCCACACGGCGTGGTCGAGCTCGCCCGTGCCGAGGTCGAAGGGCAGGGCGACGCCGCGCGGCCTCGCGCTGTCGGGCGAGTAGGCCGCCGCGTAGGCGAGCATCATGATGGTCGTGAAGTCGTCGGCGCGCTTGACGACGGCGTGGTCGAAGTGCGCCAGGAAGCCCTCGACGCCGCCGTGGCGCCGCAGCGTCCGGACGGCGCAGGGGATGTCGGGGAGGATCGAGAGCTCGAAGTAGCAGTCGCCCGCGTGGCTGGCGACGGCCGCGAACACGTCGGGGTGGCGCATGGCGAGGACGAGCGCGCCGAAGCCGCCCGACGACGCCCCGCCGATGGCGCGCGCGTCGCGCGTCGCGAAGGTGCGGAAGCGGCGATCGATCTCGGGCACGAGCTCGCGCACGAGGTGAGTCTCGTGGCCCCCGTGGACGGGCGAGTCGAGGTACTGGCCGCCGCCCCAGCGCGAGAAGCCGTCGGGCGCGACGACGATGACCTCGCCCATCGCGCCCGCGCCCACGAGGCGGTCGAGCCGCTCGCCGAGCCCGGGCTGCCAGGGCCGTCCCTGGAAGAGGGACTCGCCCGTGCCCGAGAAGCCCGCCAGCCAGTAGATGACGGGGTAGTGGCGGGTCACGGCGCGCGCGTAGGACGGCGGCAGCCAGACGGTCACGCGCCGCACGGCCGAGTCGCCGAGCGTGTTGGCCGCGAGCGCCCGGCTGTCGACGGTCTCGACGACGACGGTGCCGTTCATGCGCCCGAGCATAACAGGAGGACGCCGCGGCGCCCGCCGTGGCATAGTGTCGCCGCCGATGCGACGCCCGCCTCCGCGAAGAGTGCCTTCCAGGTTGCGCGCGTGGGCGCTCGCGGCCGCCGGGCTCGCGCTCGCGGGTGCGCCGGCGCTCGCCCCGGCCCGCGCCCTCGCCAGGCCGGCGCCGAAGGGCTCCGTCGCGCCCAAGGTCGACATCAAGCAGTGGAAGCTCGCCAACGGCCTCGAGGTGCTGTTCCTCGCCGACCACAAGGCGCCCATCGCCACCGTGCAGGTCTTCTATCACGTGGGCTCGAAGGACGAGCACGTGGGCATCCGGGGCGTGGCGCACATGTTCGAGCACATGATGTTCAAGGGCTCCGAGCACGTGCCGCCCGAGGACCACGCCCGCCTGCTCAAGGAGGTGGGCGGGCAGGTGAACGCCTTCACGACGGAGGACGTCACCGCCTATCACGACACCGTGCCGCCCTCGTACGTGGGCTTCGCGATGCAGCTCGAGGCCGAGCGCATGCGCCACCTCAAGCTCTTCCCGGGGACCATCGACTCGGAGAGGAAGGTCGTCGAGGAGGAGAAGCGGCTGCGCGTCGACAACAACCCGGTCGGGAAGGCCATCGAGCGCTTCCGCGCGCTGGCCTACGCGAAGCACCCCTACGCGTGGACGCCCATCGGCACGATCGAGGACCTCGAGAAGGTCACGCCCGAGGACTGCCAGAAGTTCTACGACGCCTACTACCAGCCCAACAACGCGACCCTCATCGTCGTGGGGGATCTCGACGAGGCCGAGGTGCGCAAGCTCTCCGAGCAGCACTTCGGCCCCGTGCCGCGCGGGCCGGCGCCGCCGCGCAACAGCGTCGAGGAGCCGGCGCAGACGGCGCCCCGGCGGGACACCCTGACGCTGGAGGTCCAGTTGCCCATCACGGTCGCCGGGTACCACGTCCCGCGCGCCGGTGACGGCGACGTGCCCGCGCTCGAGGTGCTCGCCGCCGTGCTGTCGGGGGGCGAGTCGTCGCGCCTGCACCAGCGCCTCGTGCGCAAGGACAAGCTGGCCATCGCCGCCGGGGGCCTCGTCGAGTCGATGGAGGACTCGGGGCTCTTCCTCGCTTACGCGGCCTTCCTGCCGGTGCGCGATCCGGCCAAGGTGCGCCAGGCGATCTACGACGAGCTCGCGCGCGCGCGGGCCCAGCCGATCTCGGCGGACGAGCTCGAGAAGGCCAAGAGCCAGCTCGCGGCGTCGTACATCTTCGGGCTGCAGACCGTCGACGGCGTCGCCACCGACCTCGGCGAGTACCAGTACGTCCACGGCGACTGGCGCGAGTTCGCGAAGGGGGCGGCGCGCTACATGGCGGTGACGGCGGCGGACGTGACGCGCGTGGCCCGCAAGTACCTCGTCGAGTCGAACCTGACCGAGCTGACGCTGCAGCCGGGGGCGGCGCCGGGAGGCGCCTCGACGCCACCCGCGAACGGGCCGCCGGCGGGCGCCCCCGCCGGCGCTCCGGCGAAGCCGGAGGGGGGCAAGTGAGCCGCGCCGCGCGCCTCGTCGGCCTCGCCGCGGCGGCGGCCGCGCTGGCGTCCTGCGCGACGGCGAAGCCGCCGGGCAGCGTCTCGTCGATCAGCGTCGAGTACGAGGAGAACCCGACGCCGCCGAAGCCCAAGGCGAAGGCCGCGGAGGCCTCCTTCTGGGAGAATCGCAAGGACCTGATTCAAGCGCCGCCGCCGCCGGCGGCCGCGGAGCTCGCGCTGCCCAAGCTCGAGCGCTGGACGTTGAAGAACGGCCTCGAGGTCGTCGTCGTGCCGCGCAAGGAGCTGCCCGTCGTGAGCTTCGGCGTTCTCATCAAGGCGGGCACCTACGACGAGGACAGGGCGACGAACCTGGGCGTCTCCGACTTCACGGCGGCGATGCTGCGCAAGGGGACCGAGGGCAAGAAGAAGCGCAGCGCGGACGAGATCTCGCGGGCCATCGACTCCGTCGGCGGCTCGCTCGACGCGCAGGCGGGGCTCGAGAGCTCGTCGGCGAGCTGCTCGGTGCTCGCCAAGGACACGGGGCTCTGCCTCGAGCTGCTCTCGGACATGCTGCTGCACCCCACCTTCCCCGAGATCGAGATGGACGAGGAGCGCGAGCAGATGCTCGCCGGCATCGCGGCGCGCTTCGACAACCCGGGCTCGCTCGCGGAGGCGCACTTCGACAACCAGCTCTACGGGGAGAAGAACCCGCACGGGTGGGTCCTCGAGGCCGAGGACGTCCCCAAGCTCACGCGGGACAAGCTCGTGGCCTTCTGGAAGGCTTTCTACCGGCCGAACAACGCGGTCCTCGCCGTGGCGGGCGACGTCGACCCGTCGCGCCTGCGCGGGGAGATCGAGAGGGCCTTCGGCAAGTGGCAGAAGGCCGACGTGCCGGCGCGGCCGGCGTTCAAGATGGCGGCGCTGAAGTCGACGCGCGTGCTCATCGTCGACAAGCCGGACCTGACGCAGACGACGATCCTGCTCGGCCACCGCGGCATCCGGCACGCCGACCCCCTGTGGTTCGCGGCGACGCTCATGAATTACGTCCTCGGCGGCTCGGACTTCTCGTCGCGCCTCATGACCGACGTGCGCGCCAAGCGCGGGCTCACGTACGGGATCAGCTCGACGTTCGGCGCCTCGCTCTACGACGGCGCGTTCCAGGTCTTCGCCTCGACGAAGAACGAGAACGTGTGGCAGGCGCTCGTCGCCACCGTCAACCAGATTCGCAAGATGCGCGCCGACGGCCCGACCGCCGAGGAGCTCGCCAAGGGCAAGGGCTACTACGCCGGCAGCTACCCGTTCGAGCTCCAGGCGGCGGCCGGCGTGGCGAACGCCATCGTGGGCGCCGAGCTGCACGGCCTCGGCCTCGACTACGTGCAGAAGTTCGCGCTGCGCATGGCGGCCGTCGATGAGGCGCAGGCCAAGGAGGCCGCCGGCACGCTGCTCGACCCCGACAACGTGCTCGTCGTCGTGGTCGGCCGCGGCGACGCCATCGAGCGGCAGATCGCGCCCACGGGCTTGCGCTACGAGCGCATCAACTTCAAGGACCCCATCAGCCGCGGGGCGCGCGCGAAGCTCCGCAAGCAGCCATCCGCCCCCTGACCGGGCCGCGCGCCGGCGCGCCGGCCGGGGGCGTCCTGCCCCTGGCCAGGGCGCGCTCGTGGGGCGCCGCCGGAGCCTCTTCGAGCGCGACGCGGCCGCCCGCCCGTCGCCACCCGATCGAGGCGAGCCACGTCTTCGCGGGGACGACCGGGCAGCCGGTCCTCGCCGCCGCGACGGCCCGCGGCGCGTCTCGTCGCCGCCAGCCGTCGAACCAGGGACCGGAGCTCCGCGGATCGACGCCGGGCGCCGCTCGCAGGTGCTTTCGGAAGTCGAGGAGGACGTAGACGAGCCCGCGCCTGGCCTCCGACGGCGTGCGCAGCGCACGAGCGTGGTAGCGACTGGCCCAGACGGCGCCTCGGCGGCGGGATGCGCGGTTGACGGCCTTCGCGCAGCGGACCGCGAGCCCCTGCAGCCCGCGCACGAGGCTCACCCGATCGTCGCCCTCGACGATGAGGTGGATGTGGTCCGTCTGGACCGAGAAGTGGACCACGCGAAAGGCTGCCTTGTGCGAGGCGGCGAGGGCCCCTGAAAGCGACGGGAGGACGCGCATCGACCGCAGAGAGGGGACCGCCTCTCGCGTACGCCACGTGACGTGCAGCGGCCACCGGGCCCGGTGCTCCGCCCGAGGCCGATGCGCCGGCGTCCTGCGCTCCGCGACGAGCCTGCGCCCGGCCCCCCGCCGCCTCCCACCCCACGTCCGGTCGTCCGGAAGCGCCAGCCGGAGTTGTCGCGCCCGCCCCACGCGGGCTCATCGGCTCGCCCCCGCCCCGGTTGCGTGGAGAATCACTGCTCAATCGAGATTTGGACGGGCCCCGTCCCCGAAGCCGGGCCGCTTGATTGAAGTATGAAGTGGCTGGCCCCACAAGATCAGATCTGCGCCTTCTCGTCTCCGTCGAGACGACGTGCTGGAGATGAAGGAATGGGCGCGGGAGTCGACTGGCTGTCGCATTCGAGTATTCGCGCTCGAGGCGCATAGGCTGGGTCCGTCGACGGGCCGCAGTCGGCAGAACGAGGTCGTGTTGCCCTCGTCAATCAAGTCGCGGTCACCGTCTCTGGACAGCTGTCGATCCGTGCCCTCGCTGCTGTCATTGGCAGCGTGCCGGTCAGAGGTCAGATCATCTTGGCGCCGCGGCTGCCGTCGTAGACGGAGCCGTCGCGCCAGATGGCGAACAGAATTCCTGCGAGCTTTCTCGCGAGCGCGACGGTCGCGGCTCGTTTCCCTCGGCGCTGTTCCACCCGCGCCGCCCAGAGCTGCAGCGGCACCGCTTCGGCCCTGCGACAGCGCGTTCTCAGCACCCACGCTGCTTGAATCAGCACCCAGCGTAGGGCCCTTGGCCCGGCTTTCGTGATCGAGAGCTTCTGTTGTCGCTCGGAGCTGGAGTTCTCCCCGGGCACGAGGCCCAGGTACGATTCGACCTGGTGGGGGCCCTCGAAGCGGCTCGCATCGTCGAGCGCTGCCACGAATCGGAGAGAAGTCAGTGCTCCGACGGCGGGCACCGTCATCAGCCTCTGACAGGTCTCGTCGGCCGCCGCCCAGCACTGCACCTCGTCGTCGGCTTCGCAGATCTGCGCCGTCAGCATCTCGATGGCCTGTAGCTGGCGCTCGACGTAGCTTGGTGGTTGGCCCTCGCACAGCGCACGCACGCGTTTCGTGAATGTCGTCCGGCTCGCCGTACCCAAGCGTCGGCCTTGCCCGCGCAGCCAGCCGCGCACCGTGTTGATGAGCTTCATCCGAGCGCCCACGAGTGCCTCTCGCATCCCGCACATCGACTTTCGATCCCGCGACTCTCGCCTCGGCACGTGCACCGTCGGCAGATCGACGCGGCAGGAGACCTCGCTCAGTGCTCGCGCGTCTCGCTGATCGGTCTTGAGGCGACGGGCCCCGACGCCCAGCGTCTTGACGAGCGTCGCAGGCACGACGCGAGTCTCGTGTCCCAGTTCCCGCGCTGCGTCCGCCACTCCGAACGCCTCCGCGCAGGTCTCTACGACGACGCGGCTCGGCGGCCTTGTCGCCAGATAGCGCTTCAATTCCGCCGTCTCGCATCGCCTCTCGTCGACGATCCGCCCATCTTCGCCGCGCACACAGATTTGCGATTTCCTCGACCCCAGATCGATAGCAACATGCTCCATGGCTGGCTCCCTTCGCTTGCGGCAATGACCGCGTCAATCCACTGAGCGACGGTAAACCCGTCAGCTCGCTGCGATCGGAGCCAGCCACTTCATCGAGTCTGCAGAGATCCACGGCCCAACCCGCGCCGCGACGCTCGGAGCCGGCGCGGGCGGCGCGCACGGTCTCCATCATTGCTCAAACAAGTGCTGGGGCGCGGGCCCCCGGGAGGGGAGGGCGACGGGCCGCGCGCCCTCCGGGCGCTTAGTTGGTGCTGCGAGGCAGGCCGCGCAGGGCCCAGGCGACGCCGATGAAGGCGAGGAAGTAGCCCGAGATCACGTCGGCGATGAAGTGCTGCTTCGTCGTGAGGGTCGAGAGCGCGAGCATCGTCGCCATGACGAGCGCGGCGCGGCCGAGCCGGGGGCGGTCGCGGATGAGCAGCACGGACAGCATCGTCGTGTGGGCGACGTGGAGCGAAGGGAAGACGTTGCCCGGGCGGTCGACGCGCTGGACCCAGGCCATGAAGATCTCCGAAAGGTTGGCGAAGGGCGGGTGCAGCACCGGGCGCGGGTACTCGGCGCCGATGAGGGCGTGGCAGAGGGCGCCCACGAACATCACGAGCAGGACCGAGCGCGCGGTGCGGTTGAAGAGCGCCCGGTGCCGGAAGCCGCCGATCGCCATGACGAACGTCGCGGCGTAGAAGGGCAGGTAGCACCACGACGTCCACGGCCAGAACGGGATGGCGTCGTCGAGCCGCGTGCGCAGCAGCTCGGTCGAGCGGTGGAGGTCGAGGTTGCCGATGCCGAAGTAGAACAGCGACTGCAGCGCCGCGAGCCCGAGGCCGATCGTCCAGCGGTAGCGCGCCGAGGCGAGGACGTTGGGATCGACCGTCGGCAGGGGCGGGGGCGGTACGGGCGTGCCGGCGGCGTCGGGGGCGGGGGCGGGCATTCGCGCGCTCATGATAGGCGACCCTGGGCGAACTTGAGATAGTCGCCTTCGGGGAAGGCGGCCAAGGGCGGGTGGCAGGCGGCGGCGCCGCGCAGCTCGACGAGCGAGAACGTGCGGCCGGCGGCGCGCGCGCCCTCGGCGATCGTCTCCAGGAACGCCTCGGGGCGCACGTGGCTCGAGCACGAGGCGGCGCACAGGACGCCCCCCGGGGCCGTCACGGCGGCGCACAGCCGGTGGACGCGCGCGTACGCCCGCAGCGCCGCCGCCAGGGCGCGCTCGCTCGGGGCGAAGCTCGGCGGGTCGGAGATCACGAGGTCCCAGCGCGCGCCCTCGGCGGCCGCGCGCTCCAGGAAGGCGAAGGCGTCCTCGGCGCAGAAGCGCGCCGCCGCGAGCGGCAGCCCGTTGCGCTCGAAGTTCCTTCGCGCCGCCTCGACGGCGGGCGCCGCGACGTCGACGGTCGTCGTCTCGGCGGCGCCGCCGAGGGCGGCGTAGATCGAGAACCCGCCCGTGTAGCCGAAGAGGTTCAGCACGCGCCGCCCGGCGGCGAGGGTGCGCACGAGCGCCCGGTTGTCGCGCTGGTCGAGGAAGAGCCCGCCCTTCTGCCCGCGGGCCAGATCGACGCCGAACCGCACGCCGTTCTCGCGCACCTCGAGCTCGCCGTCCGGGACGGCGCCCCACACGGTCCCGGCGCCGTGGGCGTCCCAGTCCGCGCGCTGTCCGCGCTCGACGACGCCCGCGAGCGCGACCCCGCGCGCGCCGGCGGCGGCGGCGAGGCGCGCGGGCAGGTCGCGGTAGAACGCGCGCGCGCCGTCGCCGTCGGTGCGCACGACCGCCGCCGCCCCGTAGAGGTCCACGTGGATGCCGGGGAGGCGATCGGCCTCGCCGTGGACCCACCGGAACGCGTCGGTCTCCCGGCGATCGATGAAGGCGAGCCGCCGATCGAGCGCCGCGCCGAGGCGCGCGTCGATCGCCGCGCCCACGTCGGCGCCGACCTCCCCGGCCTCGTCGGCCGTCGCGACCACGCGCACGGCGATGGGCGAGCGCGCGTCCCAGAACCCTCGCGCGACGGCCCGGCGCTCGGCGTCGACGACGAAGACCAGCGCGCCGTCGGGCAGACCTTCGGGCGCCGCCAGCGCGTCCCGATAGATCCAGGGGTGGCCGCGCCGGATGGCGCGCGCGAGGTTCTTTCGCAGGACGACGCGCGGCAGGGCCCCCCTGGTCATCGCGAGGGCCCCGGGGGTCATTTCTCCGGCGGCCGGTCGGAGATGGGGACGGCGACGGCCACGGGGCGCTCGAGCGTCGACGCCGCCTTCGCGCACGCGAGCACGCGCGCGCCCGAAGGGAAGGCGATCTCCACGCGGCCGGGCGCGGGGGCGCCCGTGACGACGCCCGTCCCGAACGACGGGTGCGTCACGCGGTCACCCGCGTCGTAGCCGTCCTTGGCCGAGTAGACCCGCGGTGGCTTGTTGGGGTCGAAGGTCGGCAGCGGGGCGGGCGTGCGCGACGCCGCCGGCCGGGCGAAGCGCCGCGTCGGCGCCGCGCGCCGCCCCTCGCGGGAGGCGCCCGCGGCCTTCTCCTCGGAGTCGCCCTCGCGCCGGTAGCGGTGGTGGCCGCCGCAGCGCTTGCACACGACCTTGGCGATGCGGTCGCCCATCATGGCCATGACGACGTGCCAGACCTGGCCGCACCGCCCGCAGAGGGCCTCGATGTCTTGGCCGACGGAGACCGGCGCCATCAGAGGTCCCCCGCCGGCCTAGACATGGGCGGGGTCTCGGTACTCGCCAAAGACGTCGCGGAAGACTCGACAGATTTCACCAAGGGTCGCGTCACGGCGCGACGCTTCTAGCACGTCCTCCATCAGGTTGCCGCCCGCGTTTTCAGGGGCCGCGCAGGTCCGGCGCAGGCGGTCGAGCGCGGCGCGGCACGCCGCCTCGTCGCGGCCGGCCCGCACGGCCGCGATGCGGGCCCGCTGCCCCTCCTCGGGGGCCATGTCGATCTTGAGCGTGGGGATGGACTGCCCGCTCGCCCCCCCGACGTGCCGGTTCACCCCGACGACCGGGCGCTCGCCCGTGTCGATCTGGCGCTGGAACCGGTAGGCCGACTCGGCGATCTCGCGCTGCGGCCAGCCGAGCTCCACGGCGCGCACCATGCCTCCCATGCCGTCGATCGTCTCGATGAGGCGCGTCGCCTCCGCCTCCATGCGGTCGGTGAGCCACTCGACGAACCAGCTGCCGCCGAGCGGGTCGGCGACGGCCGGGACGCCCGACTCCTCGGCGACGATCTGCTGCGTGCGCAGCGCGAGCGTGGCCGCGTCCTCGGTGGGGAGCGCGTAGGTCTCGTCGTAGCTGTTCGTGTGGAGCGACTGCGTGCCGCCCAGCACGGCGGCCAGCGCCTGCAGCGTGGTGCGCACGACGTTGTTGAGCGGCTGCTGCGCGACGAGCGACACGCCCGCCGTCTGCGCGTGCGCGCGCAGCATCTGGGCCCGCGGGTTCCTCGAGCCGAAGCGGTCGCGCATGATCCGCGCCCACATGCGGCGCGCGGCGCGCAGCTTGGCCACCTCCTCGAAGAGGTCGCTGTGGACGTCCCAGAAGAACGACAGCCGCTGCGCGAAGACGTCGACGTCGAGGCCCGCGGACCGTCCCAGCTCGACGTAGGCGATGCCGTCGGCGAGCGTGAAGGCGAGCTCCTGCACGGCCGTCGCGCCCGCCTCGCGGATGTGGTAGCCGCTGATGCTGATCGTGTTCCAGCGTGGCATGCGCGCCGTGCAATAGACGAGCATGTCGCGCACGATGCGGAGGGCCGGGCGCACGCCGCAGATCCACTCCTTCTGCGCGATGAACTCCTTGAGCATGTCGTTCTGGAGCGTGCCCGCGAGGGCCTCGGGCGCGATCCCGCGCCGCTCGGCCGCGACGACGTAGAAGGCGAGCAGCGCGACCGCCGGCGCGTTGATCGTCATCGACGTCGAGACGCGCTCGAGCGCGATGCCGTCGAAGAGCCGCTCCATGTCGGCGACGGAGGCCACCGAGACGCCCTCCCGGCCGACCTCGCCCAGCGCCTTCGGGTCGTCGGGGTCGTAGCCCATGAGCGTCGGCATGTCGAAGGCCGTCGACAGCCCGGTCTGGCCATGCTCGAGCAGGAACTTGAAGCGCCGGTTGGTGTCCTCGGGCGCGCCGAAGCCCGAGAACATGCGCATGGTCCAGCGCTTGCCCCGGTACATCGTCGCGTGCGGGCCGCGCGTGAAGGGGAACTGCCCCGGGTCGCCCAGCCGCTCGTCGTACCGCGCCGCCTCGTCCGAGCGCGGATTGGGCCGATAAACGGGATCGAGCGCGATGCCCGACTGCGTCTCGCGCATCGTGACGGCCGGCGTTGGTTCGCGCGGAGGGCTCGCCCGCTTCTCGTCGGACATGGACCTTGACCTCGCTCGAGTCTACTCTGAGCGCCGCGCCACATGATCCCCAAGCTCGTCCTCTTCGACCTCGACGGCACGCTCGTCGACTCGGCGCCCGACATCGCCGCGGCCCTCAACGCCGCCCTCGCCGAGCTCGGCCAGCCGACGCACCCCCTCGGCACGGTGACGAGCTACGTCGGCGACGGCGCCGCCAAGCTCGTCGAGCGCTCCGTCGACCCCGCGTCCGAGGTCGACCAGCGGCGCCTCCTCGAGCGGTTCAAGGCCCAGTACGCGTCCCACCTGTGCGTCCACACGCGCCCGTACCCGGGGATCGCCGAGGTGCTCGCGGGCTTCGCGGAGCGCGGGACGCCCCTCGCCGTCCTGACGAACAAGCCGGGGGACCTCGCGCGGGCGCTGCTGGGCGCGCTCGCGCTCGACCGCTTCTTCGCGGACGTCGTGGGCGACGGAGACGGCTACGCGCGCAAGCCGGCGCCGGACGCCGCGCTCGCGCTCTGCGCGCGGCATCGCGCCGAGCCCGCCGACACGCTCGTCGTGGGCGACGGCCTGCCGGACGTGCGGATGGGCCGCGCCGCCGGGTGCCGCGTCGCCGCCGTCGCCTGGGGCTACACGAGCCTCGAGGGCCTGGCCCTCGAACGCCCGGATTGGATCGTCGACGGACCGGGGGAGCTGCTCCAGCTCGGCAGCCGCCGGCGCGACGGCGCCCCGCGCCGGCCCGCCGGCCGCTGCGGCTGAGCACTCGCGGTCCCGAGGTCGTCGGCTCCGGCGGCGCCGTGGCAGTGACAGGCGCGACTCGCGCTTCGCGTCTTGCCGCACACCTCGCCGTCCCGTTGGTCACGCATCTTTCACGATTCCGGGATTGACCCGTCGCCGCCTCGGGGGCAACGATGCACGCCCATGGAGGCGACGATGATTGGCAAGGCGATGAGGACCATCTGCGCGGGCGCGCTCCTGGTGCTCGCGGTGAGCTGCGCGGGGCCGGCGGGCTCGGGCGGCGATCCGGAGCTCCCCGGCAAGGCGGTCCTCGCGCTCACGGGCGTCCCCGCCGACGGGACCTGCGTCCAGATCACCGCAGCGGGTTATCGCACCGTCACGCGCTCCTTCATCGCGGCCGCCGGCTCGAACGCCATGTTCCAGCTGTCGGGGCTGCCGCTCGGTCAGGTGGCCTTCTCGGCGGCGGCCTTCGACGGGGCGTGCCCGCCGAGCGCCGACGCGGTGCCGACCTGGATCAGCGACGCGACCTTCACGGCGACGGTGGCGATCAAGCCGCCCGTCCTCGTGACGCTCAACCTCGTTCACAACGGCAACGCGACGGTGTCGGTCGGCTTCGACGACTCTGCGGACGGCGGCGCCGCCGCCGGGGCGTCGGGGGGCTCGTCAGGCGGCGCCGCCGGCGCCGGCGGGGGCTCGGGGGGCTCGTCGGGCGGCGAGTTCATGAAGGTCCCGAACGCGACGGGCGAGTCGACGGCGAAGGGCTTCGAGGGCTGGTTCGTCCTCGAGAGCTTCGACCTCGGCCTCTCGACGGCCGCCACGAGCGGCACGGGGGCCGGGACGGGCGCCGGCAAGACCGCGTGGACCGCCACCGCGTCGCTGCGCTTTCAGAAGGGCGTGACGCCCCTCTACACCGACGTCGCGACCGGAACGCACCTCAACGAGGTCGACTTCGCGTTCGAGAAGGGCGGCGCGGAGCCCTTCGTCTACTACCAGGTCAAGCTCAAGAACGTGATCATCGCGGTCATCACGAGCGGGACGGCGCACGGCGACGAGCTCCCGCTCCTGACGCTGACGTTCGCCTTCCAGCAGATCGAGATCGAGTACGATCCGCGCAAGCCCGACGGCTCGGCGGACGCGGCCGTCGTGATCGACTGGGACATCGCGAGAAACGAAGGCGGCGGCGCCGCGATCCCGGAGCTCGACTTCGCGTACCGCGGCCCCGCGCCCCAGGGCTTCGAGGAGCTGACGGCGTTCCGCGCGCCCTCGGAGATGCTCGCGACGGATCCGGCCGCGGGCGGCGGCGCCGCGGCGGGCAAGCCCGTCTTCGGCGACGCCTCGGGGACGCTGGCGATCGACGGCACCGCGCTGACGATGGCGCTGAACGAGGCGGCGGGGCGGGTCATCCGCACGGCGAAGGTGGAGATCTTCGACGACGTGACCGGCGCGCCGGCGGTCTTCGGCACCTACGGCTTCGAGAACGTGCTCATCACCGGCATGACGTTCACGGGCGACCTCGACGCCACCGTGACGTGGACGGCGCAGAAGCTGTCGTGGACCGTGGGCGATCAGACCGGCTCGGCCGGCCCGACGCCGTAGCGCGCGTCAGGAGATGGACCGGCCCCGTGGAGCCGGCGCACGCCCCCGCGCGGGCGCCGAACACGGGCGACTGAGGCGGGGCGCGCGCGTCCGGTCAGGCCTGGGCGGCCGCTTCTGGCTTGGGCGCGTCGGGACCGCCGACGACCACCGGGACCGCCTCGAGCGTGAGCTCGAGCGCCTCGTCGATCTTCTTGACGAAGAGGATCTCGAGCTCGGCGCGCACGGTCTCCGGGATGTCGACGATGTCCTTGCTGTTGCGGTCCGGCAGGACGACGCGCTTGATGCCGGCCCGGTGCGCCGCCAGGACCTTCTCCTTGATGCCGCCCACGGGCAGCACGGTCCCGCGGAGCGTGATCTCGCCGGTCATCGCGACGTCGCCCCGCACGCGCCGCCCCGTGAGCAGCGAGACGAGCGCCGTCGTGATGGCGACGCCGGCCGACGGGCCGTCCTTCGACACGCCGCCCGCGGGCACGTGCAGGTGGATGTCCGTCTTCTCGAAGTCGCCCGTGATGCCGAGGTCCTCGACGTGCGTGCGCACCCACGACATGCCCGCGCGCGCCGACTCCTTCATGACGTCGCCGAGCTGGCCCGTGAGGATGAGGCTGCCCTTGCCGAGCATCGCCGAGGCCTCGATGAAGAGGATGTCGCCGCCCGTGGGCGTCCAGGCGAGCCCCGTGGCGACGCCCGGGATCTCCGTCCGCTCCGCGGCCTCCGAGTAGTACTTCTGCGGGCCGAGCATCTCGCCGATGGCCTCGGGCGTGAGCTTGGGATCGTAGGGCACGTTCTCGGCGACCTTGACGGCCACGCCTCGGATGGCGTTCGCCACCTCGCGCTCGAGGTTGCGGACGCCGGCCTCGCGCGTGTACTGCTCGATGACCGTCGTCAGCGCGTCGTCGGGGAACTGGATCTGCTCGTTCGTCAGGCCGTGGTCGGCGATCTGCTTCGGCACGAGGTGTCGCCGCGCGATCTCGAGCTTCTCCTCGCGCGTGTAGCCCGGGATCTCGAGGACCTCCATGCGGTCGAGCAGCGCCGGCGGGATCGGATCCAGCATGTTGGCCGTCGCGATGAAGATGACGTTCGAGAGGTCGAAGTTCACCTCGAGGTAATGGTCGGAGAACGTCGAGTTCTGCTCGGGGTCGAGGACCTCGAGCAGCGCGGCCGACGGGTCGCCGCGGAAGTCGGCGCCCAGCTTGTCGATCTCGTCGAGCATGAAGACGGGGTTCTTCGAGCCCACGCGGCGCATGCCTTGGATGATGCGGCCTGGGAGCGCGCCGATGTACGTGCGCCGGTGGCCGCGGATCTCGGCCTCGTCGCGCACGCCGCCCAGCGAGATGCGGATGAACTCGCGCCCCAGCGAGCGCGCGATCGACTTGCCGAGCGAGGTCTTGCCGACGCCCGGAGGCCCCGCGAGGCAGAGGATCGGGCCCTTCTTGCCCGGCGCGAGCTTGCGCACGGCCAGGTACTCGAGGATGCGCTTCTTGACCTTCTTGAGGTCGTAGTGGTCGGCGTCGAGGATCTCCCGGGCCTTCTCGAGGTCGAGGCGATCCTCGGTCTGCTTCGTCCACGGCAGCTCGACGAGCCACTCGAGGTACGTGCGCTGGACCGTGTACTCCGCCGACGACTGCGCCATCTGCTTGAGACGGTCGAGCTGCTTGCGCGCCGTCTTCTCGACCTCGGCCGGCATGTCGGCCGCCTTGATCTTCTCCTCGAAGGCGTCGAGGTCCGACGCGTCGTCGCCCTCGCCGAGCTCGTCCTGGATGGCCTTGAGCTTCTGGCGCAGCACCGCCTCGCGCTGGTGCTTCGAGAACTCCTCGCGGACCTGCGAGTCGATCTTCTGCTTGACCTTGATGAGCTCGACCTTGCGCTGCAGCAGCACGAGCAGCCGCCGCAGCCGCTCCGCGACGTCGCTCTCGACGAGCAGGGACGCGCGCTCCTCGGGCGACAGGTCGACCGTCGCGGCGACGATGTCGCCGAGGCGGCCCGGGTCCTTGCTCTGATCGAGCACCTGCGCCGTCTCGTCCGGGATGTCCGGAGAGATCGCGATGAGCTGCTTCGCGACGTCGTAGACCGCCATGCCGAGCCCGTCGATCTCGATCGGGTCCTTGCGGATCTCCGTGAGCGGGCCGTACGAGGCGACGAGGTACGGCTTCTCCTGCACGAAGCCCGTGACGCGCCGCCGCTCGAGGCCCCGCAGCACGGCCGTCACGCGGTTCTCGGCGGCCTTGACGATGCGCACGACCTCGCCCTCCACACAGATCGTGTAGAGGTCGCTCGAGGCGGGCTCCTCGATGTCCGCGTCCTTCTGCGTGCCCACGAGGACCCTCGCGCCCTTGCCCCCGAGCGCTTCGATGAGGCGCAGCGAGCTCGGCCGTCCGATCTCCACGGGCATCACGGCGCCTGGGAAGAGGACGAGGTTGCGGAGGGAGAGAAGAGGCAGGGTCTTGGAGTCTTCGGTTGTCATTTCGTTGTCTCGCTCCAGGTGGCCGTTCCCCCATCCAACCGGTGCCGCCCCCTGACCACTATATGATGCCGAGGGGCCAGAAAAGGTATACCGATTTTCTTCATCGTCGAGGTCGGGCCGTCCCTCAAAAACGCGTCCTTCAAGACGACCTCTTCCAACACGACCTCTTCAAAACGACCTCGGGCTCTTGTGCTCGGTGCGCTTGGCGAGGGCCTCGAGGAGCTTGCGGGTCTCGGCGTCGTCGGCCGCGCCCTTGGGCGCCACGATCCCGACACGCACGATCTGGTCCCCGCGCGAGCCGTCGGCCTTCTTCACGCCTTTGCCGCGCAGGCGCAGGCGCGCGCCGCTCGACGTGCCGGGCGGGACCGTCACCGTGACGGGTCCCTCGACGGTGGGGACCTGCACCTTCGTGCCGAGGGCGGCCTCGCTGAAGGTCACGGGGACGTCGAGCTCGATGTCGGCGCCGTCGCGCGTGAGGTGGGGATCGGGCTTGACGTCGAGCTCGAGGTAGAGGTCGCCCGGCGCGCCGCCGCGTCCCGGCGCCGGCTGGCCGTGGCCGGGCACGCGGAGGCGGCCGCCGCTCTCGACGCCCGGTGGAACGGTGACCTCCACCGTCGACCCCGCGCCCGAACGGACGGTGCGCCGCGTCCCGAGCGCCGCCTCGGCGAAGGTGATGGGCAGCGTGCCGATGACGTCGGCGCCGCGCGCCGGCCGCGCGCGCGCGCCGCCGCCGAACGGCGAGGCGCCACGCCTCCCGTCGCCGAAGAGCGTCGCGAACAGATCGCCCAGGTCCTCGCTCTCGAAGGTGACGCCGCGGCCGCCGCGCATGCCGCCGAAGGTCCGCGCGAACGCCTCGGCGTCGAAGCCCTCGGGCATGCCGTCGGGCCGGACGGGGGCGTTCTTCAGGCGCTCGTACTCGGCGCGCTTCTCCTTGTCGCCGAGGACCGCGTACGCCTCGTTGATCTCCTTGAAGCGCTCGGTCTTCTTCTTGTCGTTCCCGGTGACGTCGGGGTGGTACTCCTTCGCGAGCTTCCGGTAGGCCTTCTTGATCGCGCCCTCGTCGGCGTTCTCGGCGACGCCGAGCACCTTGTAGAGATCTTTCATGGTCTTTCGTGAACGCTACGGGGACCGCTCGCGCGAGGCAACCCCGTCGTCACGACGCCGCCGCGAGCGTCTTGGCGCGTCGGCGCGTGAACTTGAGGGCCTTCTCGTCTGTCCCCTCGCCCCGGTCGACGACGATCGTGTCGCCGGGCCCGAAGTCGCCGGCGAGCAAGCGCTTGGCGAGGGGGTCCTGGACGTGGCGCGTGATGGCGCGCTTGAGCGGCCGCGCGCCGAACACGGGGTCGTAACCCTCGTCGGCCAGGAACGTCCGCGCCGACGGCGTGAGCTCGAGCTCGAGCTGCCGGTCGCGCAGGAGCTTGCGCAGGCGCTCGAGCTGGAGGTCGACGATCCGGTCGAGCTCGGCCCTCTGGAGCCGGTGGAAGACGACGATGTCGTCGACCCTGTTCAGGAACTCGGGACGGAAGGTGCGGCGCAGCTCCTCCGTGACCTTCTTGCGCAGCGCCTCGGGATCCGCGGCCTCGACCACGTCGGTGACGAGGTGGCTGCCGACGTTCGAGGTCATGATGACCACCGTGTTGCGGAAGTCGACGGTTCGGCCCTGGCCGTCGGTCAGGCGGCCGTCGTCGAGGAGCTGCAGCAGCACGTTGAAGACGTCCGGGTGCGCCTTCTCGATCTCGTCGAAGAGCACGACGGAGTAGGGGCGGCGCCGCACGGCCTCGGTGAGCTGGCCGCCCTGGTCATAGCCGACGTAGCCGGGAGGGGCCCCGATGAGGCGCGATACGGCGTGCTTCTCCATGTACTCGGACATGTCGATGCGCACCATGTGCGTCTCGTCGTCGAACAGGAACCCGGCCAGGGCGCGCGCGAGCTCCGTCTTCCCGACGCCCGTGGGGCCGAGGAAGATGAACGAACCGATCGGGCGGTTCGGGTCCTGGAGCCCGGAGCGCGAGCGGCGCACGGCGTTCGCGATGGCCGTGACGGCGTCGTCCTGGCCGACGACGCGCGCGTGCAGGCGCTCCTCCAGGTGCAGCAGGCGCGCCTGCTCTCCCTCGAGCATCTTGTCGACGGGGATGCCCGTCCACTTCGAGACGACCGTGGCGATGTCCTCTTCGGTCACCTCCTCGCGGAGGAATGAGCCCTGCTTCTGGGCCTCCTTGAGCTCCGCGCTCTTGGCCGCCGCGGCCTTCTCGAGGTCGGGCAGCCGGCCGAAGCGCAGCTCGGCGGCGCGCTGCAGCTCGCCGCGCCGCTGCGCGAGCTCGGCCTCGGTCTTGGCGGCGTCGGCGTCCTCCTTGAGCTTGCGCAGGTCGGCGATGAGCTGCTTTTCGTGCTGCCACACGGACTTCATCTGCGCGGCCCGCTCGCGCAGCTCGGCGATCTCGGCGACCACGTCGCCCAGGCGCTTGCGGGACGCGTCGTCCTTCTCGTGCTCGAGCGCCTGCTCCTCGATGGCCAGGGAGGTGAGGCGCCGCTCGAGCTGGTCGATGGGCTCCGGCAGCGAGTCGATCTGCATCTTGAGGCGGCTCGCGGCCTCGTCCACCAGGTCGATGGCCTTGTCGGGCAGCTGGCGGCCAGAGATGTAGCGGGAAGACAGCCGGACCGCCGCGACCAGCGCGGCGTCGCGGATCTGGATCCCGTGGTGAACCTCGTAGCGCTCCTTGAGGCCGCGCAAGATGGCGACGGCGTCCTCGAGGGAGGGCTCGCCGACGTAGACAGGCTGGAAGCGGCGTTCGAGGGCCTTGTCCTTCTCGATGTACTTCCGGTACTCGTCGAGCGTCGTCGCGCCGATGCAGCGCAGGTCGCCGCGCGCGAGCGCGGGCTTGAGCATGTTGGCCGCGTCGACGGCGCCCTCGGCGCCCCCCGCCCCCACGAGCGTGTGCAGCTCGTCGATGAACAGGATGATGCCGCCCTCGGCGCCCTGGACCTCCTTGAGGACGGCCTTGAGGCGGTCCTCGAACTCGCCCCGGTACTTCGTACCCGCGATGAGGGAGCCGAGGTCGAGGGCCAGGATCTTCTTGTCCTTGAGCGACTCGGCCACGTCGCCCGAGGCGATGCGCAGCGCGATACCCTCGGCGATGGCCGTCTTGCCGACGCCGGGATCGCCGATGAGCACGGGGTTGTTCTTGGTGCGCCGCGAGAGCACCTGCATGGCGCGCCGGATCTCCTCGTCGCGGCCGATGACCGGGTCGAGCTTGCCCGTCCGCGCGAGCTCGGTGAGGTCGCGCGTGTACTTGGCGAGCGCCTGGTACTTGCCCTCCGCCTCGGGGTCGGTGACGCGCTGGTTGCCGCGCACCTCGGTGAGCGCCTTGAGGAGGTCGTCACGGCGCACGCCCGCGTCCTTCAGGGCGCGCGAGGCCTCGCCGTGATCCTTGACGACGAGGGCCAGCAGCAGGTGCTCGCTCGAGACGTATTCGTCCTTGAACTCCTTGGACTGCTGGGCCGCGTCCTCGAGCAGCGTCTTGAGCCGCCGCCCGACGTAGAGGTCGGCCGAGCTACCGCGCACCTGGGGCTGGGCGTCGAGGGCCGCGTCGACCTTCGCCTGCACGAGCCCGGTGTCGACCCCCACCTTGCGCAGCAGGGCCGGCGCGACGCCCTGCTCCTGCGTGAGAAGCGCCGAGAGCAGGTGCTCGGGGGTGAGCTCCTGGTGGCCGCGCCGCTCGGCGAGCGCCTGCGCTTGCTGCAGCGCCTCTTGGGCCTTGGTGGTGAGCTTGTCGATTCGCATTTCGAGCCGATCGTAACCACCGACACAGGTGCGACAAGTGAGGTAGATTCGGCCGACACATGTCGTATCTCGTGCTGGCGCGGAAGTACCGCCCCCAACGGTTCGCCGACCTCGTGGGGCAGGAGCACGTCGCGCGCACGCTCACGAACGCCATCCAGCAGAACCGCGTGCACCACGCCTTCCTCTTCACGGGGGCGCGCGGCGTGGGGAAGACCAGCGCGGCGCGCATCCTCGCCAAGGCGCTCTGCTGCGAGGAGGGTCCCACGCCCGAGCCGTGCGGGAAGTGCGAGCAGTGTCAGGAGATCGCCGCCGGGCGCTCCGTCGACGTCGTCGAGATCGACGCCGCCTCGAACACGAAGGTCGAGGAGACGAAGTCCGTGCTCGAGGGCGTGCGGTACGCGCCGGTCCGCGCCCGCCGCAAGGTCTACATCATCGACGAGGTGCACATGCTCTCGTCCCACTCGTTCAACGCGCTCCTGAAGACGCTCGAGGAGCCGCCGCCGCACGTCGTCTTCATCTTCGCGACGACCGAGGTGCACAAGATCCCGGTCACGATCCTGTCGCGCTGCCAGCGCTTCGACTTCAAGCTCATCTCCACGGCGCGGCTCGCCGAGCACCTGCAGGGCGTCCTCGCCAAGGAGAGGCTCGCCGCCGACGAGGAGGCGGTGCGGGTCATCGCGCGCCAGGCGGCGGGGTCGGTGAGGGACGGGCTCTCGCTGCTCGACCAGGTCATCGCCTACGTGGGCGACGCCAAGCTCACCCGCGACGTGGTCGCCGACGTGCTGGGCGTGGCCGACCGGCGCCTGCTCGTCGAGCTCGCCGGGCACGTCCTCGCGCGCGACGCGGGCGCGACGCTTCGGGCGCTCGCCCGCGCCGCTGACGGCGGCGTCGACGTGGGGCAGCTCTCGCGCGCCTTCCTGGGCTTCCTGCGGGATCTGGAGATCGTCGCGCGCGTGAAGGACGCGGGCGACCTGGTCGACGCGACGCCGGACGAGCTGCGCGAGGTCGAGGCGCTCGTCGGCAAGGGCGCGCCGGGCGTCTTCCCGGTGCTCTTCGAGCGCTGGGCGCGCCTCGTCGACGAGGCGTCGAAGTCGCAGACGCCGCGCCTGCTCCTCGAGATGGCGGCGGTCGATCTCTGCGCCGCGGAGCCGCTCCTCCCCATCGGGGACCTGCTCGATCGCCTCGACGTCCTCGAGGCGCGGCTCTCGACCGGCGCGCCCGTGCCGCGCCC
>DASZWW010000179.1:0-2467 GCA_035546175.1 Polyangia bacterium
GGCGCGCGGCGCGCGACCGGGGAGCGAGGGGGATCGTGTCGGCATGAGGGCGTCTCAGCAGAGCGAGCTCGACGATGCGCCGGATGACCTCATCATAGCCGAGGCCCGCCGCCGCGGCGGCCTTCGAGTACCCGCCCGCGCCGTCGGAGAGATCGCAGTTCGGGTTCATGTCGATGACGAAGGGCGTGCCCGCGTCGGGGCCCGTCTCCGGCAGGCGGATGTCGAGACGCGCGTAGTCGCGCACCTCCATGGCATCGAAGGCGGCGAGCGCCACCTCGGTGACGCGCGCCTGGAGCGCCGCGGGCAGGTTCGTGCACGGCACCGGCTTCGTGCCGACGAACTCCTCGGAGCCCTCGACCCACTTGCCGTCGAAGGAGACGATGCGCGGCCGGTGCGCCGGCATGAGCGCGAAGTCGATCTCGTAGAACGGAAAGATCTGCGGCGCGCCCGTGGGACGGCCCAGCATCGATACGTAGATCTCCCGACCGTCGATGAACCGCTCGACGAGCGCGGGCTGGCGGTAGTGGGACAGCACGTGGGTCACGCGCCGCGCGAGCGCCGCGCGATCGTGCACGACCGACTCGGCGTGGATGCCGACCGAGGCGTCCTCGCGCGCCGGCTTGACGATGAGGGGGAACGGAATCTCGACCCCGGAGACGTCGGGCGTCGTGAGGTACGCCGCGGCGGGCGTGGGCACGCCGCGCGCGCGCAGGATCTCCTTCGCCTTGTGCTTGTGCAGCGCCAGCGACAGCGTGAGCGGCCCCGAGCCCGTGTAGGCGATGCCCTCGCGATCGAGGAGCAACGGCAGCAGCGGCTCGAAGCGGTTGTCGCCGCCGATCGACTCGCAGAGGTTGAAGACGACGTCGGGCGAGAACGCCTTGATGGCCTCGACGGCGCCGAAGACATCGCCCGTCACGCCCTGCGCGGCGGTCGTGAAGCCGTCGCGCTCGAGCAGCGCGACGATGTGGAGCGCGATGTCCTTGATGTCCTCGCGCGCCTTGTTCTCCGGATCGGCTTCGGCGCCCTCGAAGTCGCGATTGAAGATGGCGATGACCCGAGGCATCGAGCGCTTCACGCAAAATCCATTCTAGTGATCCGCTTTGCCAATGCAATGGCGGTTTCGGATCAACGAGCGCACGAGAACGTGATGCCGAACGCCTCGCCGAGCGCGCCGGCGGCTCGCGGCGCGAGCGCGTCGACCGCCGGCACCTCGCCCGAGAGCGCGGCGATCGACGTGACCTCGACGCCGCGCAGCCCGCAGGGGACGATGAGCTCGAAGGCGTCGAGCGCGGTCCTCACGTTGAGGGCGAAGCCGTGCGTCGTCACGCGGTGCCGCACGTGCACGCCGAACGCGCAGATCTTCGCGAGAGGACTCCCGTTGCCGCGATCTATCCACAGGCCGGGCGCGTCGCGGCGGAACGAGGCGGCGATGCCGAGGGGCGCGAGCAGCGCCGCGAGCCCGCGCGCCATCGCCTCGATGTGGGCCAGGAGGCCGCCGCGCAGGCGCAGGATGGGGTAGCCCACGAGCTGACCGGGGCCGTGATAGGTGACGTCGCCGCCGCGGGAGGCGGCGTGGACGGCGACGCCGCGGCGCGCGAGGTCCGAGGCCGTGGCGAGCACGTGCTCCGCGCGCGCCGACCGCCCCAGGGTGATCACCGGCTCGTGCTCGCAGAGGAGCAGCGTCTCGGGCCCTCGCCCGGCGATGACGTCCGCGCGGAGCCGCTCCTGCAGCAGGGCCGTCTCCGCGAACGGCACCCTCCCCAACCACCGCCACTCGGCCCCCGATGTGAGCGGACGATCCACGCGCGCGAGCTCCAGCACCAGAACGCGCCGTGAGCCCCTCGCGCGCCGAGCGCGTCAGCCCTCGGCGAGCTCGGCGAAGAAGTCGGCGTCGACGAAGTCCACGCTGACGTTGGTGTTGATGACGCCGAGGCCGTGACGAATGCAGGTCTCGGCCATGGCCTGACCGTCGGCGATCTCGATGGGCTGGCCGTCCTGCTTCCACTCGGCGATGGCGTCGTCGCCGAGACGGCCGCCCAGCATGAGGAGCCCCTCCTCCTGCTTGCGCGCGCGGATGCCGGCGCGCAGCTCGCCGATGGCGCGGCGGCCCGCCGTGCTGCCGCCCGCGCGCAGCGCGACCAGGGCCTTCGACGGCCGTGAGCCTCGCCCGCGGAGCGCCTCGACGTAGATCGTCCCCTCGACCCGCTTGACGAAGGTCGCGGGGCCGAAGCCCTCGCGCTGGAGGAGCACGCGCGCCAGGGCCTCGAAGGCCGGGCCCGGCAGCTCGGCGATGCGGCGCTCGAGCGCGGCGAGCGTGCGCTCGCGCAGGGCGCGGCGCGCCTCGCCGAAGACCAGCACGGCGCGCTCGACCTCGGCGTCGGGAGGGCGCCGCGCCAGCGCGTAGAGGCCCGCGCCCGCGGCGCGCACCCGGGGCCGCTGTCCGGCGCGCAGCCGCTCGCGCGGCTCT
>DASZWW010000180.1:0-5055 GCA_035546175.1 Polyangia bacterium
GGACGCGGGCACCTTCTACGACGTGCCGCCGCCGCCGCCCGCGAGCCGCGGCGCGACCGTCCCCTGGCTCGAGTACGAGGCCGAGTCCGCGTCGACGAACGGGGTCGTGATCGGCCCCGACCGCACCTTCGGCACGCTGCCGAGCGAGGCCTCGGGCCGCCGCGCCGTGCGCCTCGAGACCATGGGCCAGTACGTCGAGCTCACCTCGACGGCGCGCGCCAACGCGCTCGTCGTGCGCTACGCGATCCCCGACGCGCCGGCGGGCGGCGGCGCCTCGGCGACGCTCGATCTGTACGTCGACGGCACGCTCCGCCAGGCGCTCGCGCTCACCTCGCGCTACGCGTGGAGCTACGGCGGCGAGGCGAGCACGAACAACGACCCGAGCGTGGGCGGCGCGCACCACTACTACGACGAGGCGCGCGCGCTCGTGGGCGACATCGCGCCCGGCGCCAAGGTGAAGCTGCAGAAGGACGCCGCGAACGCCGCCGATTACTACATCGTCGATCTCGTCGACCTCGAGTACGTCGGCCCGCCGCTGGCACGGCCCGCGAACTCCCTCTCGCTCTCCGACGACTGCGGCGCCAAGCCGGGCGACGGGCAGGACGACGGCCGGGCGCTGCAGTCCTGCGTGAAGGGCGCCGCCAACATGGGCAAGAGCGTGTGGATCCCGCCCGGCACCTTCGAGATGACGGTCGCGCTGCAGGACGTCGGCGGCGTCACCACCCAGGGCGTCGAGGTGCATGGCGCCGGCATGTGGTACTCGGTGCTGCAGGGTCCGTGGGCGCGCTTCCACTGCGCGGGCAACGGGTGCCGCTTCTTCGACTTCTCGATGCTCGGCGACACGACGGCGCGCGACGACACCGCCTCCGACAACGCCTTCAACGGCGGCGCGGGCACGGGCTCCCGGCTCGAGAACATCTGGGTCGAGCACACGAAGGTCGGCTACTGGGTCGGCGCCGGCAACGTCGCCAACGGGCTCGTCATCACCGGCTGCCGCTTCCGCGACCTCATGGCCGACGGCGTGAACTTCGCGAGCGGCACCAGCAACTCCGAGGTCGTGAACTCGCACTTCCGCAACACCGGCGACGACGCGCTCGCGTCGTGGTCCACCGGCACCGACCCCGGCATGAACGCGAACAACGTGTTCCACTTCGACACCGTGCAGGTGCCCTGGCGCGCCAACTGCTTCGGCGTCTACGGCGGCACGGACAACCGCGTCGAGGACAACCTCTGCGCCGACGTCGTGACCTACCCGGGCGTGCTCGTCGCCCAGCAGTTTGGCTCCGACGCGTTCGGCGGCACGACGACGGTGCAGCGCAACACGATCACCCGCGCGGGCGGGCACATGTTCAACCAGGAGCACGGCGCCGTCGAGGTGTTCGGCTCGCTCGGGCCCGTCACGGGCGTGCTGCTCAAGGACCTCACGATCGACAGCCCGACCTACGCGGGCCTGCACATCGAGGGCCCGAACCCCATCACGAACGCCACGTTCGACACGATCGGCATCACCAACGCGGGCTCGTATGGCATCCTGGTGAAGGCGAAGTCCACGGGCGGCGGCACGTTCTCGAACGTCACCGTCACGGGGAGCAACGGCCTGTCCTATGAGGCGAGCGCGTCGTTCACCATCACGAAGGGCGCCGGCGACAGCGGCTGGTGAGATGACACGCGCCGCGCTCGTGCTGGCGCTCGTGTCGACCGCGCTCGCGGGCGCGTGCGCCGCGACGCACGAGGCCCCCGACGGCGGAGCGGGCGCGGCCGGCTCGAGGGACGTGGCCGGAGCCGGGGGCGCGTCGGGTGCGGGCGACGCGCCGCCGCTCATGCTCGAGCCGATCCCCGACGACGGCTACACGATGGAGGCGCACGGCGGGTACGAGCTCGGGAGGCTGATCCCCGCGGCGCAGATCCAGCAGACGCCCACGGCGGCGAGCTCCACGGGCTGCATGCGGCTGCGCGGCGTCGTGCGCGACTTCAAGGGCGCCCTGCCGGCTTACATGGGGTCGTTCGAGCCCGGAGGACATCCGGACTTCGAGGTCTTCCAGGGCGACAGCCCCACCGAGGGCCTCGTCGCGGCGGCGCTCTCGCCGGACGGCAAGCCCGTCTACACCGGCAAGTGCGAGCTCGGCGACGCGATGCCCTCGCCCGACGTCTGCCCTTACGGCGCCATGACGACGAGCGCGCGCAACTTCGAGCAATGGTACCGGTCCGACGACGCCGTCAACAAGACGTACTTCGTCTACTTCCAGCTCGACGGCCCCACGCTGGGCAGCTCGACGTTCTCGAGCGTCAAGTTCTTCCCCGTCGACAACGCGGGGTGGGGAAACTCCGGCGCCGACTACGACAAGCCGAGCATCCCGCGCAACTACAGCTTCACGACCGAGATCCACACGACGTTCAAGTACAACGGCGGCGAGACCTTCACGTTCACGGGCGACGACGACGTCTGGATCTTCATCAACGGCAAGCTCGCCGTCGACCTGGGCGGCTTGCACACGCTGGCGACGGGCACCGTCGCGCTCGACGACGCGGCGCCGTCCCTCGGCCTCGCGAAGGGCAACGTGTACCCGCTCGATCTCTTCCACGCCGAGCGCCACAGCTACAACTCGGACTTCACCTTCCAGATGAACTTCGCCTTCCAGGACTGCGGCTACATCATTCCGTGACCGGCGCCGCGGGCAACGCGCCCGTCGCGCCCGGCGTCCAAGCCGCGGTATGAATCGACGACGGATGAGCCTCGTCGCACGGCGCGTGAAAACCCTCATCGCCTCGCTCGCGCTCGCCGCCGCCGGCTGCGGGCCCACCTACCTCGCCGTCCGGCCGAGCGAGCCGCTGGCGGCCGGCACGAGCCGCGTCCGCGTCGACCTGACGCGCCTCTGGCTCACGGAGGACGTCCGTGACTCCGGCCTCGACGACGACGTCGATCTCGTCGTCGAGCTGCGCGTGCGCAACGACGACGCGCGGCCGCGCCAGGTCTCGCCCGGCTCCTTCTCGTGCTGGATGGTCCTCGACGCTCACCGGCCGGGCGAGACGCGCTCGCTGCTCCCGGGCGGCGGCGGCGAGGGCGCCTTCCCCGGCGTGCCGCCCGGCGACGGCTCGATGCTGCTGCCGGTGGTGGTGCCGCCGGGTCAGTCGCGCGACCTGTGGGCGATCTTCCACGGTTACCGCTTCGACGGCAGCGATCGCCCGCGGCGCGTGACCTTGAAGATTCCGCTCGACGACGGGGAGCTCGCGCTCGACCTCGCGGACCCCGGGCGCGGCGCGCTGCGCTGGGAGGCGCCGCCGGCGCAGAGCGGCATCGCCGCCGGCCTGCACGGCGCCTCGATGATCGGCGGCGGCTTGCGCGGGACCATGCCCGGCGTGGACATCGCGTTCGTCTGGCGCCGCGGGCCGGTCATGTGGAACGTGGGGCTCATCTCGTCGGCGCTGATCCAGACGGAGGGTCCGCTGCAGTCGGGGACGTCGTCCTTCAGCGGGGTCGGCCTGCAGGCGCACCTCTCGCTGCCGCTGCTGTCGTGGGGGGCCAGCGCGAACCCGCGGCAGCTCGGCCTGTACGGGGGCGGCACGGCGCAGGGTCTCGTCGAGATCGAGACGGCCGCCGAGATGAGCATGAACCTCATGACGAAGACCCAGGCGCGCACGTACGGCCTGACGACGCTCGAGGTCGGCCTCGAGCTCGACCTGGGCGCGCTGCGCTTCGCCCCGACGCCGTTCCCGCTCGCGCCCGACCGGCGCTCGCTGCCGCGGTGGAGCTTGCGCCTCGGCTACGTCGAGGGGTGGGCCGGCGGCGCCTCGGGCGGCGGCCTTGTCGAGAACCTGCGGTTCTTCTTCTGACGACGCGGCGCGCTTCGGCCCGCGCTTTTTCGAGATGAAAACGCGGCGGACCGGCCATGACGCCGGTTATGAGCCACCGCGCGCGCCTCTTCGTCGGGGTCATCGTCTTCCTGGGCGCCGCCGCCTCGTCGCGCGCCGCCCGCGCGCAGTGCTGCCCCGGCTACACGCTGGCGACGGCCTGCGCGAACACGACGCTCACCAAGTCGCGCTGGTGCATCCAGAGCACGGCGCCCACGGGGCAGGCCGCGTTGCCGGCCGCCTTCTGCCCGTACGGCGACAAGGTGATCACGACGCTGGAGACGCTGTTCAACATCCCCGCGAAGAGCACCTTCGAGTTCGAGCTCGACACGCAGACCGGCGGGGCGCACACGGGCACGGGCTGCGGCGTCCTGGGCGACGGCGTCGCCTACGACGCCTTCGTGGGCAGCGCCTACGGCGCGACGGGCTTCTGGGGCTACCTCCTGTCGATGCACGAGGCGATCAACGACTGGACGGGCATGGCCAGCGGCGGCTGGCCGACCGACTGGTGGGCCGATCACCAGAGCGCGTTCCCGAACCTGATGGACTTCCACATCATGAACACCGTCGGCGTCGAGAACAACGACATGAACCTCATCAAGGCGGCGGCCGCGCAGAAGAAGCGCTTCTATCCCGGCGGCGACTCGGCGGACGCGAAGGTCGTCGCGCTCGACAACGTGTTCATGCTCATGCCCGGCGGCGACGGCTACGCGGGCTTCTCGCACATGTTCGCGCTCGTGACGGGTGACGGGATGAAGTGGGACGGGCTCGGCGTGCCGAACCCAGACGTCAAGCGGTCCGAGTACGTCGTGGCGTACATGAGCCTCGCGGCCGGTCAATCCGTCCTCAAGACCCTGCAGGGGCCCGGCGCGAACGGCGGCGGCAACATCTGCAACGGGACGCCCGACGGCACGGCGGGCGACAAGCCGTACACGTGCAGCCAGGCGAACGTCGACGCCATCGCCACCGCCCACTGCGCCGCGATCGCCAACGGCAAGAAGGCGGCCGACATGCAGGCCCTGCGCGGCGGCAACTACGCGACGGTGGCGAGCGGTCCGTGCGGCGCCAGCTGCCCGAGCGAGTGCGCCTGTGACGGCCAGAGCCACTGCGTGGCGCCGTGGCTCGGCGCGAGGCCGGACGCCGGGGCGTCGGGCACCGGCGCGGCGGGCGCGACCGGCGCCCCGGACGCGGGCGCGGCGGGGAGCG
>DASZWW010000181.1:0-27137 GCA_035546175.1 Polyangia bacterium
CCTCGACGCCGGGTCGCGCGCGCTCGCCCGCGAGGTCGCGGAGGCCGAGAGCCTCGCCTCGGAGCGCGATCGGTCGCGCTCCGAGGGCGCGACGCTCGCCGCCGCCGCCGCGCGCGTCGCCGAGGCGATCGGGGCGCCGCCGCCGCTCTTCCTGCCCGTGCCCGTGCCCGGGGCGGGCGCGATCGTCGCGCGCTTCGCCGTCGCGCCCGATCGCGCGACGGGCCTGTTGCTCCCGCGCGCGGGCGTGCGCCTCGCCGCTCCCTCCGGGGCGACGGTGCGCGCGCCGCTCGCGGGGGTCGTCGCGCTGGTCGCGCGCGAGCCGGAGGGCGCCGCCGTCGCGATCGAGGACGGCGCCGGATGGACGGTCATCGTCGACGGGCTCGGCGAGCTGAACGTGGCCGAGGGTCAGCGCGTGGCCGCGGGCGCGCGCCTGGGCCTCGCCGCGGGGGCGCGCCCGGGCGTCGCCGGGGGCGCGCCGAGCGGCGCCCCGTCCGTCGGGTTCGAGGTCTGGAGGGGCCGAAGGCCCGTCGATCCGCTGCTCTTCGTCTCCACGTCAGCGCTCGCCGCGCCGCCGCGCCTGCCGTAGACTGAGCCTCCCGTTCGGAGGTTGACGATGCTCCCGACCAGAAGTCCCTCGCGCGCCTCGCGCGCCGCCGTCCTCGCGCTGCTCGTCGCGTCGGCGTTCGGCGCCGGGATGGTGTTCTCGCGGCCGCTGTCGGCGGGGCGCTTCAACCCGTACCAGAAGCTCGGCGTCTTCACGAAGGTGCTCTCGTACATCGAGACCCACTACGTCGAGGACGTCCAGGAGACGGAGCTCATGTACGGCGCGGCGCGCGGCCTGACGGACGTGCTCGACCCGCACTCGCGCTTCATGGACCCCGAGGAGTACGACCGCCTGAAGAAGGAGATGGAGGGGAACGAGGAGATCGACGGCATCGGCATCGACGTCGAGAAGCGCAAGGCCCACCTCGTGATCGTCTCGCCCATCGAGGGCTCGCCGGCCGCCAAGGCGGGCATCGAGCCGGGCGACGTGATCCTGCGCGTCGACGGCGCGGACATCGGCGCGCTCGAGTTCGACGACGCCGTCGCGCGCATGCAGGGGCCGCCGGGCAGCGAGGTCACGCTCCTCGTCGAGCGGAAGGGCCGCGAGCTCACCTTCAAGATCAAGCGCGCGCGCTACGAGCTCAAGTCGGTCGAGGGCAAGCTGCTGGAGGACGGGATCGGCTACGCGAAGATCCGCCTCTTCGCCGCCACGACCGAGGGCCTGCTCAGGGATCTCCTCACCCAGCTCAACGCCAAGGCCAAGGGCGGCCTGCGCGGCTTCGTGCTCGATCTGCGCCGCAACCCGGGCGGCTCGCTCGATCAGGGGATCCGCGTCGCGAACTGCTTCATCGCCGAGGGGCTCATCGTCAAGACCGTGGGGAAGGGCGGGCACGTCATCGACGAGGCCCAGGCCTACAAGAAGGGGGCGTGGCTGGGCTTCCCCATGGTCGTGGTCGTCGACGGCGCGACGGCCTCGGCGGCGGAGATCGTCGCGGGCGCGCTGCAAGACCATGGGCGCGCCGTCATCCTGGGCACGCAGACCTTCGGCAAGGGCTCGGTGCAGACGGTGATCGACGTCGACGGCTGCGGCGCGAAGCCGTGCGGGCTCAAGCTCACGATGGCCCGCTACTACACGCCGAACGGCCGGTCGATCCAGGGACAGGGCATCACGCCCGACGTCGTCGTCGAGGCGACGGCGCCACCGCCCGATCCCGACGAGGCCGAGCTGCCGCGCGAGCGCGATCTGCGCAAGCGCCTCCGCAACGAGCAGGGCGACAAGCTCGCGACGCACCAGCGCCTCGACGACTACCAGCTCCAGATGGCGCTCGACTACCTGCGCTCGTGGTCGCTCTTCGCCAAGCAAGTCAAGAAGTGACGGCGCGCCTGGCTTGATTTTGCTCTTCAACTGAGGTTTCCTGCGGCCCCACCCGAAAACCCCCCAAGCGAGCGCGGGGCGCTGTCCCCCGGCGCCCGAGGAGACGACCGCATGTCCATGGGATCCGGAGGAATGGACGAGTACACGCGCCTCATCGCCGAGCGCGCCGCCGCCGCCAGGAAGAAGCGCACGATCTTCGGAGTCGTCGTCGTCGTCGCGCTCGCGGCGGGCGTGTACTGGTGGAAGCAGCAGAAGGACAAGGCGACGGCCGCGCAGCGCGTGCTCGACTCGGCGGGGCTCTTCGCCGAGCGGGACAAGACCGAGATGGGCGCCTTCTGGAGCTGCACCTTCGGCAGCGACATCGACGTCGGCATGCTGAGCTCGGCGCAGCAGATCCAGCAGAAGATCGAGGCCGCCTACTTCACGCAGCAGAAGACCTTCTCGGAGCACCTCACGACGGAGTGCGTGCCGAAGCTCGAGCGCGCGCGCGGCTCGATGGGCGCGCTCGTCAAGGACGTGTCGCCCGAGCTCAAGCCGGCGCTCGACAAGTACGTGAGCGCGCTGCCGCGCATGCAGACGGGGCTCGAGGTCTACGCCGAGAAGATCAAGTCGCGCGGCGCGGTCAAGGACGTCGACGCGTCCATCCAGGAGGTCGGCGCGGCGTTCACGCCCGACGTCACGCCGCAGTCGGTCGCCTTCGAGAAGTTCCTGGTCTGCGCGATCCCGGACCTCGGGAAGAAGAAGGACACGCAGGAGGTGCTGCAGTACCTCTTCGAGACGTGCAAGAAGGGCGACCCGGTGGCCTTCATGGGCCGGGTGCGCGAGCAGTGCGGCCCGCTCGTCACGAACGTCGACGCCAACGCCAAGCCGGCGCCGTCGAAGACGTTCAAGGCCACGCTCAAGAAGCTCTCCGACGCGCCCGAGCGCCTGGGGGACGCGTTCGCCGACTGCGCGAAGTGGTCGCGCAAGGGCAAGAAGGCGCTCGACCTCGAGGACTTCCTCACGGCGGCCGGCGACTACATGGAGGCGCGCGGCGAGCTCGTGCAGACGGCGCGGGAGACGGCCGCGAGGATCTCGGGCAAGCCGGTGCCGGAGCAGAAGAAGGCGGCGCCGGGGACGGAGTAGCCTCACCGACGCGGCCTCGACCGCCGCTCCTCCGGAGCGACGACCTCTCCAGCCGACGGGAGAGGTGGGTCCTATTTCGGATCGCGCAGCGAGAAGGCGCGGGGAAGGAGCGCGCCCAGCGTCGTCGACCGGGCGGGGCCGGTGGGGGAGGCGAGGAGGACGCGGGTGCGGGGGGCGCCGAATTCGGCGAGGACCTGACGGCAGGCGCCGCAGGGAGAGCCCGGGGGGCGCGTGGGCGTGACGACGGCGACGGCCCGGACGGCGCGGGCGCCGCCGGCGACGGCGGCGGCGACGGCGTTGCGCTCGGCGCAGGTCGTGAGGCCGTAGGACGCGTTCTCGACGTTGCAGCCGACGTGGACGCGGCCGCGCTCGTCGCGCACGGCGGCGCCGACGGCGAAGCGCGAGTAGGGGGCGTGGGCGTGCCGGCGGGCGGCGCGCGCGGCGGCGACGAGCTCCGCGTCTTCGCGCGCGCTCAGCATGGGCCCGAGAGGATCGTGGCGACGAGGCGGCCCATGTCGCGGGCGCCCGCGGCGGCGGCGCGGGTGACGTCCTCGTGGCGCAGCGGCTCGCCCGTGACGCCCGCGGCGTGGTTGGCGACCAGCGAGAGGCCGAGCACGGACATGCCGGCGTGGCGCGCCGCGATCACCTCGAGCACCGTCGACATGCCGACGAGCCCCGCGCCCAGCGTGCGCAGGAGCCGCACCTCGGCGGGCGTCTCGTACTGGGGGCCGGCGAGGCCCGCGTAGATCGCCTCCCGGAGCGGCGCGCCGAAGATCCCCAGGCCGGCGTCGCGCGCGAGCGCGCGCAGCCCGGGCGCGTAGGCGTCCGTCATGTCGAGGAAGCGGGGGCCGAGCCGTTCATCGTTCGGCCCCGTGAGCGGCGACGTGCCCGTCAGGTTGATCTGGTCGGAGATCGCGACGATCTCGCCGGGCTGGAAGTCGGGATCGACGCCGCCCGAGGCGTTCGTCGTGATGAGCGTGCGCGCGCCGAGCGCGGCGGCGACGCGCACGCCGAAGCCCACCTCCGTCGCGGGGTAGCCCTCGTAGCCGTGGACGCGGCCGCACAGGAGGAGGACCTTGCGGCTCGCCATCGACCCGACGACGATGCGGCCGGGGTGGCCGGCGACCGTGGTCTCCGGGAAGCCGGGCAGCGACGAGTAGGGCGCGGAGCGCGGGCTCGCGAAGGCGTCGGCGACGCTGGCCAGGCCGGAGCCGAGCACGACGGCGGCGTCCGCGCCGTCGCCGCCGAGGTGGTCCGCCACGGCGCGCGCGGCGTCCTGCACCCGGTCGAACAGCGATGCCGTCGGCTTCATGAGGCGAGCGTGTCCGCCAGGAACGAGCCCACGGCCGCCGTGAAGGCCTCGCCCGCCTCGAGGTGAGCGAGGTGTCCCGCGCCCGGCAGCTCGACGTAGCGCGCGTTCGGGGCGGCGCCGCTCATGCGGCGCATCTCGGCGGCCGGCGTGACCTGATCCTCGGCCCCGCAAACGACGAGCGTCGGGCAGGCGAGCGCCGGCAGCTCGGCCGTCCGGTCGGGGCGATCGCGCATGGCCTCGACGCCCGCGACGAGGCTGTCGGCGCGCGCCTCGGCGCGCGCGCGGGCGAGGGCGAGGACGCCGGGCGAGGCGCGCGGCGAGAGCAGCCGCGGGAGGCTGGCCTCGAGGTACGCGGCCGCGCCGCGGCCGTGGATGGTCGCGAGGGCCTCCTCGCGCTTGGCGCGCGCCTCGGGCGTGTCCGCGGCCGCGCGCGTGTCGGCCAGCCCCAGGGCCGCCAGCCGCGCCGCGTGGCGCGCCGCGAACGCGAGCGCCGTGTAGCCGCCCATCGACATCCCCACGAGCGCCGCGCGCCGCACCTCGAGCGCGTCGAGCAGGGCGGCCAGATCGTCGGCGAGATCCATGATGGCGTAGGGGGCCGAGGCGCCCGGCGTGGGGTGCGACGCGCGCAGGTCGGACTCTCCGAAGCCCCGCGCGTCGACGGCGATGACGCGGAAGCGGCCCGCGAGCGCCGCCCCGACGTCACCCCACAGATCGCGGGCGAAGGGGAACGCGTGGAGGAGGACGACGGCCGGGCCGCGGCCCCGGTCGTCGTAGCCCATCTCGCGGCCTCCCACCAAGCGGCGCATGAGGGCCAACGTTACCGCACCTAGGTCACCGTCTCCAGCACGAGCGCCGTCGCGGCCGGCGCCCGAGGCCCCACGACGAACGCGCTCGCGATCAAGGGGAGCGCCGCGGCGAGCCGCGCTTCGTCCGCGTAGCCGATGACGCAGAGGAGGTCGTTGCGCGCCACGCGCGCGCCCTGCTTGACGGCCAGGGTGAGGCCGACGCGGGGATCGACCGGGTCCTCCTTGCGGAGACGGCCCGCCCCGAGGAGCGTGGCGGCGCGGCCGAGCACGCCCGCGTCGACGGTCGTGACGATCCCGGCCTTCGCCGCGCGCAGCTCGCGCGTGCGCGGCGCCCGGGGCAGGCGGCCGGGGTCGTCGATGACGCGGGGGTCGCCGCCGTGCAGGCGCACGCAGAGGGCCAGGCGCTCCAGCCCCTCGCCGCGCTCGAGCGCGCGCGCGAGGCGCGCCGTGGCGTCGGCGCGCGTCCGGGCGGCGCCGCCGAGGAGCAGCATCTCGGCGCCGAGGCGCAGCGTCAGCGCGCGCACGTCGGCGGGGCCCTCGCCGCGCAGCACGGCGATCGCCTCGGCGAGCTCGTTGGCGTTGCCGATCTCGAGCCCGAGCGGCTCGTCCATCGCCGTGAGCAGCGCGCGCACCTCGAGGCCGAGCCGCGCGCCGAGGGCGACGAGGGTGCGCGCGAGCTCGCGGGCGCGGGCGCGCGAGGGCAGGAAGGCGCCGCGCCCCACCTTGACGTCCATCACGAGCGCGTCGGCGCCCTCGGCCACCTTCTTCGAGAGGATCGACGACGCGATGAGGGGGATGGACTCGACGGTCGCCGTGGCGTCCCGCAGCGCGTAGAGCAGGCGATCGGCCGGTACGAGGCGCGCGCTCTGGCCCGCGAGCACGAGGCCGGCGCGCGCGAGCACCCGCGTGAACCGCGCGGGCGGCAGCGCCGTGATGAAGCCGGGGATGGCCTCGAGCTTGTCGAGCGTGCCGCCCGTGTGCCCGAGGCCGCGACCCGACATCATGGGCACGGGGACGCCGCAGGCCGCGACGAGGGGCGCGAGGCAGAGCGAGATCTTGTCGCCCACGCCGCCCGTCGAGTGCTTGTCGACCTTGCGGCCGGGGATGGCGCCGAGCCGCAGGCGGTCGCCCGAGGCGATCATGGCCTCCGTCCAGGCGACGAGCTCGCGCGAGTCGAGGCCGCGCCAGACGATGGCCATGAGCAGCGCCGAGAGCTGGTACTCGGGGATCGTGCGCGCGACGGCGCCGGCGATGACGTCGCGGATCTCGCCCTCGGTGAGCGCGCCGCCGTCGCGCTTGCGCGCGATGAGCGCGGGCATGTGCAGGATTCGAGGCCGCGGGCGGCTCACGGGGCGATCACGTCCAGGAAGCTCTCGCCGCGCGCGAGCGCGGGCAGGCCCAGCCCGGCGGCGATCGTCTGCCCGAGGTCGCAGAACGAGGCGCGCTCGCCGAGCGGCGCGGGCCGAACGGCGGGGCCGAAGGCCAGCAGCGGGACGCGCTCGCGCGTGTGGTCGGTGCCGGGCGTCGTGGGATCGTTGCCGTGGTCGGCGGTCAGGAACGCGGCGTCGCCCGGCTTCATCGCCGCGCGGAGGGCCGGGAGCCAGGCGTCGAGCTCGCCGAGCGCGCGCGCGAAGCCGGGCGCGTCGTTTCGATGGCCGTACACCATGTCGAAGTCGACGAGGTTCACGAAGACGAGCCCGCGGGGCGCGCGCCCCAGGACCTCGAGCGTCAGGCGCAGGCCGTCGGCGTTGCCTTCGCTGTGGAGCGACTCGCCGACGCCGCGCATGGCGAAGATGTCGCCGATCTTGCCGACGCCGACGGTGGGCAGGCCCGCGGCGGCGACGACGTCGCACAGGGTGGGCGCGGGCGGGATCAGCGAGTAGTCGCGCCGGTTGTACGTGCGCCTGAACGCGCCGGGCTTCCCGATGAACGGGCGCGCGATCACGCGGCCGATGCGGTTGCGGTCGGCGATGGCGCGCGCCTTCTCGCAGATCGCGTACAGCTCGGCGAGGGGCACGATCTCCTCGTGGGCCGCGAGTTGCAGCACCGAGTCGGCCGAGGTGTAGAGGATGAGCGCGCCCGTCGCCATGTGCTCGCGCCCCAGCTCCTCGATGATCGCCGTGCCCGAGGCCGTCTTGTTCCCCAGGAGGCCGCGGCCCGCGGCGGCGCGCAGCTCGTCCGTGATGGCCGCCGGGAAGCCGTCCGGGAAGGTGGCCATCGGCTCGGTCGTCACGAGGCCGGCCATCTCCCAGTGGCCCGTGATCGTGTCCTTGCCCGCCGAGGCCTCGCGCATCGCGCCCCACGCGCCCGCGGGCGCGGCGACGCGCGGCACGCCCGCGATGTCCGTCAGGTTGCCGAGCCCGAGCGCGCCGAGGTGCGGCAGCGCGAGGCCTCCGACGGCGCGCGACAGGTTCCCCAGCGTGTCCGCCCCCGCGTCGCCGTACGCCGCCGCGTCGGGCGCGCCGCCGCAGCCGACGCCGTCGGCGACGAGGATGATCGCGCGCTGGAGCTTGGGGGCCATCGCCGGGAGCCGCTCGCTCCAGTCTATCTCAGCGCGCCGCCTCGGGCGTCACTCACCCCACGCGCCCGCTCCTGGATCCGGATCGTCGGCGTAGTTCTCGAAGCGCGTGTACTCCTTGATGAAGGTCATCTTGACCGCGCCCGTGCCGCCGTTGCGGTGCTTGCCGATGATGATCTCCGCGACCGCCGTGGGCATGGACGCGTCGGGCGTGTCGCCGCCCTGCATGTCCTCGCGGTGGATGAAGAGGATCATGTCGGCGTCCTGCTCGATGGCGCCCGACTCGCGCAGGTCGGAGAGCTTCGGCTTGCCCTCGCGCTTCTCCACCTCGCGGTTGAGCTGCGAGATGGCGATGATGGGGATCTTGAGGTCCTTGGCGAGGGCCTTGAGCCCGCGCGAGATGTCGGCGATCTCTTGCTGGCGGTTCTCGTCCTTGCGCGAGCCGGAGCCGCGCGCGAGCTGGAGGTAGTCGACGACGATGAGGCCGAGCGGCGGCGGCGGCGCGTGGCCGCCCTCCGCGACCTGCGGCGGCGGAGGGAAGTACTTCGGGTCGCTGCGGAAGCGCCGCGCCTTGGCGCGGATCTCCATGATGGAGATCGCCGACGAGTCGTCGATGAGGATGGGCGCCGCCGCCAGCCGCCCCGACGCCGGGTGGATCTTGTTCTTCCAGTCGGCGTACTCGAGGAAGCCCCGCTTGATCTTCGAGGAGTCGATGCGCGCCTCGCCGGCCAGCATGCGCTCCATGAGCTCGTACTTCGACATCTCGAGCGAGAAGATCAGCACGGGGATCTTCTGCTGCAGCGCCGCGTGCATGGCGACGTTGACGGCCCACGACGTCTTGCCGCCGCCCGGGCGCGCCGCGACGATGATGAGGTTCTCGCGCTGCAGGCCGGCCGTGAGCTCGTCGAGGCGGTTGAACCCCGTGGGGACGCCCGTGACGGCTTTGCGCTCCGAGGTGCGCACCTCGAGGTTGTGCAGGACCTCCTCCATGAGGTCGCTCGTCGCCGAGTACGTCTCGCGGCGGTTCTGCTGCGCGACCTTGAAGATCTTGGTCTCCGCCTCGTCGAGGAAGGCCTCGAACTCGCCGAAGTCGCCGTAGGCCGACGACTGCACCTCGGCGCAGGCGGCGATGAGCCGGCGCAGCGTCGACTTCTCCTTCACGAGCCGCCCGTAGTGCAGGATGTTCTCGGCGGTCGGCACCGAGTTCGCGAGCGCCAGGAGATACGACTCGCCGCCCTCGAGGCGCGGCAGCATGCCCTTGGTCTTGAGCTCGTCGGCGACGGCGATGACGTCGATGGGCTGGCGCCGCTGGTCGAGCGCCAGCATCGCCTCGAAGATCTCGCGGTGCGCCGGCAGGAAGAAGTCGTCGACCTGCAGCGAGGTCGCGACCTCGTCGAAGGCGGCCGGCTTGATGAACACGGCGCCCAGCACCGACTTCTCGGCGTCGAGGTTGTGGGGCTGGCTGCGCTGCGCCGGCGAAGGGTTGTTCGAGGCGAGCTCCAGCATGGTGTCGCATCCTACTCCCCTCGATTCGTGGAGCGCGACCTGGATCTCGAGCGCCGCGCCCAACCTCGGACGGTCAGGGCGTTAATAGTTCTTTGGCCACAACTTTTCCTCAGGCTTCGCGGCTCGCGCGTCAGAGCGGCGCCGCGGGCGCGGCGATCGTCGGGGAGGCGGGGCGGCGCTCGCGACGCCGTCGGCAAAAAAAGAGCGCGCGGTGCCGCGAGGCGCCGCGCGCTCTTTGGGGGCCGAGGCCGAGGGCGGCCTGAGGCCTAGTCTTCCTTCTTGACGACCCAGACCTTGATGGCCGCGTTGACGCCGCGGCCGAGCTTCACCTGGACCTCGGTCATGCCGAGCGTCTTGATGGGCTCCTCGAGGTGGATCTTCTTGGAGTCGATCTTGACGTTCTTCTCGGCCAGCGCCTCGGCGATGTCGCGCGAGGTGACGGAGCCGTAGAGCTTGTCCTCCTCGCCGACGGCGCGGGCGATCGAGACGCTGACCGCCGAGAGCTTGTCCGCCTCGGCCTGCGCCTCCTTCGCCAGCTTCGCCGTGCGCGCCGCGATGACGCGCTTCTCGTGCTCGACGCGCTTGACGTCGCTCGCCGTCGCCTTGATGGCCAGGCCCCGCGGCAAGAGGTAGTTGCGCGCGTAGCCCGGCTTGACGTTCACGACCTCGCCGGACTTGCCGAGGTTGTCCAGGTCGTCCCGCAGAATGACCTGCATGGCTACGCTCCCGTCACCGCGAAGGGCATGAGCGCGATCATGCGCGCGCGGTTCACCGCGGTCGCGATCTCGCGCTGGTGCTTCGCGCAGTTGCCCGAGAGCCGGCGCGGCACGAGCTTGCCCCGGTCGGTGATGAAGTACTTGAGGAGGCCCGCGTCCTTGTAGTCGATCTTGAGCGCGTCATCCCCGCAGAACTTGCACTGCTTGCGACGACCCATGGGGCGCTTCTTGTCCCGGTCGCCACCCTTGTCTTCCGCTGCCGCGGCTCCAGCTGCTGCCGACATGACTCAGTCCTCCCTCTTGCTCGAGCGCATGGGCTCGTCGACGCCGCCGAAGACGGCCTCCTCGAAGTCGAAAGCGCCCTCGTCCTCTTCGAACGGGGAGCGCGCCTGGGCCTGACCCGTCGCGATCTCCTCCTCGTCGGGGCCGGGCGTCGAGGCCTTGGTGAAGGCCTCCTCGGTGAACTCGCTCGTGCGCGCCGCGGGGTCGACGTTCTCGGCGATCTTGACCGAGTAGTAGCGGATGACCGAGTCGGTGAGGCGCAGGTTGCGCTCGAGCTCCTCGACGAGGCCCGCCGTGCCCAGGTACGAGAAGAAGAGGTAGATGCCCTTGAGCTGCTTCTGCACCTCGTAGGCGAGCTTCCGCTTGCCCCAGTTGTCGATCTTGATGATCGTGCCGCCGCCCGACTCGATGACGCCGCGGGCCTTGGTGTTGACCTGGCCGATGACGTCGTTCGTGCTGTCGGGGCGGAGGATGTAAATCGTTTCGTACTCTCGTTTGCGGCCGGCCATGTCTCTGGCCGAGCCCAGCCTCTGTACTGCCATGGTGTCTCCTTATGGACGTGCGGTCCGTGTCGCCACGGGCAAGGAAACGAGGAACGTGCGCGTGACCATCACGCGTCGCCGCCCGGTTGTCTTGGTGCCTTCGGTCGCTGGTTGAACTTGTTCATCGCGGCGGGCAGGCCGCGCGCGATGATCTCCTCGACGGCGTCGGCCGCGAGGTCGATGAGCTCCGGGAGCTGCTTCTGCTCGGCGCCCGTGAAGTTGGCGAGGACGTAGTCGGCGCCCTGCCAGCTCGGCGGCGGCCGGTCGACGCCCACGCGCACGCGCGCGAAGTCGGGCGTGCCCAGATCGGCGATGATCGAGCGGACGCCGTTGTGGCCGCCCGCGCCGCCGCCCGCCGCGAGCTTGAGGCGCCCGAAGGGCACGTCGAGCTCGTCGTGCACGACGATGGTGCGCGCCGCGGGGATCTTGTGGAACCCCGCCACCTGCCGCACGGCCTGTCCGCTGACGTTCATGAACTCCATCGGCTTGCAGAGGATGACGCGTTCGCCGCCCAGCACGGTCTCGTAGAGCTCGGCGCCGTACTTCTCGCGCGGGGACGACACCCCGGCGCGAGCGGCGAGCTGCTCGACGACTCGGAAGCCCACGTTGTGGCGGTTGCCCTGGTACTGCCGGCCCGGGTTGCCGAGCCCCACCACGAGGAACATGGGTCCGTCGCGCGGCCGCGGTTACTTGCCCTTCTTCTCGCCGCCCCCTTCTTTCTTGGCGCCCGCGGCGGGTGCCGCCGCGGCGGCCTTGTCGCCGCCCGCGGCGGGAGCCGCGCCGGTGGCGGGAGCCGCGCCCTCCGCCGGGACCGCGCCCTCGACGGGGGCGGCCGCGGCCTCCTCGACCTTCTCGGCCTTCGGCGCCACGACCGACGCGACGGCGTCCTTCGGGTCGAGCAGCGCGCGCACGCCCGCGCCGAGCTTGAGGTCGGAGACGTGGAGCGCGTCGCCCATGTCGAGCGCCGTGACGTCCGCCTCGATCTTCGTGGGGATGGCGGCCGGCTTCGCGGCCACGAGGAGCGTGTGCATGCTCTGGTGGAGCTGCCCGCCGTTCGTCGTGCCCACGGGCTTGCCGACGAGGACGAGCGGCACGGTGACGTTCACCTCGGCCTCGAGGTCGAGCCGCAGGAAGTCGACGTGGATGAGCCGCTGCGAGAGCGGATCGATCTGCGCGTCGCGCACCATGGCCGTCACGCTCTCGGTCTTCCCGCCGTTCGCGAGCTGGAGCGAGAGGACCGTGTTCCGCCGCTTCTCCTTGTCGAGCGACGTCAGCAGCGACTTCTCGTCGAAGGTCACGGCGACCGGCGCGACCTTCTGACCGTAGAGCACGCCCGGGACCTTGCCCGCCGCGCGCACCTTGTGGGCGCCGCCCTTGCCGACCTGAGACCTGACCTCGACGCTGACCTTCGCGAATTCCATCTTCATTTTCCTTTTCTGAGCCGTTGCCTAAAGGGACGCCGCAGGCGCCCCCGTCTCAAATGAACAGCGACGAGATCGAGTCGCCATGGTGAATGCGCTTGACGGCCTCGCCGACCATCTTCGCGACGGAGAAGACCTTGATCTTCGAGCAGGCGCGGATCTCGGGCCGGGGCGGGATCGTGTCGGTGATGAGCAGCTCCTCGATGGGCGAGGCGACGATGCGCTCGACCGCCGGGTTCGACAGCACGCCGTGCGACGCGACGGCGTACACCGAGCGCGCGCCCTTGTCCTTGATGGCCTGCGCGGCGGCGCAGACGGTGCCGGCGGTGTCGATCATGTCGTCGACGATGACGGCGTCCTTGCCCTTGACGTCGCCGATGATGTTGACGACCTCGGAGACGTTCGGCGCGGGCCTCCTCTTGTCGATGATCGCCAGGCTCGAGCCCAGGCGCTTCGAGTAGGCGCGCGCGCGCTCGACGCCGCCCGCGTCGGGCGACACGATGACGGCGTTGTCGATGGAGATGCGCTGCTTGAGGGGCTCGAGCAGCACCGGCATGCCGTAGAGGTGATCGACGGGGATGTTGAAGAAGCCCTGGATCTGCCCGGCGTGCAGGTCGATCGACAGCACGCGCTCGACGCCCGCCGCCGTGAGGAGATCGGCCACGAGGCGCGCCGAGATCGGCGTGCGCGGCTTCGACTTGCGGTCCTGCCGCGCGTACCCGAAGTACGGGATGACCGCGACGATCGAGCCGGCCGAGGCGCGCTTGAGCGCGTCGATCATGACCAGCAGCTCCATGAGGTTGTCGTTCGCCGGCGCGCACGTCGGCTGCACGACGAAGCAGTTCACGCCCCGGACGTTCTCGTTGATCTCGACGTAGATCTCGCCGTCCGCGAAGCGCGTGACCTCGGCCTTGCCGAGGGGCACCTCGACGTAGCCGCAGATCGCCTTCGCGAGCTCGGGGTTGGCGTTGCCGCTGAAGATCGTGAGGGCTTTGAGCACGGGGATTGACTCACCGCCGCGCCGGCCCGAAAGGGGGCCGGCCGGGGAGCGGCGAATACTGCCACCAGGGCCCGGCGCCGTCAACGCCGGGGAGCCCCTAGGCCCAGCGCGTCAGAGCTGGATCTCGGCGAGGCAGAACTTCATGTTGCTCTCGTCCACGATGTGGAGCGACGCCTTGGCCTCGGGCGGCACGATGCCCTCGAGCTGCGCCCAGCGGCTGCGCTCGACGATGAAGAAGGCGCGGTGGCCGCGGTGCTTGGCGATCCAGGCCTTGAGGTTCTCGACGTTCTTGTCGCCGAGGAAGACGGTGCGCTCGGGGGTCGGGCCCTCGTAGATCTCGTTCTGCGTGTAGAAGTTCTCCCCGCGCCAGTACATCTGCCACACGAGCAGGTGCTCCTCGGGGCCCGAGCGCCTCTTGTAGTAGTTCGCGATGAGGTCCTTCTGGGTCCAGTAGGGCGTCACCTTCAGCATGTAGCCGTCGATGAGCCAGTAGGTGAACGCGACCGCCGCCAGGCACACGCCCACGGTGGCGGCGCGCTGGAGGCGGCGCACGCCGAGCGCGAGGGCGGCGAGCGCGAACAGCACGGCGAAGACGATGAGCGCGGGACCGAAGTCGAGCGCCGGCGGCCAGGGGCGGCCCCCCGGCTGGTTCACGTAGTCGTACGAGAAGAGCCAGATGAAGTGCTGCGCGTCCCGGGGCGCGGCCGCGAGGTCGACGACGACGAGCGCGAGCAGCGGGATGCCCACGAGGGCGGCCGCGAGGGCGGGCTTGCTCACGCGCCGCTCGAGCAGGTCGTCGAGGAAGCAGCCGATGGCGATGCCGAGGCCGGGGAGCGCCGGGAGGATGTAGTGGTGGAACTTCGTGACGGAGAGGGAGACGAGCGCGTAGGCCGAGACGAACCAGATCGCCCCGAACCAGAAGATGCCCTGGCGGCGCACGGCGCGCACGGGCCGCATGGCGGCGTAGGCGAGCGCCGCGGGCGCGAGCGCGATCCACGGCAGCGCCGCGTAGCCGAGCTCGCGCAGGAAGTACTCGAACGTGCCCCGGTCGCCGTGGCGGCCCACGACGAGGCGGCGCCAGTGGTTGTCGCCGTAGAGCTCGTCCCAGAAGGGCTTGCCGTGCAGGATCAGCATGGCCTGGTGCCAGGGCACGGCCACGACGGCGGCGGCGAGCAGCGCCACGAGGACGCCGTACCCGAGCTGCGCGCGCGCGAGGCGCTTCCAGTTCCAGGTGAAGCCGAGGTAGGCCAGGAACACGAGCACGGGCAGCCCCAGGCCCGCGATGCCCTTGGCGAGCGTCGCGAGCCCGCAGAGCGTCGCCGCGATGAAGAGGTAGAGCGGCGCCTTGTAGCGCACGCGCGCGGCGAGCAGCACGAACGCCACGAAGCCCACGAAGTAGGGGATCATGACGACGACGCCCGGGATGGTCGCGCCCGAGGGGATGGGCAGCCGCCAGGCGAGCTGCATCGAGTTGACGACGAGCTGGGGCAAGGTCGCCACGGTGAAGAGGCCGATCGCGGTGTAGAAGAGCGGGTGGTGCGGCCACGAGATCGTGCGTCGTCCGAAGGCAGCGACCTTGAACGGGAGCTCGCGGCGCTCGAGCGTCACGTCCTCGTCGTCGAAGAGCGCGAGCGCGCCGAGGGCGAGCGCCATCGTCATGGGCCCGACGAAGGCCATGTCGGTCATCGCCTGGCGGGAGACCAGGCTGTAGAGCGGCATGGTCGCCGTCGCGACGGCCGCGACGACGCCCGCGCGCCGGCTCACGAAGCGCGAGACGCAGAGGTAGACGGCGTAGATGCCCATGACGCCGAAGAGGCAGAAGGGCAGGCGCGCCGCCCACTCGGCGCGCGTCGAGAGCGCCATCGTCCCCGGCGCGAGGTGCCCGCCGAGCCCGAAGAGGGTCATCGACAGGCTCATGATCCAGAACGAGAGCACGGGCTTCGACCAGAAGTGGTCGGCGTCGATGGGCGCGCCCGGCCACCAGAGGCTGATGTAGTCGTGCCGCTGCATCATCTGGCGCGCGACCTCGGAGTAGTGCGACTCCCAGGGGTCGTAGAAGCCGAAGCTGCCCGCGAAGGGGATGTAGAGGGCCAGACCGAAGAGGACCACGAGCAGGGCCATCTGGCGCTCGGTGAAGCGGTCGAAGAACGATGGGGTCGGCGCCGGCGCCGGCGGCTCGGTCATGACCGCGGGATGCTATGCGGGCGGGCCCCGGCGCGCAAAGCAAACATGACGGGCAAACATGATAAGAGGTCTCGATGAAGCGGGCACGACGGCGGGAGGGCCTCCCCCACCTCGACGAGCGCGGCGCCGCCCGCATGGTGGGCGTCGGCGGCAAGCCCGAGACGGCCCGCCGGGCCGTCGCCAGCGCCGAGGTGCGGATGAGCGCCGCGACGCTGGGGCTCGTGACGAGCGGCGCCGGCGCGCGCGGCAAGGGCGACGTCCTCGCGACGGCCCGTCTGGCCGCGATCATGGCGTGCAAGCGGACCGCCGACCTCATCCCCCTCTGTCACCCCGTCCGCGTCGTCGGGACCGACGTGGTGTTCGCGATCGATCGGCGGCTGCCGGGGGTGCGCGTCCAGGTCGCCGTCGACGCCGTCGACCGGACGGGCGTGGAGATGGAGGCCATGGTGGGCGCCTCGGCCGCCGCCCTCACGATCTACGACATGGTCAAGGGCGTCGAGCGTGGCGTCGAGATCGGCGCCCTGCGCCTCGAGGAGAAGAGCGGGGGCCGGAGCGGCCTCTGGCGCCGGGGCGTGAAACCAAAACGCCCCTCGACACCATCGAATAGAGAAGGATAAGAACGCGTATGTCCTCTTTGCCCCAGCACACCAAGGTCGCCATCATCGGCTCGGGCCCCGCGGGATACACGGCCGCGATCTACGCGGGCCGTGCCAACCTCGAGCCGGTGCTCTTCGAGGGCGGCGGCGCGACCATCGAGCCGCTCACCCTCCCCGGCGGGCAGCTCATGATCACCACCGAGGTGGAGAACTACCCCGGCTTCCCCCACGGCGTGCAGGGACCGGAGCTCATGGAGCTGTTCAAGGCGCAGGGTGCGCGCTTCGGCACGAAGATCATCACGGCCGACGTCACGGCCGTCGATCTGTCGAAGCGCCCCTTTCACGTCACGTCGACGGAGGGCGAGCTCGACGCCGACACGGTCATCATCGCGACGGGCGCGTCGGCGAAGTGGCTCGGCATCCCCTCGGAGCAGAAGTTCCAGAACTACGGCCTCTCGGCCTGCGCGACCTGCGACGGCGCGCTCTTCCGCGGGCGCGAGCTCATCGTCGTGGGCGGCGGCGACACGGCCATGGAGGAGGCGACGTTCCTCACGCGCTTCGCGCCCAAGGTGACGATCGTCCACCGCCGCGACGAGTTCCGCGCCTCGCGCATCATGCTCGAGCGCGCGCAGCGCAACCCCAAGATCGCGTTCATCACCAACGCCGTCATCGAGGAGATCCTGGGCGACCTGCCCAAGCCCGGCGTCACGGGCGTGCGCCTGCGCGACACGCGCACGGGCGGCGTGCGCGAGATGCCCATCGGCGGCGTCTTCGTGGCCATCGGCCACGAGCCGAACTCGAAGCTCTTCCAGGGCCAGCTCGACATGGACGCGGCGGGCTACCTGCTCGTCAAGCCGGGCTCGACCGCCACGAAGGTGCCCGGCGTCTTCGCGTGCGGCGACGTCGCCGACCACGTCTACCGCCAGGCCATCACCGCGGCCGGGACGGGCTGCATGGCGGCCATCGACGCCGAGCGATTCCTGGCCCACTGAGCCGGGGGCCCGGGCATAATGCCCCCGATGAGCGAGGCGGACTTCAACCTGGACGGGCTCGGCGAGGGTGTGCGCCTCGCGAGCCCGACCTCGGCCCCCTCGGGCACGCCCGCGCCGACGCGTGACGCGCCTTCCGGGCCCATCGCGCAGACGTCGATCCCGCCCGAGAAGGCCATCGAGCTGCTCTCGAAGATCGGCCTGTTCTCGTCGCTGCAGCCGACCTACCTGCGGCGCATCGCGACGCTCGGGCTGGAGGAGGACTACGCCCCCGACGCCCTCATCTTCAAGGAGGGCGCCGTCGGCGAGAAGGTCTACCTCATCATCAGCGGCGCCGTGCGCATCAGCCGCACGGTGCCCGGCATGGGTGAGGAGGCGCTCGCCGTGCTCAGGGCCGGCAACCACTTCGGCGAGATGGCCCTCATCGACGACTTCCCCCGCAGCGCCGACGCGCGCGCGCACGAGGCCTGCCGCCTCTTCGTCATCCGCAAGGAGGACCTCGAGGACCTGCTCTTCGTCGACCGCGACCTCGCCTACGATCTCCTCTGGTCGTTCGTGCGCACGCTCTCCGGGCGCCTCCGCGAGACGAACGACAAGATGACGTTCATGGCCGTCACGTCGAAGTTCTGACGGCCCCCGCCCGAGACGGGCGAGGCGGCCGCTTTAATCGCCGGCGCCGGCGTCCGGCCCGCCGCCGTCCGAGGGCTCGGCGTCGTCAGAGGGAGCGTCGTCGCCCGCGCCTCCGTCGCCCGCGCGCGCCGAGACGCGCACGTAGTCGACGGTGATCGTCGCGGGGAACACGGTGGTCGCGTTGGGCGGGCCCGGGAAGAGGCCGCCGACGGCGAGGTTGACGATCATGAAGAACGGGTGGTCCCAGACCCACAGCGGACGGCGGGCCGGCGTGATCTGCATGTACGGCACCTCGTCCAGCAGGAACACGATGTTGTCGGCGTCCCACTCCACGGCGTAGACGTGGAAGTCGGCGTCGGAGCCGCCGGGCACCTCCAGCCAGCGCGAGGCGGGGGCGTCGAGGGCCGGCGGACCCTTGCCCACGGGGCCGTGCACCGAGCCCGCGACGGCGGCCGGGTTGCTGCCGCTCTCCTCGACGATGTCCATCTCGCCGCAGCTGGGCCAGCCGACCGTGTCGATGTCGTCGCCCATGATCCAGAACGCGGGCCAGAGGCCGGCGCCGGTCGCGAGGCGCATGCGCGCCTCGAAGCGGCCGTACGTGCGGGAGAAGTGTCCCTTCGTCGTCAGCCGCGCCGAGGTGTAGGCGTTGGTGCCCGACATCTCGGCGCGCGCCGTGATGACGAGGTGGCCGTTGCCGTCGAGGGCGCCGTTCGTCGGGCTGTCGGTGTAGTTCTGGAGCTCCTTGTTGCCCCACCCCCAGCCGCCGGTCTCGTAGGACCACTTCGTCGGATCCGGCGGGGCGTCGGCGGCGCCGTCGAACTCGTCGCTCCAGACGACCGTCCAGTTGCCGGGGTGCCAGACCACGGACCCGTACGGATCCTCGATCCGGCCCGTCTCCGGGGGCGGCGTGCAGGCGCCGAGCGCGAGCGCCAGCGGCGGAAGGAAGGCGAGGGGGAGGAGCCGAGCGCTCGGCCAGCGGAGAGTCTTCACGTCGGGATCCGCGTGGGGCGGACCCCGATGCTACATCGGCGCGGGCGCGAGGTGCACCTCGACCTCGACGTTGCGGTGCGGCACCGTCGTCGTCGGAGCCTCGCCCACGTCCTCGGCGAGGATCACCCGCGCGGCTCCACCTCATGTGCCCCTCGGCCCGAAACGATGGGCACGATTCGCACCCAAGCTGGGGGAGGACCAGGGGCGCGCGAGCGCGCGCCTCGGGGGGCCGCGCGGACTAGACGTTGAACTTGAAGTGGATGACGTCGCCGTCGCGGACCACGTAGTCCTTGCCCTCGAGGGCGAGCTTGGCGTTGGCCCGACAGGCGGCCTCGGAGCCGAGCTTGATCAGGTCCTCCCACCAGATGACCTCGGCCTTGATGAAGCCGCGCTCGAAGTCGGTGTGGATGACGCCCGCCGCCTGGGGCGCCTTCGCGCCGCGCTTGACGGTCCAGGCGCGGCACTCGTCGGGGCCCGCCGTGAGGAAGGTGATGAGGTCGAGGATCTGGTACGCGGTGCGGGCGACGGCGTGCAGGCCGGGCTCCTTGAGGCCGAGGCTCTCGAGGAAGGCGGGGCGGTCGGCGGCGTCGAGGCCGGCGATCTCCGCCTCGGCGGCCGCGCAGATCACGACGACGGGCGCCCCCTCGGCCTGGGCGTGCTCGCGCAGGGCCGACACGTACTTGTCGGAGTCGACCGAGGCGAGCTGCTTCTCCGCGACGTTCGCGACGTAGAAGACCTTCTTGAGCGTGAGCAGGCCCGCGTCCTTGACGAGCGCCTTCTGCTCCTCGTCGAGCCCCTGGGCGCGCGCGGGCTTGCCGGCGTCGAGGCCCGCGCGGAGCCGCTCGCAGAGCTCGAGCACGACCTGCTCGGCCTTCGCCGCGGGCGTGCCCTGGCCGGCCTTCTGCGCCTTCTTCGCGCGCTCGATGCGCTTGTCGACGGCCTCGAGGTCCTTGAGGCAGAGCTCGGTGTCGATGGTGCCGACGTCGGCCACCGGATCGACGCGCCCCTCGACGTGGATGACGTTGTCGTCCTCGAAGCACCGCACGACGTGGGCGATGGCGTCGGTCTCGCGGATGTTGGCCAGGAACTGGTTGCCCAGCCCCTCGCCCTTCGACGCCCCGCGCACGAGCCCAGCGATGTCGACGAAGTTCACCGTCGCGGCGACGACCGACTTCGGCTTGTAGAGCGCGACCAGCGCGTCGAGGCGCGCGTCCGGCACGGGCACGACGCCGACGTTCGGCTCGATCGTGCAGAACGGATAGTTGGCGACCGCCGCCCCCGCCGCCGACAGGGCGTTGAAGAGCGTCGACTTCCCCACGTTGGGCAAGCCCACGATCCCGCAAGAAATGGCCATGAGCCGGAGAGCCTACTCTTTCAACGGTGATTTATCGACGAGAGGCGCGGTGAGGGCGCGCGCCGGCTCACCTTGTCAAGCAATGGGGAGGGCCCGCGGGAGGGGCGAAGCCCCTTCCGCGAAGCGAAGCGCTAGCCCCCGATCTTCCCCGACAGACCGTTGGCGATGAGGAAGCCCAGGAGCACGAGCGACTCCGTGAGCGCCAGCGCGATGATCATCGGCGTGAAGATCTTGCCGGAGGCCTGCGGGTTGCGCGCGATGCCCTCGAGCGCCGCGGAGGCCGAGCGGCCCTGACCGAGGCCGCCGCCGAGCGCCGCCAGGCCGACCGCGAGGCCGGCGCCGATGGCGAGGCCGAGCTCGCGCGAGCCACCGCCGCCCGCGCCGGCGCCGTTCGATTGCGCGAGAGCCGCCGTGCTGGCGAGAGAGAGGACGGCGCCGGTGAACGCCGCGGGCAGGAGCTTGAAGATGCGAGACATGACTGAGGTTCCTCCTTGGGTGGTGCTGACTCTTAGTGCTCTTCGTGAGCGACGGCGAGACTGATGTAGGTGGCGGACAGGAGCGTGAAGACGAGGGCCTGGACGAACGAGACGAAGACGCCCAGGAGCATGAGCGGCACGGGCACGAGGAAGGGCACGAGCCCGAAGAACACGCTCACGACGGCGTGGTCGGCGAACATGTTCGCCATGAGGCGGATCGAGAGGATCACCGGCCGGATGAAGTGGCTGATGACCTCGATGACGAACATGAGCGGCACGAGGACGACGAGCGGGCTCTTGAGGGGCAGGTGCCCCGTGAACTGCTCGAGGTAGTGAACCCCGTGCTCCTTGAAGCCGAGGACGTGCGTCGCGAGGAAGACGAGCACGGCGAGGCCGAAGTTCGTCTTCAGCGTGTCGGTGGGCGCGCGGAAGCCCGGCACGAGCGAGATGAGGTTCGAGAAGAGGATGAACACGAAGAACGAGCCGAGGAACGGCAGGTACTTGCGCGCGTTCTTCGCGCCCATGACGCCCTCGAGCAGGCCGAAGACCATGTCGGCGAGCCCCTCGAAGATGGCCCGCGTGCCGAGCTTGGCGGGCGGGAGGATCGCCTCGTCACCCAGCCGGCGCACCGACGACGCGTAGGCGAAGGCGCCGGCCGCGATCAGCAGCACGACGAGCGCCGCGATCAGCACGTGCGTGATCTCGAAGTGCGTCGCCTGGAGCGACTGCCACGTCCAGTCGCGGGCGAGCGGGCCGTGGAGCTGGTGCTCGAGGCCCTTGATGCCGGGGATGAAGTCGAACCAGGTGCCGTGCGGTCCCATTGCTTACTCCGAGGCCTCCTCGCGCAGGCTCGTCACGAGCCCGGCGCCGAGCAGACAGATGACCGTGACGAGGAGGCCGAGCGCCAGCGGCAGCAAGGCCAGGTGCGAGGTCTTGCAGATGACCCACACGACGACGAGCAGCGCGATCGTCTTGAGGCCGAGGGCCGAGGTCAGCCGCACGATGGCCGTGTTGGGGCCCCCCGCGGCGGCGATGGCGACGGCGCGGCTCGCGAAGCGCGTCAGGACGAAGACGTTGATGATGGAGAGCGTCGCGCCCGCGGCGGCCGCCACGAGCCCCGGCATGCCCCACGCGAGCGCCGAGGCGACGACCACCGCGCCGCCCACGACGATCGCGAGGCCGCGCGCGCGCGCCTCGAGGTCAGCCGTGTGGGGGTTGGTGTTGGTCATCGTGGTCTCTCTCGTCCTTCCGCTCGCTTTGCTTGTTGTACTCGCGGACGACGCGGACGAGGGCGTTGATCGGGCAGCCGATGCCTATGATGAGGCCGAGGATCTTGAGGACGGGTTCGGTGTGGAAGTGGTGGTCGGCCTTGGGCGCGACGTCGAAGCCGAGCCAGAAGTAGACGAAGAGCTCGGCGCCGAGCGAGACGGCCCAGACGAGCGCCATCCGGAACTGTTGCTTGTCGCGATCAATGGCGTGCGCTCGTTATCACGCCGGGCCCCTTTTATCAAGCGGGGGCATCCCTGAAACCCCTCACGGAGCGGGGGCAGAGTCTTTCATCTGGGTCAGGACTTCCTTGGCGGCCGTGACGAAGCCCTGGACGTCCTCGAGGGTGTGCGCCATCGAGACGAAGGCCGCCTCGAACTGGGCGGGGGGCAGCAGGAAGCCGCGCTCGAGCATGCCGTGGAAGAACTTGGCGTACTGGGCCGTGTCGGCCTTCTTGGCGGAGGCCAGATCCACGACCTCCTCGGTCGTGAAGAAGAGCGTGAAGGCCGAGCCGACGCGCTGGACGCGCGCCTTGGCGCCCGAGCGGCGGACGGCCCGCGCCAGCTCGTCCTCGAGGCCGCGGCCCAGCCCCTCGAGCGCGATGAAGGCGCGCTCGTCGAGGCGCTTGAGCGTCGCCAGGCCCGCGGCGACGGCCACGGGGTTCCCGGAGAGCGTGCCGGCCTGGTAGACGGGGCCCATGGGCGCGACGACGTCCATGACGTCGGCGCGGCCCCCGTACACGCCGAGGGGCAGGCCGCCGCCCACGATCTTGCCGAGGCAGGTCAGGTCGGGGCGCACGCCGAAGAGCTGCTGCGCGCCGCCGCGGGCGACGCGGAACCCCGTGATGACCTCGTCGAAGATGAGGAGCGCGCCGTGCTCGTCGCAGATCGAGCGCAGCACGGGCAGGTAGGCGGGCCGCGGCAGCACGACGCCCATGTTCGCGGGAATGGGCTCGAGGATGACGGCGGCGATCTGGCCCTTGTTCTCGTCGAAGGCCGCCTTCATGGCGTCGAGGTCGTTGAAGGGGACGACGATCGTGTCGGCCACGGCGCCCTTGGGGACGCCCGCCGAGCCGGGCAGCCCGAGCGTCACGGCGCCCGAGCCCGCCGCCGCGAGGAGGCTGTCGGCGTGCCCGTGATAGCCGCCGTCGATCTTGATGAACTTGTCGCGCTTCGTGAAGCCGCGCGCCGCACGCAGCGCCGACATGCCCGCCTCCGTGCCCGAGGAGACGAAGCGCATCTTCTCCATCGAGGGCATCATGAACTGGATGAGCTCGGCGAGCTCGATCTCGCGCAGCGTGGGCGCGCCGAAGGTCGTGCCGGAGGCGGCCGTGTGGACGATGGCCGCGATGACGTCGGGGTCGGCGTGGCCGAGCACGAGCGGCCCCCACGAGCAGACGAAGTCGACGTAGCGGTTCCCGTCCACGTCGTAGACGTAGGGCCCGATGCCTCGCTGCAGGAAGACGGGCGAGCCGCCCACGGCCTTGAACGCGCGCACGGGCGAGTTCACGCCGCCGGGGAACAGCCGCTGCGCGCGCTCGAAGAGGGCGATGGAGCGCGGGCGCTTGGGGCCTGGGTTCGTGGCCATCCGCTAGCTGTCCTTGTCCCCGCCGTTGCCCTCGCCGTCGCCCTCGTCGCCCTCGTCCTCGTCCTCTTCGTCGGCCACCGCCTCCTCGCCCAGATCCTCCGCGACGAGCGGCTGCGACTGCTGCTCGGCGCGCGCCGCCGCGACCTCGGGCGCGACCTCGGTCTCGCCCTCCTCCTTCTCCGCGAGGCGCTCCATGGCGACCACCTTCTCGGCCTCCTCGAGGCGGATGAGGCGCACGCCCTGGGTGTTGCGGCCGATGGTGGGGATGCCGTCGACGGGCATGCGGATGAGCTTGCCGCCGTCGGTGATGAGCATGAGGTCGTCGTCGTTGGTGACGAGGCGCAGGTTGACGACCTTGCCGTTGCGCTCGGTCGTCTTGATCGTGATGACGCCCTTGCCGCCGCGGTTCTTGGTGGGGTAGTCGGAGGTGGGGGTGCGCTTGCCGTAGCCGCGCTCGCAGACGGTGAGCAGCGTGGCGGGCTCCTCGCGCGGCAGCACGGCCATGCCCACCACCTGGTCGTCGCCCTCGCGCAGGCGGATGCCGCGCACGCCGCGCGCCGTGCGGCCCATGGGGCGGACCTTCTCCTCTTGGAAGCGGATGGCCCAGCCGTTGCGCGTGCCGATGAGGATGTCGGACGAGCCCTCGGTGATGCGCACGCTCACGAGGTCGTCGTCGTCGGCGATGCCGAGGGCGATGATGCCGGACGCGCGCACCGCCGAGAACGCGTTGAGCGACGTCTTCTTGATCATCCCCTTGCGCGTCACCATGACGACGAAGGCGCCCTCGGAGAACTCGCGGACCGGCAGGAGCGCCACGACGCGCTCGCCGTCCTGCAGCGGCACGAGGTTGATGAAGGCCTTGCCCTTGGCCGTGCGGCCCGCCTGCGGGACCTCCCAGACCTTCTTCGTGTAGGCGCGGCCCTTGTTGGTGAGCATGAGGATCGTGTCGTGCGTCGACGCCACGAAGAGCTGCGCGACGAAGTCCTCCTCGTGCGTGGCCGCGCCCGTGATCCCCCGCCCGCCGCGCCGCTGCGCCTTGTAGAGCGACTTGGCGTTGCGCTTGACGTAGCCGCCGTGGGTGACGGTGACCACCATCTCCTCGGGGGCGATCATGTCCTCGATCTCGATCTCGCCCTCGACGTCCTGGATCTCGGTGCGCCGCGCGTCGCCGTACTCGCTCTTGATCTCCTCGAGCTCGGTCGTCACGACCGACATGAGGACGGCGTCGCTCCCCAGGATCTCCTCGAGCCGCGCGATGAGGAGGCCCACCTGCTTCATCTCGGCGATGAGCGCCTCGCGCTCGAGGCCGGTCAGCTTGGCGAGGCGCATGTCCAGGATGGCCTGCGCCTGCCGGGCCGACAGATCGAAGGTCTCCTGCAACCCGGCCTTGGCGGCCTCCGTGTCCTTCGAGCTGCGGATGAGGTCGATGACCGCGTCGATGTTGTCGACGGCGATCTTGAGGCCCTCGAGGATGTGCATCCGCTCGCGGGCCTCGCGCAGGTCGAACTGCGTCCGCCGCGTCACGACGTCGCGCCGGTGCGCGACGAAGTGCGTGAGGGCCTCCTTGAGCGACAGGATCTTCGGCTTGCCCTCGACGATCGCCAGCATGTTGATGCCGAACGACTCCTGCAGCGGCGTCATCTTCCACAGGTTGTTGCGGACGATCTCCGGGACGGCGTCCTTCTTGAGATCGATCACCATGCGCATGCCCTGGCGATCCGACTCGTCGCGGATGTCGGCGATGCCCTCGATCCGCTTCTCGCGGACGAGCTCGGCGATCTTCTCGATGAGCCGCGCCTTGTTGACCTGGTAGGGGATCTCCGTCGTGATGAGCGACTTGCGGCCGGTCTTGGGGTGCTCCTCGATCTCCGTCTTGGCGCGCATGAGGACGGCGCCGCGGCCCGTGGCGTAGGCCGCGCGGATGCCGGCGCGCCCGCAGATGTAGCCGCCCGTGGGGAAGTCCGGCCCCGGCACGACGGCGCAGAGCTCCTCGAACGACACGTCGGGGTTCTTGATGACCAGGATCGTCGCGTCGATGATCTCGCCCAGGTTGTGCGGCGGGATGTTGGTGGCCATGCCCACGGCGATGCCGGCCGCGCCGTTGACGAGCAGGTTCGGGAACCGCGCCGGCAGGACGGTCGGCTCGACCTCCTTGTCGTCGTAGTTCGGCTGGAAGTCGACGGTCTCCTTCTCGATGTCGGCCAGCAGCTCGCCGCCGATCTTGCGCATGCGGCACTCGGTGTACCGGTAGGCGGCGGGCGGATCGCCGTCGATCGAGCCGAAGTTGCCCTGGCCGTCGACGAGCATGTAGCGCATCGCGAAGTCCTGGGCGAGGCGCACGAGCGCGTCGTAGGCGGCCGTGTCGCCGTGCGGGTGGAACTTGCCGAGGACGTCCCCGACGACGCGCGCGCACTTGATGTACGCGCGGTTCCACACGTTGTTCATCTGCTGCTGCGTGTAGAGGATGCGGCGGTGCACCGGCTTCAAGCCGTCGCGCACGTCCGGGAGGGCGCGCGAGACGATGACGCTCATGGCGTAATCCATGAACGCGGACTTCATCTCCTCCTCGATCGCGATCGGGAGTCTGTTGCCTGCGAAAGGAGCCGCGCCGTCAGCGCTCATGACCGTCCTTTATACGGGAAACGCCCTAGCCAAACCAGAGCTTAGGCGCGTCAGAGCGCGCAGCCCGTCGCCGCCGGATCGTCGATGTAGTCGACGCCGATCGCCGCGTTCAACGTGCCGGTCTTGCTGTCGTCGGTTCTGAAGGTGAACGTCGTGCCGTGCCAGGTGAAGTGCGTCGTGCCCGTGTTCTTGTCGGTGACGTTCCGGGAGCAGCTCTGGCCCGGCTTGATGATGGTCGCGTTGCCCGCGGGGCCGACGGTGAGGCTCCAGTTGCAGAAGTAGCTCCCCGTGAGGACGCCGCCCGAGATCGTCACGTCGACGAAGTCGCCCATGAGATCGGTCATGTTGTCCGACCCGTCGCTGCACGTGACCGTCTCCGTGCTGTTGGCGTTGTAGACCCAGTGCCCGACGAACTTGCTGTCCGGAGAGGCCGCGTTGGCGTTCATCAAGGTCGCGTCGATCTTGATCGTGCACGTGCCCGCGCAGGGCGGGCCTTTCTGGCCGCCCGCGCCGGCCGTGCCCGTCGCGCCGGCGACGCCCGTCGAGCCCGCCGAGCCGCCGTGCCCACCGGCGCCGGCCGTGCCCATCGCGCCGGCCGCGCCGCCCGATCCGGTCGCGCCGGCCGATCCGGCCGCGCCGGCCTTGCCGCCGGCGCCTGACGATCCACCCTGGCCCGGGAGCTCGCCGTTCTTGAAGCAGGTGTCCGAGGCCGTGTCGCAGGCATAGCCCTCGGGGCACGAGCGCTCGCTCACGGAGCACTTGAGCGTGCCATTCGGGAAGTTCGGAGAGTAGCCGCACCGCACGGCGCCGAGCACGAGGGCCGCGAGGGCCACGAGCCCGAGCGCGCCCGATGACTTGATCTCCTTGCGCGTCTCGCCCATCAGAAGGTCACCCGCAGCGCGGCGCCGCCGCCGGTCGAGGTCGCCACCGGCGTCACCGACACGCGCTCCTGCGCGTCGAGGTGCCGGCCGTAGAAGAAGAGCACGGCGCCGGTCGCGGCCCCGAGCGCGCCCACGGTCATGAACACCGCCTCGAGGGCCTGATCGTTCTTGCCGCGCTTCTCGACGGCCGGGTCGAAGGCCTGCCCGTTCTTGGCGGCGTTGTCGACGTCGTTCGCGGCCCCGACGGCGAACCCGCCGAAGGCCGCCCCGACGATGAAGGCGCCGACGCCCGCGACGGCGGTGATCTCGCCCGCGCGGATCATGGCGTGGTGATCGGCGGCCGGCGGCGGCGGCGCCGTGAGCCCGGGCGGCGGCGTGACGGCCGGCATCGGCGGCGGCGTCTCGGGCGCGGGCGG